>NZ_JBEXJT010000032.1:0-96081 GCF_040609255.1 Kitasatospora sp. NPDC004723 | reverse complement strand
CTAGCCGATCACCGCTCCGAAAAGCGAATCCGGCCGCAATCCCTAAAAACAGGCACACCAAATAAACCCTGAGCCGGAACGCGTCGAAACAAATAGCGACACGCCTCGGCCCGCAACCGGGAAGAGGTGGTGTTTCAGAGGATTGGCCGCCCCGGGACCGTCCGCGCCGATGCGTGTCCGGTGCTCCCTGCCGAGCGACTAGAGAACACTACGCCCATTCGGGGGCTGAGGCAAACGGCCTACTCGGACGGTCCGGGTGCAGAGCGCGCGGCCGGCCTTCACGTACTCACCGTTGGGGTGGTCGTTGCCGGTGACCCAGTGGCGGGCGGTGGCCTCGTCGCGGCCGCCGGCGCGGTGGCGGCCGAGGAGACGGGCCTCGCGGACCGCGTCGTCCGTCTCCACGTACCAGAGTTCGCGCAGCAGGCGCCGGGCCTCCGGCCAGGGGTGGTCGGCGGCGGCGAGGTAGTTGCCCTCGGTGATGACGAGGCGGGCGTGCGGGTGGACCACGTGCCGGGCGGCCACCGGCTCGTCGAGGTCGCGGTCGAAGTCGGGGACGTAGATGTCCTGGAAGCGGTCGGTGGCGACCCGGCGCAGCAGGGCGACGTAGCCGTGCGCGTCGAAGGTGGCGGGCGCGCCCTTGCGGTGGCCGAGACCGAGGCGGTCGAGCTGGGCGGCGGAGAGGTGGAAGCCGTCCAGCGGGAGGTAGGCGGCACTGCCCGGGCCCTCGTGGCGCTCGACCTCGGCGACGAGGTGCCGGGCCAGGGTGGACTTGCCCGCGCCGGGCGGGCCGGCGAGTCCGAGGATGGTGCGGGCGTTGCTGCCGGGGCCTCGCAGCAGGCCGCGGGCGAGGGCCGCGAGGCTGTCCGCGTCGAGCCCGGCCACGCCGGAGGTCCCGGTGGGGCGGTCCGCGTTCATGGGCGAACCCTACTCAGCGTTCGGCGAGGGCGGGCAGGTCCAGGGTGAGGGTGCCGGCGTCGGCGTCGAGCAGGGCGGGGACGCCGAGCGGGACGGTCAGGGTGGACGGGCCGTGGCCGAAGCCCAGTTCCCAGATGATCGGTATGCCGAGCGGTCCGAGGCGGTCGAACATGACGTCCCGGACCCGGTCGAGCGGGCCGCAGCCCTCCCAGGAGCCGAGGGCGATGCCGGTGACGCCGTCGAAGGCGCCGGAGCGCAGGAGCTGGGTGAGGAGCCGGTCGAGCTGGTAGGGGTGCTCGTTGACGTCCTCCAGGACCAGGAGGTGGCCGGCGTAGGAGGGGCGGGCGGCGGGGGTGCCGCGTTCGGCGGCGAGGACGTGGGTGCAGCCGCCGGCGGTGATGCCGCGGGCCCGGCCGGGGACGAGGGCGGTGGCGGTGGCCGAGGTGAGGACGGTCGTGGCGGCGGGTTCGAAGAGGGTGCGGCGCAGGTGTTCGGCGGTGGGGCCGTCCTCCAGGAAGGTGGCCGTGGCGCTCATCGGTCCGTAGAGGGTGGCGACGCCGAGGCGCTGGGCGAAGGCCTCGTGCAGGGAGGAGACGTCGCTGTAGCCGATCAGCACCTTGGGCGGGACGGCGCGCAGGGCGTTCCAGTCGAGGAGGTCGACCATGCGGTGCACGCCGTAGCCGCCGCGGGCGCACATGACGGCGTCGACGGTGGGGTCGAGCCAGGCGGTCTGGAGGTCGGCGGCGCGGTCGGCGTCGGTGCCGGCGAGGTGGTCGAGGACGGGGTGGGTGTCCAGGACGTGCGGGGCGCCGGTGACGCGCAGTCCCCAGGAGCGCAGCAGGGCGGTGCCGGCGGCGAGCCGCCGGGGGTCGATGGGGCCGCTGGTGGCGACCACGGTGACGTGGTCCCCGGGGCGGAGGTGCGGCGGGCGGGCCAGTCCTCGGCCGGGGGTGGTCGGGTGCTGGTCCATGGCCGGGTTCCTTCCGGGGTGGGCGGCGCGGGTCGGGGTGGTCCCGGGGCCGGCGCGGAACCGGCCCCGAGAGGTTATGCCCCTGACGCGTTCACAGCGATCCCATGACCTCGCGCACTTCGGCGAGGGTGGCGTCGGCGATCGCGTTGGCGCGTTCGGAGCCGGCGCGCAGGACCTCGCGGAGGTGGCCGCGGTCGGCCGCGAGTTCGGCGCGGCGGGCGCGGATCGGGCGGAAGTACTCGTTGACGGCCTCGGTGACGGTGCGCTTGAGCGCGGCCGCGCCGCCGTCGCCGATCTCCTCGGCGACCTCCTCGGGGATGCGGTCCTGGCAGAGGGCGGCGAGCAGGACGAGGTTGGAGACCTCGGGGCGGCCGACGGGGTCGTAGCCGATGCGGCGGTCGGTGTCGGTCCTGGCGCCCTTGAGGAGCCGCGCGGTGGTGTCCTCGTCGGCGGCGAGCGGGATGGAGTTGCCGCGGCTCTTGCTCATCTTGCCGCCGTCGGTGCCGAGCAGCAGCGGGGCGGCGCCCAGCAGGGCCCGGGGGCGGGGGAAGACGGTGGTGCCGTCGGGGTGCGGGTAGCGCTCGTTGAACCGGCGGGCGACGGTGCGGGCGACCTCCAGGTGGGGCAGCTGGTCCTTGCCGACGGGGACCAGGTCGGCCTTGCAGAAGAGGATGTCGGCGGCCTGGTGGACGGGGTAGGTGAGCATCAGTCCGTTGACGGCGGCCTGGCTGGAGTGGGCGATCTCGTCCTTGACGGTGGGGTTGCGGTGGAGTTCGGCGACGCTGACCAGGCTGAGGAAGGGCAGCAGCAGCTGGTTGAGGGCGGGGACCGAGCTGTGGGTGAAGATCGTGGCGCGCTCGGCGTCGATGCCGGTGGCGAGGTAGTCGAGGACGAGGTTCTCGGTGTGCTCGGCGAGGCGGTCGGCGAGGTCCCGGTCGGTGATGACCTGGTAGTCGGGGATGACCAGGAACATCTCGACGCCCAGGCGCTGGAGGCGGACCCGGTTGCGGAGGCTGCCGAAGTAGTGGCCGAGGTGGAGCGGGCCGGTGGGCCGGTCGCCGGTGAGGACGCGGTGGGCGCCCGGGTCGGTGCGAATGCTCGCGTCGAGGTCGGCGAGGTCGGCGAGGCCCGCGGACTCCGCGGAGTGGTCGGCGGGGCCGGGCTGGTCGGCGACGGCGGTGGTCGTGGTCACGGGGTGTCTCTCCTCGGTACGGCGGTGGTGGCGGCCGTCCGGGGCTCGGGGCCCGTCCCGTCGGAGAAACGCAACAGGGCCGTCCATCCCGGACGGCCCTGGTCAGGCGTGGCTGGTGGCCGTCCTAGGACGGCCACCAGCTGAGACCTGCGAAGCGCTTCATGGGTTCGAGGATAGCGGGTGCCCACCCGCCGTTCGACTCCTCGGTCGTGATCAGTCCTCGACGATGAGGGCGGGCGTGTCCTTGCGCAGCGTCTCGCCGCGGAAGAACGCGGGCCGGTAGAAGCCGTACACGACCATGAGGACCGCGCCGAGCAGCAGGATGCCGACGCCGATGACGAACACCGAGCCGATGCCGAACACGGTGCCGCTGCCGTAGTCCGGGTTCCAGGCGTCGGTGAGGGTCTGCAGGAAGACGCCGCTGAGCAGGATGCCGCCGAGCAACGGGGCGATGCCCTTGACGACGAGGTCGCGCAGGCTGTCGCGGAGCGAGCGGCGGAAGTACCAGGCGCAGGCGAAGGCGGTCAGCGCGTAGTAGAAGCAGATCATCAGGCCGAGGGCCAGGATGGTGTCCTGGACGACGTTCTCGCTGATCACGCTCATGCCGACGTAGAAGGCGGCGGTGGCGATGCCGGCGGCGACGGTGGCGAAGCCGGGGGTGCGGTGGCGCGGGTGGACGGTGCCGAAGCGCGGCGGCACGGCCCGGTAGGCGCTCATCGCGAGCAGCGTGCGGGCGACCGGGATGAAGGTGGTCTGCAGGCTGGCGGCGGCGCTGGCCACGACGGCCACGAAGAGCAGGATGCTCCACGGGGAGCCGAGCACCGGGCGGGCCAGGGCGGAGAAGACGTTGTCGGCGGTGTCCGGGTTGCCGAGGCCGGTTCCGGTGGTGCCGACGCCGGCGAACATCTGGGCGGCGATGGCGACCAGCAGGTAGGAGCCGACCAGGGTGACCATCGAGATCATCGCGGCCCGGCCCGGGGTCTTGGCGCTGCCGCTGGTCTCCTCGTTCATGGTGAGGCAGGTGTCCCAGCCCCAGTACATGAAGATCGACAGGGAGAGGCCGGCGGTGAACGCGCTGAACGAGCTCACTTCCAGCGGGTTGAGCCAGGAGGCGGAGAAGCCGATCGAGTGGGGCAGGTCTCCGGCGGCGGCCTTGGCGATGGCGATGCCGGAGAACAGCAGCAGGACGGCCAGTTGGAGGCCGACCAGGCTGTACTGGAACCACTTGGTGGCCGTCATGCCGCGATAGCTCATCGCGGTGGCGGCGGCGATCAGCACGACGACGGTGGCCAGGTGCACGGCCTTGTTGTCGTTGAGGTCGGCGACGGCGCCACTGCCGGTCATCTCGCCGAGCATGAGGTACAGGAAGTCGGTGGCCACCCCGGCGAGGTTGGACAGCACGATGATCGTGGCGACCGTCAGACCCCAGCCGGCCATCCAGCCGACGCGGGGACCGAACGCCTTGACCGTCCAGGTGAAGGACGTGCCGCAGTCCGGGAAGTCCTTGTTCAGCTCCTTGTACGCAAACGCGACGAGCAGCATCGGCAGGAAGCCGGCCAGGAAGACCGCGGGCATCTGGACGCCGACCGCGGTGACGGTCGGACCCAGGGTCGCGGTCAGGCAGTAGACCGGGGCGACCGTGGAGACGCCCAGGACCACGCTGCTCAGCAGGCCGACGGAGTTGCCCCGTAGGCCCTTGTCCCCCGCTGCCCCCGTCGCCCCCGCCGCCCCCGCCGAAGCGGCGCCGGGGACTCCACCACTGGCGCCACTGACCGGGGCACCCTGCGGAGCGGCGGGCGCCGTTGCCCGGCCGCTGCTTCCGTGCTCTGAGAGCTGCTGATCAAACACCACCGCACCCTAGGTGCGGGTACTGAAGGTTGAGTAGGCCAACCTCGGGTGATCTGAACCACTCCCTTCGATTTACCCAGGAACGCTCAACCGTTGGCCTGTGATGCATGGACCGTTAAGGCGTGTACCTTTATTTCGAAGGGTCGTTACCGAATTGATTTGTCGGAAGTGTTGTGATTTGACACGATTCGGGACCCCGCTCCGCCCTCCCGGGCGGTGCGGCGGGGAGGCCGCGGAGGCCGTCGGATAGGTTTGCCTCACCTAACTTCGAGCCCCGCCCCTGAAGGAGTGCCGCGTGTCCCCCACCCCCGGCCGGCCGACCGACCCCCGCCCCACCCGCCGGAAGCTGCTCACCGCGGCCCTCACCGGCGGAGCCGTGCTCGGCATCGGCGGGCTGCTCACCGCCTGCGGCAGCTCGGGTGGCTCGGGCTCCGAGGGTTCGGACTCCGGCGCCTCCGGCTCCGGCGGCGGGACGACCAAGCCCTCCGGCGGCTCCACGCCGGACCAGAAGTCGGTCAAGCAGGGCGGCGACGACTACGCCGCCGTGATCGAGAAGATGAAGGGCTTCGGCACCGACGCCGCGCCCGGCGTCTACCCCCGCACCGTCAAGCACGCGATGGGCGAGACCGTCGTCCCCGCCAAGCCCGTCCGGGTCGTGGTCCTCGACACCGGCGAGCTCGACAACGTCGTCTCGCTCGGCATCCAGCCGGTCGGCGTCGTCCACACCGACGGCTCCAAGACGATGCCGTCCTACCTCAAGGACAAGGCCGGCAACCCCGCCAACGTCGGCACCATCAACAGCCTCAACCTGGAGGCCATCGCCGCGCTCAAGCCCGACCTGATCCTCGGCAGCCAGCTGCGCGCCCAGGACCAGTACGAGCAGCTCTCCAAGATCGCGCCGACCGTCTTCTCGCTGCGCCCCGGCTACCCGTGGAAGCAGAACTTCCTGCTCAACGCGAGCCCGTTCGGCCTGGAGGCCGAGGCCAGGGCCCAGCTGGACGCCTATCAGACGGCCGCCGCGGCGATCGGGGCCACGCTCGGCGACAAGCGGCCGACCATCACGCCGCTGCGCTTCATGCCCGGCAAGACCCGGCTCTACGCGGAGCTGTCCTTCATCGGCACCATCCTCACCGACGCCCAGCTGCCGCAGCCCAAGATCGAGCAGGTCAAGGAACTCGCGGTGGAGATCAGCCCCGAGCAGATCGACAAGGCGGACGCCGACTGGGTCTTCTACGGCGTCTACGGCACGCCCAGCTCCACCAACCAGGACGCGGTGCTCGGCGGGGCCCTGTGGAAGACGCTCGGCGCGGTCAAGTCCGGACAGGCCCGACCGGTCCCGGACGAGACCTGGTTCCTCGGCCTCGGCGTGGCCGCGGCCAACGTCGTCCTGGCCGACCTCAAGGGCTTCGTGGCGCCCGGCGCCTGACGGCCCTGCCCCGGGGGCTGCTGGGCCACCGGGACGGCCAGGAGGGCTGGGACGGCTGGGGTTGTCGGGACGAACGGGACGAACGGGGCAGGACGGTGGCGTGGGGCGCACGAGGCGAAAAGCCGCTTGGAGGAGATCGCCCGGTGCGGGAGGATCGACGGCACCGAACCGTGAAGGGCCCGTGCCAATGACCACGCTCGACCAGACCGCCGCCGACCGGTCCCCGTCGGCCCCCGCCGCCGCGATCACGCCGTCGGCACCCGTCCGCCCGGACGGGGCCGGGAGCGCCGCACCGGCGGACGGCGCGAGCCGTTGCTCGATCGCGGCGGCGGCGGCCGAAGGCTGGACGGGTGGCTCCGTGCCCAGGCCGCGCGGCGGCGGCCGGTCCGGTGGGGCTGCCGGGTCGGACGGGTCGGACTGGTCGGACTGGTCGGACGGCGCTGCGGGGGACGTGGCCGGGCCGGAGCGCGCGGACGGCGGTGACGGTCGCGGCGAGGGCTTCGTCCGACTCCAGCAGCCGCCGGCCGCCCGGGACCGCAGCGTCCCCGTCCTGCGGGCGGCCCAGGAGGAGCTGCGCACCGTCGCCACCCGGCGACCGGCACCGTCGCGGCGGCTGCGCCGGATGCACCCTCAGGCGGCCGGGCCCCTCCAACCGGACACCACGCGCTCCGGCCCGGCGCCGACGGCGAACGTGCCGTCCGTTCCCGGGCCGCGCACCGGTGACGACCGGACCGGGACGGAGCCCGGGACCGCCACCGGGGCCGCCACCGTCAGCGGGACCGATGGCGGCGCGCGGTCGGTGACGGGCGCCGAGGCGCCGCTGGGCGTCCTGATCAGCGGTACCCCGCACCAGCCGGAGGCCGTGGGACGCTTCGGACCCACGGGGCTGCCCGGGCGGGCGGAGGAACGGCCCGCCGTCCGGGCCGCCGCCGAACTCGTCCGGCTCGGCAGGGGGACCTGTCTGGTGGTGCTGCCCGCCTGGCGGCCCGCGATCGCCGTGTCGGTGCCGACCGAGCGCCTGCTGAGCGCCACCGGCCTCGCCTACGAGCGGCTGGCCGGGGCGCAGCTCTCCGTCGTGATCAACCCGGGTGCGCTGCACGACCGGGAGCTGGAGCTGCGGGACTGGCAGGCCGGCCCGCCCGGGCGGACGGGCCGGCGCGGCGGACGCCGGACGGGCCGGCCGGGCCCGGCGCGGGTCGGCCGGGCCTGAAACGGGCGGGCCGCTTCAGGGGCGGGCGGGGCGGGCGTTCGGGATGTAGCCGAGGTCGACGGGCTCGGGTGTGCGGCGCTCCGTGAGCCAGCCCTCGCGGACGGCCGACAACAGGTCGGGCAGCAGGGGAGGCCAGAGGGCGTCCGCGTCCGGGTCGGCGAGCTCCGCCGGGGTCCACCAGCGCCAGTCGAGGATCCGGTCGGCGGCGTGCATCGCGCTGACGTCGCCGACCGGGCCGCGGTGCGGGCCGCCGGCGAGGTAGATGTGCTCGTGCTGACGGACGGGTGTGCCGTGCCAGGTGAAGTCGTGTTCCCAGGTGCAGAGCAGCGGGCCGGGTTCGAGGTCGGACCAGCCGGTCTCCTCCCAGAGCTCGCGGCGCGCTCCCGTCCACGGTGTCTCGCCGGGCTCGATGCCGCCGCCCGGCATGGTCCAGTGCACGCCGACCTCGCTGTTGTCCGAGCGCAGGAGGAAGACGGAGCCCCCTTCGTCCAGGACGACTGTGCGGGCCGCCTGCCGCGGGGTCCTTCGCGCGTTGCGCCACAGGTTTCGCATCGGGTCACTCTCGCAGCGGGCGGCTCCGGCCGTCGAGCGGATTGCGGCGGGCGGGTCGGGGCAGGTCGGCGGGGCCGGCGGGACGGGCTGCCGGACGGCTCGCCGGACAGGCCCGGCCGTCCGGGTCGGGCCTGTGACGTCGGGGTTTTGACGGCCTGTCGACCCATCGGTGGCCTTACCCTGACGCCCATGCCCGCACCAGCCTTCCTCCTCCCCTCCCATCCGCTGGACCCGCGCCGGGTCGACCCGCAGTTCGCCTGGGAGGCCAGGCTGCTGCGTGACCTGGGCGGCGAGCACCATCTGGTCGACCACGACGCGCTGCTCGCGGGGGACGCCCATGCGGCCGTCCACCACGTGCCGGCGGGGCGCGGGCCGTTCTGGTACCGGGGGTGGATGCTCCCCTCCCCCCGGTACACGGACTTCGCCGCCGCCCTGGCGGAACGCGGCGGGCAGCTGCTGACCAGCCCTCCCGGGTACGCCTCGGCGCATGAACTGCCGGGCTGGTACGAGGTGTTCGAAGGCGCCACCCCGCAGAGCGTCTGGCTGCCGGTGCCGGAGGCCGGGACCGGGGCGGGAACGGTCGGAGCGGGAACGGTCGGAGCGGAGCGGTTGGCACCGGCCGTCGCCCGGCTCGGCGGGCAGGGGCCGGCGATCGTCAAGGACTATGTGAAGTCCCGCAAGGACGAGTGGGACGAAGCCTGCTACATCCCGGAGTTGGCGGATCTGCCGGCCGTCGAACGGGTGGTCGCGCGGTTCGTGGAGCTGCAGGCCGAACACCTGGCGGGCGGTGTGGTGCTGCGGCGGTTCGAGGAGTTCACCCGGGTGGGGTGGGACGCCCGTGGTCCCGCGTCCCCGTCCGGCGACGGCTCCGAGGGCGCCGCGGACGGGGATCGGGACACGGGCCGGGACGGGCGGCGGCGGGCGGTGGAGGCCCGGGCGTGGTGGCTGGACGGCGAGCCGGTGCTGGTCGGGCCGCACCCGGACCTGCCCGGCTGCCCGGTCTCCCCCGACCTGTCCGTGGTCCGGCCGCTGGTGCGGGCGCTGGGCTGCCGGTTCGTCACCACCGACCTCGCCGAGCGCGCCGACGGCTCCGGCTGGCGGGTGGTCGAGGTCGGGGACGGGCAGGTGAGCGAACTGCCTCGCGGGATCGACCCCTCGGGGCTGCTGATCGCACTGCTCGCGGCGTGACCGGGACGGCGTGACGGGGCGGCGGGCCCGTTTCCGGTGCCCACCGCCCCGCCGGACCGCCGCCCCGCCGGACCGCTGTTCAGCCGGACCGCTGCTCGGCCGCTCGGCTGCTCGGTCCGGTTATCCGACGATCGCCTCCGAGGCCGGTACGGTCGCGACACCACGGCCGTCGGCACCGCCGTGGTGGCCCTCCGCCACGAACGCCTGCCAGAGCCGGGTGTACGCCCCGCCCCGGGCGAGCAGTTCGGTGTGCGTGCCGTCCTCGATCACCCGGCCGTGGTCCAGGACCACGACCCGGTCGGCGCGCTCGGCGGTGGTCAGCCGGTGGGCGATGACCAGCGTGGTGCGGCCGCCGCTGAGCCGGTCGGCGGCGTGGTTGACCGCCGCCTCGGTGGCCAGGTCGAGGGCCGCGGTGGCCTCGTCCAGCAGCAGGACGTCCGGATCGACCAGCTCCGCCCGGGCCAGCGCGATCAGCTGGCGCTGGCCCGCCGAGAGGTTCCGGCCCCGGCCCGCGACCTCGTGGTCGTAGCCGCCGGACAGCCGGACGATCATGTCGTGCGCGCCGACCGCCCGGGCCGCCGTCTCCACCTCGGCCGCCGAGGCGTCGGGCCGGCCGTAGGCGATCGCCTCGCGCACCGTCCCGGCGAACAGGTAGGCCTCCTGCGGCACCACGCCGAGCCGGTGGCGGTACTGCGCGAGGTCGTAGCGGGTCAGGTCCACGCCGTCGACCCGCACGGTGCCGGCGGTCGCGTCGTAGAACCGGGCGACCAGCTTGACCAGGGTGGACTTGCCGGCCCCGGTCTCGCCGACCAGCGCCACCGTCTGCCCGGCGGGGATCCGCAGGCTGACGTCGGTCAGGACGTCCGGGGAGCCGTCCGCGCCGCCGTTGTAAGCGAAGCCGACGTGGTCGAACTCGATCTCGCCGCGCAGTCCGGCCGGGACGGGCACCGGGTCGGCGGCCGACGCGGTGCTGGTCGGGGTGCGCAGCAGCTCGCGGATCCGGCCCAGGCCCACCGCCGCCTGCTGGTAGCCGTCGAAGACCTGGGAGAGCTGGTTGACCGGCGCGAAGAACAGGTCGATGTAGAGCAGGTACGCCACCAGTGCGCCGACGGTGAGCGTCCCGGCCTCCACCCGCGAGGCGCCGACGATCAGCACCAGTGCGGCGGCCACGCTGGAGAGGAACTGCACGAACGGGAAGTACAGCGAGATGTAGAGCTGGGCGCGGACGCGGGCGTCCCGGTAGGCGATGCCGCGGGCGACGAAGCGGTCCGTATTGGTGTCCAGCCGGCGGAACGCCTGGACGATCCGCATGCCGGCCACGTTCTCCTGCAGGTCGGCGTTGACCGTGCTGATGAGGTCCCGGGAGATCTCGTACTGGGCCTTGGACTTCCGGCGGAACACCAGGGTCGCCACCACGAGCAGCGGCAGCACCGCGAAGACGGCCAGGGCGAGCCCGGCGTCGATCACCAGCAGGGCCCCGAAGATGCCGAGGAAGGTCAGCAGGCTGACCACGGCCGTGACCACGCCGGTCTGCAGGAAGGAGGTGAGCGAGTCCAGGTCGGTGGTCATCCGGGTCATGATCCGGCCGGACAGCTCGCGCTCGTAGTAGTCGAGGCCGAGCCGGTTGAGGTGGGCGAAGATCTTGAGCCGGAGCGAGTAGAGCACCCGCTCGCCGGTGCGGCCACTGACCCGGTTCTCGGCGCTCTGCACCAGCCAGTCCAGCAGGACGACCGCCAGGGCCGCGAGCGAGGCCACGGCGACGCCGGTCATGACGCCCTTGCTGACGCCGTCGTCGATGCCGTGCCGGATCAGGATCGGCAGGACCAGGGCGGCGCCCGCGTCCAGGGCGACCAGCACCAGCGCGAGGGCGAGCGGTGCGCGGAAGGGGCGCAGCAGGCGGCGGAGGCTGAAGTCGGCGTCGCCCCGCTCGGCCTCGGCGCGGGAGATGGCCGGGGTGTCGGCGGCCGGCGGGAGGGAGGCGACCTTGGCGAGGAGGTCGGGTGCGGCGGTGCGGGCCGCCTTGGCCAGGGCCGGGGTGGGCATCGCGGGGCGTGCGGGCGGCGCGGCGGCGGGGGCCGTCTCGGCCGGGTCCTTCGGCTGCGCCGGTTCGGTCGCGTCCGTCGGACGGATCGCGTTCGTCGGGGTGGTGCTGCCCGTCGGGTCGGCCGCGTCCGTCGGCTTCGGCGGGTCCGCCGGGGCCTTCGGGTTCTCGGGGTCCGCCGGGTTCGGTGCGGCGGGGACGCGACCGGCCTCGGGGTCGGTGATCAGGGCCCGGTACCGGGGACATCGGGCTTCGAGTTCCTCGTGCGTGCCGAGGTCCAGCAGCCGGCCCTGGTCGAGGACGGCGATCCGGTCGGCCAGCTGGAGGGTGGAGCGGCGGTGGGCGATCAGCAGCGTGGTGCGGCCGGCCATGACCGAGCGCAGCGCGTCGTGAATCTCCGCCTCGATCTGCGGGTCGACGGCCGAGGTGGCGTCGTCGAGGAGCAGGATGCGGGGGTCGGTGAGGATCGCCCGGGCCAGCGCGATGCGCTGGCGCTGGCCGCCGGAGAGGGTGAGTCCCTGCTCGCCGACCTTGGTCTCGTAGCCGTCGGGCAGGGCCCGGACGAACCCGTCGGCCTGGGCGGCGCGGGCGGCGGCGACGACCTGTTCGTCGGTGGCGTCCGGTCGCCCGTAGGCGATGTTGGTGCGGACCGTCTCGGAGAAGAGGAAGCTCTCCTCGGGCACGATGCCGACGGCCGCCCGGACCGAGTCGAGGGTCAGGTCGCGCAGGTCGTGGCCGTAGAGGCGGACCGCGCCGGCCGCCGGGTCGTAGAACCGCGGCACCAGCTGCGCGACGGTGGACTTGCCCGAGCCGGACGCGCCGACCAGGGCCAGGGTCTCGCCGGGAGCGAGGCGCAGGCTGAGGCCGTGCAGGACGGGCGCCGGGTGCTCGGGGTCGTAGCGGAAGCCGACCCGGTCGAACTCCAGCGCGACCTCGGTGGTGAGCGGGCCGACCACGCGCGGGCCCGCGGCCCCGGTCACGGCCCCCGTCCCGGTCGCGGCGGGGGGCCCGGCCGTTGCGGGGCCCTCGGTGTCGGGGGCGGGGGCGGCCGCATCGGCGGTGGCGGCCGGCTCCCGGGTGAGGTCGAGGGTGATGGCGTCTGGACGCTCCTGGACCAGCGGGCGCTCGTCGATCAGCTGGAGCACGCGCTCGACACCGGCCCGGGCCTGCTGGCCGACCGTGATGACCATGGTCAGCATCCGGACCGGACCGGTCATCTGGGCGACGTAGGTGGAGAAGGCGACGAAGGTGCCGAGCGAGACCTGGCCGTCGACCGCCAGCCAGCCGCCGAAGGCCAGCACCGCCACCTGGGCGAGCGCGGGGATCGCCTGCATGGCGGGGTTGTAGCGGCTGTTGAGCCGGATCGAGCGGAGCCGGGCCGCGAAGAGGTGGCGCGAGGCCGACTCCAGCTTGTCCAGTTCCTGGGCCTCCTGGCCGAAGCCCTTGACCACCCGTACGCCGCCGATGGCCTCGTCCACCACGCCGGCGACGGCGGCGGCCTCCTGCTGAGCCGCCCAGGTGGCGGGGAAGAGCCGCTTGCGGCTGAGCGTCGAGACCCACCACAGCACCGGGGCCATGACCAGGGCGACCAGGGTGAGCGGCGGCGAGAGCCAGATCATCACGCCGAGCGACATGGCGAACATGATCAGGTAGCCGGTCATCATGGGCAGCATCGAGAGCAGCCCGTTGACCAGTTGGAGGTCGGAGGTCGCACGGCCGACCACCTGGCCGGTGTCCAGGCGGTCCTGGCGGTGGCCGTCGAGGCGGCCGAGCGACCGGAAGAGGTCGGCGCGCAGGTCGTGCTGGACGTCGACGGCCAGCTGCCCGCCGTAGTAGCGGCGGACCTGGGTGCAGCCGAACACCACGGCGGCGGCCAGCAGCAGGACCACCGCCCACGGGGCGAGCGGGCGGGTGTGCGCGGTGATCACGTCGTCGATGATCACCTTGGTGACCAGGGGCACCAGGGCGGTGACGGCCATGCCGAGGAGCGAGGCGCCGAAGGCGAGCAGCACGCTGCGCCGGGAGCGCCAGCAGTAGCCGAGCAGCCGTCGGAGCCAGCCCCGGCCGTCGGATTCGTCGGGGGCGTCGGGGCCGCCGCCTTCGCCACCGGTGGTGGTGGCGGTACGCGTGCCGGTGCCGGTGGCGGTGGCGGTCGTGGGGTCCGCGGACGGGCCCGGTCGGGCGTGCCCGTCCCCGGACCCGCCCGGGGTGTCGGTTCGGGTGCCGCTCGGGGAAAGCTCCACCGTAGATCCGTGAGTCTCAGGCATATTTAGGGATGCTAACCATTCCGTCGGGTGGCCGCCATGGAGTTTCAGGCCAGGGCGAGCCGGAGGTCCCGGCCCGACGGAGGGGGCAACAGCCCGCAACCTGCGGTGATTCCCGACGGGGCCGGAGCGGCGCGCCCACTACCAGGGTCACCGACGGGCCCGGAAACGCCCACCGCCCACCGGCGCAGGACGCCGACCTTCCTTGGTCCTAGGCCCTCGGGACGAGCCCGCACGGGCCCGGACCCGCACCCTGCGGGCCCCAGCCCCTCCCCCGGACGGCGCAACGTGACCCGGCGGGATCCGGACTCAGACGCGCCCGACCCCGGCGGCGGCCCCTGCGGTGTCGGCGGCGACGGCGTGGGCCGCCGCCGAGAAGGCCCCGTGCGCCAGGTCGTGCAGCAGCGCGGCCATCGCGTCACGCGGGAGTCCGGCCCGCTCGTCCCCGTGGGCGGGATTGGGGCCGTGGCTGTGCGGGGTGGAGTTGATCAGCCCGAAGACGGCGTGCACGGACGCCCGGGCGACCGGCTCGGCGGACGGGGCGGCGAGCGGCGGGTAGGCCTGGCGGACCACGTCGACCCAGAGCTCCACGTAGGCGCGCTGGAGGCGGCGGACGGTCCGGCGGTCCTCCTCGCGGAGGTTGAGCAGCTCCCGGTCGTGCAGGGTGATCAGGTCGCGGTCGTCGAGCGCGAAGTCGACGTGGCCGCCGACCAGCGCGTCCAGCGCGGCGGCCGGGCCCTCGCTGCCGCCCGCCCGGCGCCGACCCTCCTCCAGCAGCCGCTCACTGATGCCGACGAGCAGGTCGGCGAGCATGGCGTCCTTGCCGGCGAAGTGCCGGTAGAGCGCGGGGCCGCTGATCCCCACCGCCTTGCCGATCTCGTCCACGCCGACGCCCAGGAAGCCCCGGGCCGCGAACAACCGGGCGGCCTCCTTGCGGATCTGGTCGCGGCGCGGGAGCCCGGAGGCGGGTGGAACATTCGGCATGCGGCCCATCGTAGACAGTGGGGTTATCGGTCGTTAACCTGGGCGGCGGAAGTTAACGTTCATTAACGTGTGGGGGTCGCGGGCTCACCAGCCCTTCCGGCCCACCTGCCGCCGAGGGCAAGGGAGCTCTTGGGATGGTCATCTCCACCGCCGGCGCGCCCACCGGCATCAACGGAAACGCCGCGGCCGGCACCCCTGGCGCCGCCGCACCGGCCCCGCGGCTGGGCACGGCCGCGGACCCCGGTTCCGAGGCGTACCGGACGAACACCGCCGCCCACCGGGCCCTGGTCGCCGAGCTGCGCGAGAAGCTCGGCACGGCCGCGCTCGGCGGCGGCGCCAAGGCCCGAGCCCGGCACACCGCGCGCGGCAAGCTGCTCCCCCGCGACCGGGTGGACACCCTGCTCGACCCGGCCTCCCCCTTCCTCGAACTGGCCCCGCTGGCGGCCGACGGGATGTACGACGGGGCCGCCCCCGCCGCCGGGGTGATCGCCGGCATCGGCCGGGTCGCCGGGCGCGAGGTGGTCGTGGTCGCCAACGACGCCACCGTCAAGGGCGGTACCTACTACCCGATGACGGTCAAGAAGCACCTGCGCGCCCAGGAGGTCGCGCTGGAGAACCGGCTCCCCTGCGTCTACCTGGTCGACTCCGGCGGCGCCTTCCTCCCGATGCAGGACGAGGTCTTCCCGGACCGCGACCACTTCGGCCGGATCTTCTACAACCAGGCCCGCCTGTCGGCCGCGGGCATCCCGCAGATCGCCGCCGTGCTCGGCTCCTGCACGGCCGGCGGCGCGTACGTCCCCGCGATGAGCGACCAGGCCGTGATCGTCCGCAATCAAGGCACCATCTTCCTCGGCGGGCCGCCGCTGGTGAAGGCGGCGACCGGTGAGGTGGTGACGGCCGAGGAGCTCGGCGGCGGCGACCTGCACTCCCGGACCTCCGGCGTCACGGACCACCTGGCCGAGGACGACGCCCACGCCCTGTCCATCGTCCGCACCATCGTCGCCGGGCTGGGCCCGCGCCCGGCCCGCCCGTGGCCGCTCGCCCCGGCCGAACCGCCGGCCGTCGACCCGGCCGGCCTGTACGGGGCCGTCCCGGTCGACCCGCGCACGCCCTACGACGTGCGCGAGGTGATCGCCCGGCTGGTCGACGGCAGCCGGTTCGCCGAGTTCAAGGCCGAGTACGGCGCGACCCTGGTGACCGGGTTCGCCCGGATCCACGGCCACCCCGTGGGCATCGTCGCCAACAACGGCGTGCTGTTCGCCGAGTCCGCCCTCAAGGGCGCCCACTTCATCGAGTTGTGCGACCAGCGGGGCATCCCCCTCCTCTTCCTGCAGAACATCACCGGGTTCATGGTCGGCCGGCAGTACGAGGCGGGCGGCATCGCCAAGCACGGCGCCAAGATGGTCAACGCCGTCGCCTGCACCCGCGTCCCGAAGCTCACGGTGGTGATCGGCGGCTCGTACGGAGCCGGCAACTACTCGATGTGCGGCCGGGCCTACTCACCCCGCTTCCTGTGGATGTGGCCGAACGCCAAGATCTCCGTGATGGGCGGCGAGCAGGCCGCGTCGGTGCTGGCGACCGTCCGCCGCGACCAGCTGGAGGCGCACGGCGAGCAGTGGCCCGCCGAGGCGGAGGAGGAGTTCAAGCGCCCCGTGCGCGAGCAGTACGAGCGCCAGGGCAACGCCTACTACGCCACCGCCCGGCTCTGGGACGACGGTGTGATCGACCCGCTGGACACCCGGACCGCGCTCGGCCTGGCGCTCACCGCCTGCGCCAACGCCCCGCTCCCGGCGCCCGGCCCGTTCGGCGTCTTCCGCATGTAGCCCCCGGGCGGCGGCCCACCGGCCCCGCCGCCTCCCCGGTGCCCGGCACCCACCCGGTGCCACCACCTCCTTCGTACGGCTCCCCTCGACCCGGAGGAACGCCTCCCATGTTCGACACAGTTCTGGTCGCCAACCGCGGCGAGATCGCCGTCCGGGTGATCCGCACCCTGCGGCGGCTCGGTGTGCGCTCGGTCGCCGTGTTCAGCGACGCCGACGCCGACGCGCCGCACGTCCGCGAGGCCGACGTCGCGGTCCGGCTCGGCCCGGCCGACCGCAGCGACAGCTCCGCCGCCGAGACCTACCTGCGGACCGACCAGATCCTCGCCGCCGCCCGCCGGACCGGGGCCCAGGCCGTCCACCCCGGCTACGGCTTCCTCGCCGAGAACGCCTCCTTCGCCCGCGCCTGCGCCGAGGCCGGCCTCGTCTTCATCGGACCTCCTCCCGCCGCGGTCGAGCTGATGGGTGACAAGATCAACGCCAAGGAGGCCGTCCGGGCCGCCGGCGTGCCGGTGGTTCCGGGCAGCCGGGCCACCGCGCCCACCGACGAGGAACTCGTCGCGGCCGCCGGGGAGATCGGCTACCCCGTGCTGCTCAAGCCGTCCGCCGGCGGCGGCGGCAAGGGCATGCGCCTGGTCCGCGACCCGGCCGACCTGCCGACCGAGATCGCTGCGGCCCGGCGCGTCGCCCGCACCGCCTTCGGCGACGACACCCTGCTGCTGGAGCGCTGGATCGACCGGCCGCGCCACATCGAGGTCCAGGTGCTCGCCGACGCCCACGGCACCACCGTCCACCTCGGCGAGCGCGAGTGCAGCCTGCAGCGCCGCCACCAGAAGCTGATCGAAGAGGCTCCCTCCGTCCTGCTCAATGCCGAGACCCGCGCGGCGATGGGCGCCGCGGCCGTCCGTGCCGCCGAGTCCTGCGGCTACACCGGTGCCGGCACCGTGGAGTTCATCGTCCCCGGCGTCGACCCGGACTCCCCCGCCGACGACGAGGGCGTGCGCGACTTCTTCTTCATGGAGATGAACACCCGTCTCCAGGTGGAACACCCCGTCACCGAGCTCGCCGTCGCCGTGGCCGCGGCCGACACCGCCGGCCCCGCCACCAGCCCCGCCGCCGGCCGGCCCCGGCGGCTGGACCTGGTCGAGTGGCAGCTGCGGATCGCCGCCGACGAACCCCTCTCCTTCACCCAGTCCGACATCTCCTTCCAGGGCCACGCCATCGAGGCCCGGATCTGCGCCGAGGACCCGGAACGGGACTTCCTGCCCACCGGCGGACGCATCCTGCTCCTCGACGAACCGCGGGGCGAAGGCATCCGGGTGGACTCCGGAGTCGCCCCCGGGACCGTGATCACCAGCTCCTACGACCCCATGCTCGCCAAGGTCATCGCCTACGGACCCGACCGGCCGACCGCGCTGCGGCGCCTGCGCGCCGCGCTGGCCGACACCCGGATCCTCGGCGTCACCACCAACACCGGCTTCCTGCGACGGCTGCTCGCCCACCCGGAGGTCGCCGCCGGCCGGCTCGACACCGGCCTGGTCGAGCAGACGGCGCAACAGCAGCCCGGGCTGCTCGCCTCGCCGTACTCCCCGGCCGCCGTCGCCACGCCGCCCGCCGAGCCCTCCGACTCCCTGCCGCCGCAACCGCCGACGCCCGCCCACCTCCTCTACTACGCGGCCGCGCTCGCGCGGCACCTGGACCTCACCCCGGCCGCCGACGCCGACGGCTGGACCGACCCGTTCTCCCTTCCCTCCGGCTGGCGCCTGGGCGGCGACCCCGCCTGGACCGCCCACCGACTCCGTACCCCCGGCCAGGACCCGGTGTCGGTGTGCATCCGATCGATCACTGCGGGCAACGTAGCCGACGCCACTGACAATCCGTCCGGCAGCACCCTGGAGGTCGAGATCCGGCTCGACTCCGGGCCGGTCCACCGGGCCCGGGCCGGCCGCTCCGGGGATCGCCTCCAGCTGACCGTCGACGGCCTGCGGACGAGCTTCGCGCTCGCCGCCGACGGCCCGACCGCACCCGCCACCGGCCCGGTGACCTGGCTCGGGATCGACGGCGACGCCTGGCCGGTGCACACCCACGACGCGGTCGGCGAGAGCGCCGGCGGCGCCGCCGCCCACCACGGGGCGCTGACCGCGCCGATGCCGGGCACCGTCACGGTCGTGAAGACCACGGCCGGGGAGGCGGTCCGCAAGGGCCAGCCCCTGCTCGTCCTGGAGGCCATGAAGATGGAACACGTGATCGCCGCCCCGCACGACGGCACGGTGAGCGAGCTGCGGGCCACCACCGGCGCCACCGTGGCGATGGAGGAGCTGCTGGTCGTGGTCACCCCCGCCGAGACCGTCCCGGCACCCGCGGACGCCCCGGCCGAGGCCCCCGAGGCGGTGCGGTCGTGACCGCCCCCGCGCCGAGAGACGCCGGCCCCGCCCGCGAACCGGACGCCCTCGACCTGGGCCTGCCGGCCCCGGTCCGCGCCCCCGGCCTGCCCGCCGAGGTGCGGATCCACGAGGTCGGCCCGCGCGACGGCCTGCAGAACGAGGGCACGCTCGTCCCCGTCGAGGTCAAGGCCGAGTTCATCGGCCGGCTCGCGGCCGCCGGTCTGCGCACCGTCGAGGCCACCAGCTTCGTTCACCCGAAATGGGTACCCCAGCTCGCCGACGCCGAGGAGCTGATGCCCCGGCTCGCCGACCTGCCGGACCGCCACCCGGGACTGCGCCTGCCGGTGCTGGTGCCCAACGAGCGCGGCCTGGACCGGGCGCTGGCCCACCACGTCACCGACGTCGCGGTGTTCGCCAGCGCCACCGAGACCTTCGCCCGCCGCAACCTCAACCGCTCGGCGGACGAGGCGATGGCGATGTTCCGCCCCGTGGTGGAGCGGGCCGCGGCGGCCGGCGTCCCGGTCCGCGGCTATCTGTCGATGTGCTTCGGCGACCCCTGGGAGGGGCCGGTCCCGGTCGCCCGGGTGGTCCGCTCCGGGGTGCGGCTGCTGGAGATGGGCTGCGCCGAGCTCAGCCTCGGCGACACCATCGGCGTGGCCACCCCCGGCCAGGTCACCGCCCTGCTCGACGGGTTCACCGAGGCGGGGGTGCCGGTCGGCCGGCTCGCCGTGCACTTCCACGACACCTACGGCCAGGCGCTCAGCAACACGCTGGCGGCGCTGCGCTCCGGGGTCACCACCGTGGACGCCTCGGCCGGCGGGCTGGGCGGCTGCCCCTACGCCAAGAGCGCCACCGGCAACCTGGCCACCGAGGACCTGGTGTGGATGCTGCACGGACTCGGCATCCGGACCGGCGTCGACCTGCGCGCGCTGGTCGCCACCAGCGGCTGGATGGCGCGCCGGCTCGGCCGGCCGAGCCCCTCCCGCGCGGTCCAGGCCCTGCTCGGCACCACCCCCGCCGGATCACCGGACTGACCCGCACCGGCCGGCCCGCGCACCGGCCGGTCCCCTCGTACACGTCCGCTCATCACACCGCCCGCCCGGCACACCAGCACCGGCGGCCGTCGTCCCGACCACGCCCGCGCCCACCCGGCGGGGCCCCAGGAGGATCACCATCATGCTCGACCACCGGCTGAACACCGAGCACGAGGAACTGCGGCGCACCGTGGCCGAATTCGCCCAGGACGTGGTGGCGCCGAAGATCGGCGAGTACTACGAGCAGGGCGAGTTCCCCTACGAGATCGTGCGGGAGATGGGGCGGATGGGTCTGTTCGGCCTGCCGTTCCCGGAGGAGTACGGCGGCATGGGCGGCGACTACTTCGCGCTCTGCCTGGCGCTGGAGGAGCTGGCCCGGGTCGACTCCTCGGTCGCGATCACCCTCGAGGCGGCGGTCTCGCTCGGCGCGATGCCCGTCTACCGGTTCGGCACGGAGGAGCAGAAGCGCGAGTGGCTGCCCCGGCTGACCTCGGGCGAACTGCTCGGCGCGTTCGGCCTGACCGAGCCCGAGGGCGGCTCGGACGCCGGGGCGACCCGCACCACCGCGCGGTACGACGAGGCCACCGACGAGTGGGTGATCAACGGCACCAAGTGCTTCATCACCAACTCCGGTACCGACATCACCGGGCTGGTCACCGTCACCGCGCTCACCGAACCGATCGCTCGTTCGAGTGAAGAGGGCGAATTCTCCTCGCCCCGGCGGGAAATCTCCTCCATCATCGTGCCCACCGGGACCCCCGGGTTCCAGGTGTCGAAGAAGTACTCGAAGGTCGGATGGAACGCATCCGACACCCGCGAACTGTCCTTTACCGACTGCCGCGTCCCCGCGGCCAACCTGCTGGGCGAGCGAGGTCGCGGCTACGCCCAGTTCCTGCGGATCCTCGACGAGGGCCGCATCGCGATCGCCGCTCTGGCCACCGGCCTGGCCCAGGGTTGCGTCGACCAGTCCGTCTCGTACGCCGGTACGCGCCGCGCCTTCGGCCGCGCGATCGGCGCCAACCAGGCCATCCAGTTCAAGCTCGCCGACATGGAGATGCGCGCCCACACCGCCCGCCTCGCCTGGCGGGACGCCGCGTCCCGGCTGCTGCACTCGGAACCGTTCAAGAAGGAGGCTGCGATCGCCAAGCTGTACTCGTCGGAGGCCGCCGTCGACAACGCCCGCGAGGCGACCCAGATCCACGGTGGGTACGGCTTCATGAACGAATTCCCGGTCGCCCGCTTCTGGCGGGACTGCAAGATCCTGGAGATCGGCGAAGGCACCTCGGAGGTCCAGCGGATGCTCATCGCGCGAGAGCTCGGCATCGGCTCCTGAGGCTGTCGTAGTCCGGACCCGCACCGTCCGCCGGCCCGCTCGGACCAGCGGGCCGACGGGCCGGGGGCGATCACCAGGGGCGTGGCGGCGGCAACGTTGGCGGCCGCGCCTGGGACGGTGCCCGGGGCCGTCCCAGGCGTGGGTGCCAACGGGGTTGGCATCGCCACCGACCGCTGGGGTCGGACCGCTGCGCGGACCGATCGTCAACTGATGAATGCGGAGCAGCTGTTCGTCGGCACGGGCGCCGGACCGGCCGTCAGGGGATCACGATCACCGGGCGGTTGGCACGGCGGGCCAGGCGGCCGGAGACCGAGCCGAAGATCTTGCCGAGCAGGCCGTGCGTGGTGCCGACCACGATCGCGTCGGCGGCGAACTCGCGGCCGACCTCCTCGATCTCGTGGCAGATGTCGCCGCCACGCTCGACCAGGATCCAGGGCACCCCGGCGAGGAAGTCCGCGCAGGCGAGCTCCAGGCCGAGCACCTCCGTCCGGTGGTCGGGGAGGTCGACGAAGACCGGCGGCTCGCAGCCGGCCCAGACGGTGGCGGGCAGGCGGTTGGCCACGTGCACGATCACCAGGCCGCACTGGGAGCGGCGGGCCATGCCCACCGCGTAGGCGAGGGCGCGCTCGCTGGACAGCGAGCCGTCGAAGCCCACCACCACGCCGTGCTGGAAGGCCGGGTCGCAGGGCTTGGCGGTCGCGTCGCGGACCGCCGGCTCGCCGGCCGCGCCGGGCGGACCGAAGGCGCTCGGACGTTCGGCGCCCGGTCCCGGCCGGCCCGTCACCGGGGGCTCCGGAGGAGCATCGGACCGCCGGTCGTCCCGCCGCTGGCGGGAGCCCGGTCCGGGACGGCCCCGGCGGGCGAGGTGGCGAAGCGGGTGGGTGAAACGGGCGTCCTCGCCCGGCTCCACCGGTCGGGAGGGCTCAGAACCAGCCATGGCACAAGGCTCTTCGAAGGAGATGGGCCGACAGGAGAGGACAACGCTGCCCGGGCGGCAGGCCCGCACACGGGAAGACGTCGGTCTGCGCCGAGCACCACCGTTTGTGACCTGTTCCTTTCAGAGTACGACGGGCCGGACACGCAGCCCAGCCGCGCGGCCTCGGGGGCGACACTCTTCCCACGAACGAGGGATGCGCGCACCGATTGCGGTGCGCCCCCACCCAGGCGCGAAGGCGCCCCTCCGGCGAAGGAGGTTCCCTGGAGCTTGACTGAGCGGACCGGGCCGCGCAACAGGCTTCGGGGACACCGTGACCGGACTGTCATGGATCGATGACGATCCGTTGCCGACGGTCACCGGGCAGTGAGACGGCCGGCGAGGCGGCCGGCGAGGCGACCGGCGGAGCGACCGGTCATCGGACGGAAGGGCGGTGAGCCACGGGAGGACGGTGAGCGGTCGTGGGGGCGGTGGGGGCGGTGCGCCGCCGCTCCGGCACCCGTTTCAGCCAAGGGGCGCCGGTTCGGGACGCCGTCTGGCATTTGCCAGGTGCATAGGCGCGACCGCTGGCACCATGCTCGACATGCCCCTGCTCCTGCTCGACCTCGACAACACGCTGCTCCCCAGGGACGCCGCATTCCGGGCCTGGGCTCAGGACTTTCTGACCGAACGGGCGCTGCCGGCCGGAGACGTCGACTGGCTCGTCACCATCGACGGCGGCGGCTATGTGCCGCGCAGCACCGTACTGTCCGCCGCCCGGCGCCGCTACGGCCTCGACGAGTCGCTCGACCGGTTGCTCGCCCACTACCGGCACGGCATCAACTCCCACATCCACTGTCCGGCCCGCAACATCGACGCACTGCGGGCGGCACGCGCCGCCGGGTGGCGGCTCGGCATCGTCAGCAACGGCAGCACCGGCGCCCAACTGGAGAAGATCCGGAGGACCGGCCTCGGACCGATGGTCGACGGCTGGGTGATCTCCGAGGAGGCCGACTGCCTCAAACCGGACCCGATGATCTTCGAGATCGCGGCGCAGCGGTGCGGCATCGCCCCGACCGGGGACTGGGCCACGCACACCTGGATGATCGGCGACCACGCCCCCGCGGACATCGCCGGCGCCGAACTGGCCGGGCTGCGGAGCGTCTGGCTGCACCACGGCCGCCCGTGGGCCGAGCCCGCCTACCGGCCGACGCTCAAGGCGGCCGGTCTGCCGGAGGCGGTCCGGCAGGTGCTGTCCGCACGCGGCGTCCCGGCACCCCGCGCCGAGGCCCTCGCGGGAGGGCCGGGCGTTCCACGCCGCTCCGTCGGCGGCGGCGTTTCCGTCGCGCGCCTGGCGGGTTAGGCGCGCGGGAGGGGCGCCGACCCGGCCGGCGCGGAGCGGCCACGGCGGCGCAGAGCGGCGTGCGCAACGGCGCGATGACCGGCCGGCCGCCCCGGACGGCAGGCGCACACCTTCAACGGTCCACATCGCGGGCAGTGCTTCATCGGCTTCCGGGGCCGGACAGGCTGTCCGAAACCGGTCCGGCGGGTTTGCCGAGGACGCCGCCGCCGGCTCCGCACCCGCGGAGCATGTGGCCGTGCTCACGGCACGGGACCGGCTTTCGCGGTGCCGCCGCGCCGCCCGGCCGGACCGGGTCGGACTTCGGGCCGTGGTCGCGCGGAGGCCGCCGCGCGGCGTGGGCGGGTGCATGCGTCGACGGCTCGGCGGCATCACCCGCCGGCGGCTCGCGCCCCCGCGACTCACCCACCGTCAGCAGGGCTGCCGGACAACGCCGTCGATGAGCCGCGCGGCCGAAGGGCTCAGATCAAGGCCCCGCCCGGCGCAACCGTTGCGCCGTGATCGGCGTCGTCAGTTCCGGGCCCCGGGCGGCCGGTTCGTGCACGGCACCGCCCTCCGACGGCCGACCTCCGGGGGCCGGAGACGCCGCCGTTGGCCTGTTCGGGCCGGCCGGGGATCTCCCCCGGTGACGGGGTACCAGGTGGCCGGCCACCGCTCCCCGGCTCAGGCACTGGCCGGATGAAGCCTGGGAGGCGCACGCGATGCAGCCGTGCGCCCTCACGTGCACCGCCTATTTTCGGTCAATCTCGCGCGACTCCCCCGCCCTTGGGCAAATCCGCAGCCCAGGCACACCGGCCGGGCGCGTCTGAGCCGGACGCCCCAGGACCCGTCCCGCGACAACCAGCCACCGTTGCACCGACCCTCTTCCCAGAAGGGTCGACGGGTGCCACGCTTCGTGATCGAATGCATCACGCCAAATTGCCATGTCGACATAGCGTCGGATGGTGAACTTGTCACAACGGCAACGGTCCACCCGATAGATTCGATCTTGGCTAGCAGTGCCGCACCACCACACCACACCACCGAGGGGGCTTGAGCGCCTTGAGCAGGGTGAGCAGGAGCGACGCGGGTCCTGACAGCGGCCAGGCCGTGACCGGAATCGCGGGTCGTTCCACGAGAAGCGCCGGCTCTCAGGCCTCCGCCGCCAACACCCGTCACTCCGGCACCACCTCCTACTCCTCCTATTCCCCCGCGGCCCCGTCCGCCCCGGGAACCCCATCCGCACCAGGCGCCCCAGGCGGCTCCGGTGCCCCGCAGGCCCCAGGCTCCCCGCCCTTCCCGGGCGCCCCGGAACACGGCGGACGCCCCGTCAGCCGACCGTCCGTCAGCCACTCCGGCGGGTACGGCGGCGGCTCGGACGGCCGGGCCGGGACGTCGGTAACCGGCCATTCCGGCGGGCACCCGGGCGGCCATTCCGGAGCCGACGGCGGCTTCACGACCTTCGCTTCCCCCACCGCCGCCTTCACCGGCCCGGGCGCTCCCGGCGCCGGCCTCGGACCGGCCCTTCCCGGCCTGCCCGGCCCCGCGAACACCGGCGGACTCCCCGGCGGACCGCTCGGCCTCGGCGGCCACGGCCCGTCGGCGCACGGCCACGGCGGCCCCGTCGGCGGCCTCAACGGCTCCTCGACGGCCGTGCTGGCCGCTGCGCCCCGCAAGCTCTCCGGACGCCGCCGCCGCGAGACCGTCGCCGTCCTGATCTTCGGCGGCGCACCGATCTTCGAGAGCTCGATCCCGCTCTCGGTCTTCGGCGTCGACCGCCAGGACGCCGGGGTGCCGCGCTACCGCCTGCTGGTCTGCGCCGGCGAGGAGGGCCCGCTCGCCACCACCGGCGGCCTCACCCTCTCCGCCCCGTACGGGCTGGAGGCGCTGGCCCGGGCCGGCACGATCGTCGTCCCGGCCTGGCGCTCGATCTCGCAGCCGCCGCCGGTCGAGGCGATCACCGCGCTGCGCAAGGCGCACCACGAGGGCGCGCGGATCATCGGCCTGTGCACCGGCGCGTTCGTCCTCGCCGCCGCCGGCCTGCTGGACGGCCGCCCGGCGACCACCCACTGGATGTACGCGCCGACCCTGGCCAAGCGCTACCCGCGGGTGCACGTCGACCCGCGCGAGCTGTTCGTCGACGACGGCGACGTGCTGACCTCGGCCGGCACCGCCGCCGGGATCGACCTGTGCCTGCACGTGGTCCGCAGCGACCACGGCGCCGAGGCGGCCAACGCGCTCGCCCGCCGACTGGTGGTGCCGAGCCGGCGCAGCGGCGGCGGACAGGCCCAGTACATCGATCAGTCTTTACCTGAGGAGATCGGCAACGACCCGCTCGCCGAGGTCGTGACCTGGGCCCTGGAGAACCTCAACCAGCAGTTCGACGTCGAGGTGCTGGCGGCCCGCGCCTACATGAGCCGGCGGACCTTCGACCGGCGGTTCCGCACGCTCACCGGCAGCGCCCCGCTGCAGTGGCTGATCACCCAGCGGGTGCTGCAGGCGCAGCGGCTGCTGGAGACCTCGGAGCTGTCGGTGGACGACGTCGCACGCCGCTGCGGCTTCCGGTCGCCGGTGGCGCTGCGCGGGCACTTCCGACGCCAGCTCGGGGTCTCGCCGGCCGCGTACCGGACGAGCTACCGGGCCCGGCGGCCCGGGGCGTCCGCTGCGGCGCCGGCCGCGCCGACGGGCGGTGACCTGCGGACGGCGGGGGCGGCCGGGTCGGCGGCCGCGGCCGGCACGATGGGCGGGTCGGTCCCGGGCCAGCACGGCCAGCACGGTGGGCAGGGCACACCCGGCGGGCACGGCACGCCGGTGGGGCACGGGTCGGCCACCGCCCAGGGCTACCCGGGCGGCTCGGGCACCGCAGTCCCGGGCCAGCACGGACAGCCGTCCGGACCGGGCGTGCACGCGCGGGCCGGGCAGTCGTACCCGCACCAGCCGGCCGGACACCAGTCGCACCCCGGGCAGCCGGGGACCGGCCGTGGTCCGGCGCGGCCGCCGCTGGTCCCGGCGCAGCCCGGGCCCGGCACGGGGCGGCCGTCCAGGACGGTGGAGCACGCCGCCGCCGAGGACGGGATCCCGCAGCCGGGCGCACGCGGCCAGGGCCAGGGGCACCGGAGCGCGGCCGACCGGCCGCAGGACGGGTCGCCGGAGGTCCGGGCCCGGCAGGCCCGGGCGGGCCAGCTCCGCCCGCAGGGCGTGCGGGGCGCCGCGGCCGAGGCCAGGGAGGCCCGCGAGGGGCGGCCCGGGCGGGACGCCCGCCCGGCGTACCCCGGCCGGGAGGTCCGCGAGGTCCGGGACGTCCGGGACGTCCGCGAGGTCCGGGAGGTCCGGGAGGTCCGGGAGACGGACGGCCACGCGCCGGAGGAGCACGGCTCCGAGGGTCGCACCCCGGCACCGCGCTCGGCTCCATCGGTGCCCGCGGCGCGTGATCGCGCCGTAGGGTGAGTGGTGTGAATGACCGTTTGGTATGGATCGACTGTGAAATGACAGGCCTCGACCTCGACCGGGACGCCCTGGTCGAGGTCGCGGCGCTGGTGACGGACTCGGAGCTGAACATCCTCGGCGAGGGTGTGGACGTCATCATCCGTCCGCCCGCCGAGGCGCTGGCGAACATGCCCGAGGTGGTGCGGGAGATGCACACCGCCTCCGGGCTGCTGGAGGAGCTGGAGCACGGGGTCACGCTGGCCGAGGCGGAGGCGCTGGTGCTCGCGTACGTCCGCGAGCACGTGCCGGAGGCCGGGCGCACGCCGCTGTGCGGGAACTCGGTGGCCACCGACCGCGGGTTCCTGAGCCGGGACATGCCCGCGCTGGAGGGCCACCTGCACTACCGGATCGTGGACGTCTCCTCGATCAAGGAGCTGGCCCGGCGCTGGTACCCGAAGGCGTACTACAACAGCCCGCAGAAGGGCGGGAACCACCGGGCGCTCGCCGACATCCGCGAGAGCATCGACGAACTGCGCTACTACCGGGAGGCGGTGTTCGTCCCGCAGCCCGGCCCGGACACCGACACCGCGCGCGCGATCGCCGAGAAGTACCAGGCGCCGACGGGCTGAGCCCGGGGGCGACGGAGGTGCTCGCGCGGGGCGGGGAAACCCTGGCGCGAGCACCCTTCCGGATCCTGTAGAGTTCTTCTTGTCGGAGCGGGAACGCCGAAAAGCGTGAACGGTCCGGACAGATGGTGGGTGTAGCTCAGTTGGTAGAGCACCTGGTTGTGGTCCAGGTGGCCGCGGGTTCGAGTCCCGTCACTCACCCCATCGCCCCGAGGGGCCGGTCTCGTCAAGGGACCGGCCCCTCGGGCTTTTTCGCGTTCCCTCACATCGGCGGCGGCCGGGCGGGGATGGGGTGGCGCGCGTCGCACTGTGGTCCGCGTCTCATTCCCTTCCCCGGCCTCGGGTCTGCCACCGGAAGCTACTCACTAGTAACGTTGCCGCCATGACCACTCCTTCGATCGGCCGACTGCTCGACTCCACCGTCCCGATGGCCCGGACCCTGAAGCTCGAGTACCTGGAGACCACCCCGGAGCGTGCCGTGCTGCGGCTGCCCGACCAGCCCGAGTACCACAACCACGTGGGCGGCCCGCATGCCGGCGCGATGTTCACCCTGGCCGAGTCGGCCAGCGGCTGCATCGTGCTCGGCGCCTTCGGCGACCAGCTCTCGCGCGCGGTGCCGCTGGCGGTGAGCGCCGAGATCTCCTACAAGAAGCTCGCCATGGGCGCCGTCACGGCCACCGCCGTGCTCGGCCGGCCGGCCGCCGACATCGTCGCCGAGCTCGACAAGGGCGAGCGCCCCGAGTTCCCGGTGACCGTCGAGATCACCCGGGCCGACGGCGCGGTGACCGGCGTCATGACGGTGATCTGGACACTGCGCCCCAACTCCTGAGCGGAGCACGGCGGACGGGGCGGGCGGGGCCGACGGGGGCGGACGGCCCGCGACGACCGCCCACGACAGCCGTCCGCCCGCGACGACCGCCCGCCCGCGATGACTGTCCGTGACGGCGGCCGTGTCCTCCCGGTCCGCCCGCTCGTTCTCGATTCACGTGCGAGCCAAACACGCGACCAGGGGCCCGGAAGCCGCCCGACGGACCGTCGGCGGCGGGTGGCGGGCGGCCCGGCGGTGGCTGCCCCGGCCACGGGCCGTCGCGGCCGGCGGGGCCCTCCTCGCGCAGCTCTGGGGGTTCGGTGCCTGCGCGGCCGACGCCGAACCGCTGCCGGAGCCGGTCGGGCGGACCGTCGGCCGGGCCCCGACCGGTGGCGGGACGGCGCCCGACGACCCGGCGGAGCGGCCCGCGCCGAGCCCGTCCGGCGGGCTGCTCGACCGGCTCGCCGACGCCGTCCCCCGGGTCGCGGCGGACGTCGCCGCCGCGGACGTCGCCGCTGACGTGGTCGCGCCGGAGCTGTCCGCCGCGACCGGCCCGACCGGCCCGACCAGCCCGATCGGCAGCGCCCTCCAGGACCGGATCAGGGCCGGCGGGCTCCCCCTGCCGGGACAGCGGTCCGCCGTGCCGGACGCGTTCGCGATCGCCTCCGGACTGTGGGGCGCCGGGCCCGCCCGGACCCGCCCCGTCGAGGCGCGGGCGGCCGGCGGCGAGGTGGCCGACGGGCCGTCGGGTACCTCCGCCCGGCCCGCCGACGCCGCACCGCCGCCCCCACCGGGCGGCACCCCGCACGGCCCGGCCGCCCCACCGCCGACCTCCGCCGCACCGGACCGGCCGCCACCCCCGCCCCCGGGGCCCGGGCACCCGGCCCCGGCGGGTGACGGGGGCGGGCGGCCGGACGGCCGGGAGCACCCGCCCACCGCACCCGGCACCCCGCTGGCCGGCCCGGCGGCAGGCCCGACGGCCCGGCCCGGCGGGACCGCGACCAGGACGGCCACCGTCACCGTCGCCCACGACACCGCCGGCACCGCGACCGCCGTCCTCGCCCCCATCACGGCCGGGCTGTTGCTGACCGGCGCCGCGATGTACAAGCACCGGGGCCTGCCGAAGGGCCACTGAGCGGACCGCCAGGGGCCAGGAGGCGGGGATCAGCAGGCGGGGATCAGGCGGCGGGGGCGGGCAAGTGAAGTGTGAGCAGCGGCAGTTCGCGCCCGGGGATGGAACCGGAGGGGGCCGTGCCGGTGCGGACGGCGCCCATGGCCAGGTAGAAGGGTTCGGCGTGCGGGTCGGCCTCGACGGTGATCCGGTCGAAGCCGAGGGCCGTGGCCTCGGCGCGCAGGTGGTCCATCAGGCGGCGGCCGATGCCGCGGCCGATGGCGTCCGGCTCGACGAAGATCATGCCCAGTTCGCCCTTCGGGGGCGCCCCGGTGAGGGTGACGAAGCCCAGCACCCGGCCGTCGTCCTCGGCGACGGCCGTACGGTCGGGCCCGATCCGCTGCGGGTCGAGGGTGAGTTCGGCCCGGCAGGCCTCGATGAACTCGGCGTCGTAGCCCCAGTGCGCCTTGGAGCGCAGGGCGAGGGCGCTGAGCGCCGCCGCCTCGCTCGGCCTGGCCGGTCGGATCAGCATGGCGGGTGCCCCTCCTGGTCGGGTCGTCCGGGTTCCGGACATGATGCGCCGCAGGCCGGTCTAGCGGAAGACCCCCGGGGGCGGGGCCGGGGAGGGGGTGGCGGTGGCGTCGGTGGCCGGGGTGGCGCCGGCGGCGAAGTCGGCCAGGGCGCGGCCGTGTTCGACCCGGCCGTGGGAGGCGTCCGAGGCCACCCGGCGGGTGAGTTCGGCCAGCGGGAGCGGGGTGTGCGCGGCGGCCAGCACGAGGTTGCCGAAGCGCTTGCCGCGCAGCACCGCGGGGTCGGCGACCAGGCAGAGTTCGGGGAAGACCGCGCCGAGGGTGGCCACCTGGGAGCGGGCGAACGGCAGGGCGGAGCCGTCGGCGATGTTGACGGCGTACCAGCCGCCGGGGGCGAGGGCCCGGGCGGCCAGCGCGGTGAACTCGACGGTGGTGCAGTGGGCGGGCACCCGGGCGCCGGAGAAGACGTCGGCGATCACCAGGTCGACGGTGCCCTCGGGGGTGCGCTCCAGCACGCTGCGGGCGTCCGCGCCGCGCACCTTGACCTGCCAGCCGCGTTCCAGCGGGAGTTCGGCGCGGACCAGTTCGGTGAGCGCGGTGTCGATCTCGGCGACCTGCTGGCGCGAGCGCGGGCGGGTGGCGGCGACGTAGCGGGCCAGGGTGAGGGCGCCGCCGCCGAGGTGCAGGACGGTGAGCGGGCGGCCGGGCGGGGCGACCAGGTCGATCAGGTGGCCGAGCCGGCGCTGGTACTCGAAGCCCAGGTGGGCCGGGTCGGCGAGGTCGACCAGGGACTGCGGCGCACCGTCGATCAGCAGCGACCAGGCGGCGGGGCGGTCGCGGTCGGGGCGCAGTTCGGCGAGCCCGGAGTCGACGGCCCGGGTGAGCGGGCCCTGGGCGTGGGTGCGGCCGGCGGGGCCGGTGGCGGCCGGGCCGCTCTCCGCGGCGGTGCGGCCGCGGTCCGCGGTGCGGCCGGCCCGGTTGCTTCGTCCCATACCCGCCATTATCGCCGCCGCGCGGACGAGCCCCGCAGCTCAGCGGGGGCGGGCGGGCGCGGGCGGGGGTCAGGACGGGCCGAGGCCGCCCGCGGTGAGGGTGCAGGCGGCCTCGCAGAGGACCGAGCGCAGGACCCAGGGGTCGGTGGGGCGGGCGGAGCGGTCGGCGCCGGCCGGGGGCAGCACCCAGCGCGGGTCGGTGGCGGGCAGCAGTTGGGCGCCGGCGGTACAGGAACTGCCGGGCAGGTGCCAGGTCGCCGAGGTGCCGGCCGGTACGAGGAAGGAGACGGTGGCGTCGTTGCGGCTCTGCAGCACCGCGCCGCAGGCCCGGCGCAGCCGCAGGATGTCGACCGCCTCCAGGCCGTGCCGCAGGGCGACCGTCACGGTGTCGAAGGTGGCCACGAGGACGGCGTCCGCGTCGGTCTCCGCGCGCGGGCGCCGGCAGGGGCCGCCACCGGACGGGACCCGGCCGGGGCCACGGTCGTCGGCCGACTCCGGCAGCAGGGCGGGGGCCGCTCCGTCGAGCACCCCGCCGACGGCCGGACGGCGGAACTGCGGTACTCCAGTGGCCGCCATGGGCCCTCCTGTCGCCTCGTCGGGACCGGAAGCCGAACCGCCCGGGTGGGGGTGCCGGCAGGGGCGCGGCGGGGACGGCGGCGGGGGCTTCCATGCACCAGGACAACGCAGGGCCCGCACCGCAGGCCACGGGGCGCTTTACAGCAAGGCATGGCATTTCATGGCAGATCCCGGCAACTGTGCCCGGTTTGCACCCAATTGGTGGTACATCGACCGTGAACACGCTGTGTCCGACCGGTGACTCCCGGTACTGTCGTGCCTCGCCCGGCCGTCCACCGGGCCCCTTCGGACCCACCCGCGGCCGGGAGCCCCCGCCGTCCCAGCGCCGCCCGACCCTCGCACCACCACCCGCACCACCACGGAGCGCACCATGGCAGCCACCCCACCGGCCGAGCCGAACCGCCCGTCACCCAACACCGCGATGCGCGCCCTGCGCGGCGACCGCTCGCCGGGCGAGTTCGCCACGGCCGTGCGCCGGGCGGCCCGGGAGATCGGCGAGCACGTCTCCTGCGACGCCCGGTACGTCGGGCGGGTCGAGTCCGGCGAGATCCGCTGTCCCAACTACGCGTACGAGCGGGTGTTCCGGCACATGTGGCCGGACCGCTCGCTCACCGACCTCGGCTTCGCGCCCCGCACCGCCGTCCGCCGCCGCCCGGCGGACGGCGGCGGGGGCGGGGCCCCGGGCACAGGCACGAGCGGTGGCCTCCGGGGCGGGCCGGACCGGGCCGGCGGGCCGGGCGCCGGAGCACCACCGCCCCTCCACCCGGCGTTCCCGCCCCTGCCCGCCCCGCGATCGCCGCTCTCCACCCGACTCCCGTACGCTGCCTCGCCGTACGCGGAACCGCCCCCACCGCCCGGGGCCCCGGCGCCGAGGTTCACGACGGCGCCCCGGGGGCCCGACGAACCGCACCCCTGTGACGAGGAGAACGACGTCGTGCGTCGCCGTACGTTCCTGGCCGGCGGCCCGGCCGCGCTGGCCTCCGTGATCGGCATCGACCGGCCCGACCCGGCCGCCGCGGCCCCCGCCCCCCACGGCGCGGACGCCCACCCCGCTCCACCGGGCGCCGTCGTGCCCGGCCGCCCCGGCCCCGTCGTCCCGCCGCCCCGCAAGGTCGGCGCGGCCGAGGTGCTCGGCGTGGAGCAGGCCGTCCGGGACATCCGGCTGGCCGACGACGCGCACGGCGCCGACGCCCTGTTCGAGCAGGCCGGCCGCTCGCTGCGGGAGGCCTACCTGCTGCTCGAGGCCTGCGAGTACTCCACCGAGACCGAGCGAAGGCTCCAGGCCGGGGCCGGCGAACTGGCCATCTCGGTGGGCTGGTTGGCGCACGACTCGAACCGGCTCGCGGACGCCCGCTCGTACTACGCGGAGGCCCTGGCCACCGCGCGGATGGCCGGCGACGCCGCGCTGGAGGCGCACGTCTTCTCCAACGGCGCCTTCCTCGCCCGGGACGCCGGCCGCCCCCGCGAGGCACTGCGGGCCGCCCAGGCCGGGCAGTCCGCCGCCCGGCACCTCGACTCCCCCCGGCTGCTCGCCCTGCTCACGATGCGCGAGGCCGGCGGCTGGGCGCTGCTGCGGGACCGGGGCACCTGCGAGCGGGCGATCGTCCGGGCCTGCCGGCTGTTCGAGCAGGGCCCCCGGCAGGCCGACCCGGAGTGGATGTCGTTCTTCGGCGAGGCCGAACTCGCCGGGCTGCAGGCCCAGTGCTGGTCCGCCCTCGGGGACTGGGACCGGGCCAGCGAGCACGCCCGGCTGGCCATAGCGCTCCAGCAGCCGCACTTCGTGCGCAACCGGGTGCTCTACACCGCCGAACTCGCCCACGACCGGCTCGGCCGGGGGGACTTGGCGGGTGCGGCGGAGCACGGGTCGGCCGCCGTCGCGCTGTTCGGCGACGTCCGCTCGGCCCGGATCCGCGCCATGCTCGCGGACACCGCGCAGCGGTTGCGGGAGCACCGGCGGGTGCCGGAGGTGGGGCGGTTCCTGGCCGAGTACGGCGCGGCGACGGCGGCCTGAGCGGGCGACGGCGACCGGCCGTCGCGGGCCGGCCGTCGCGGGTCAGTGCTTCAGGGTCTCCAGGTGGCCCTGGTCGTTCCACAGCTCCACCGCCGGCGCGCCGTACTCCCAGGACAGCACGCAGAGCGCGGCGGTGCCGAGCTTGAAGCGCTGGGCGAACTCGGGCGGCAGGCCGAGCCAGCGGGCGGTGAGGATGCGCAGCAGGTGGCCGTGGGCGAAGAGCACGACGTCGCAGTCGGCGCAGTGCATGACCGTGGTGTCCGGGTCCGGCACGCCGTGCGCGGTGTTGAGCTCGGCGAGCAGGGAGTCGACCCGGGCGGCGACCTCGGAGAGCTTCTCGCCGCCGGGGACGCCGTCGCGCCAGATCAGCCAGCCGGGCTGGTCGGTGGCGCGGATGTCGGCGCCGGTGCGGCCCTCGTACTGTCCGTAGTCCCACTCCAGGAGTTCGGGGCGCTCGACGGCCCGGTCCCCGAGGCCGGCCAGCTCGCAGGTCTCCTTGGCGCGGCCGAGCGGGCTGGTGTAGACGCGGGCGTCGGGCAGGCCGTTCCAGGGCGCCGCGGCGAGCCGGGTGCCGAGCGCGCGGGCCATCGCCCGGCCGTCCTCGGTCAGCGGGATGTCGGTGCGGCCGGTGTGGCGGCCGGTGGCCGACCAGTCGGTCTCGCCGTGGCGGACCAGCAGGATTCGGGCGGGCATGGGCAGGCTCCTCGCGCTCGGGGCGGTGTCAACGGTCGGCCTCGCCAGCGAGCACCGGACTCCATGATCCCCCACCGGTGCGCCTCGCACGCGACCGGCCCGCGTCCCGTGGCGGGGCCGGTCACGGGACGCCGGACGGTGCCCGGGGCCGGTCCGGCGGGTGCGGGTTCGCCGTCAACGGCCCGTTCGGGGCGGATTGTCGGAGCCGGATGCGACACTGGGCCGCACCATGAACGTCTCGACGAACGCCCCGCTCCGCGGGCCGGCGGAGCCGCTCGCCCAGCGGCTCGCCGAGCTGCGCGGACCGGCGCAGCAGCGCAGTCTGAACGCCCGCTCCCTCGCCGCCCTGGCCGCCAATCCGGGGTGCCACCGCCGCGCCGTGCTGGACGCCGCCGGGGTGGACAAGTCGGCGCTGGCCGCCCGGCTGGGCCGCCCCGCCCCCTTCGGCCGCTCGCCGTTCGCGCTGGCGCGCGGCGTCGTGTTCGAGGCCCGGCTGAAGGCGGACGGCTACGCGGCGCTGCTGGAGCCGCTGCGCCACCGGCTCGGCATGTCCGAGGAGGGCGGCCCGCTGCTGGTGCCGGACCTGCTCCGCTCCTCCGGTCCGGCGGTCCGGGCCGACCGGACGGCCGCCGCCCTGGCGGAGGCGGCCGCCGAGGAGCGGGCCTGGACGCTCCTCGACCACCCGATGCTGCGGCTGGAGGTGGCGGGCTCCACCGCCTACCTGGAGCCGGACGCCGTCGTGGTGCACGGCGGGCGCTGCACCGTCGTGGAGATCAAGTCCTTCCCGGTGCTGGACGGCGGCGCGGACCCGGGCAAGGTGGGCGCCGCCGCCCGGCAGGCCGCCGTCTACGTGCTGGCGCTGCAGGAGGCGGCCGCCGCGCTCGCCGGGCAGCCGGTGGACCCGGACCCGTACCGCGAGCAGCGGCTGCCGGGCAGCCCCCGCACCAGCGTGCTGCTGGTCTGCCCCGAGGACTTCGGCAGCCGGCCGACCGCCGTGCCGGTGGACGTGCGCCGCGAGCTGGCCACCACCCGCCGTCAGCTGAGCCGGATGACCGGCATCGAGCGGCTGCTGGCGGTGCTGCCGCCGGGGGCGGACTTCGACCTCTCCCCCGATGCGGACGGCATGCCCGTCCGCTCCGCCGAGGAGCTGGAGAAGACGGTCGGGACGGTGCCCGCCGCGTACAGCCCGGACTGCCTGTCCACCTGCGAGCTCGGCTTCCACTGCCGTGCCCAGGCCCGTTGCGGGGACCGGGTCGAGCAGCTCGGCCGGGGTGTGCGGGGCGAGCTGGGCAGCATCCGCACGGTGACCGAGGCGCTGGCCGTCGCCCGTAGCGGCCCGGGCGGGGCCGGCCGGACCGGCGCCGACGGGGCCGCGCACGAGGACGGGAGCGAGGGCGGCGACGGGGCCGACGAGGCCGCCGCCCGGCTGGCCTACGCCGCCGCGCTGCGCGCCGAGGCGCTCGGCCGCACCGCGCCAGCCGCCGCGGGGGGCGAGCGGTGAGCCTGCTGTCCACCCTGGCCCGGCTGGAGGCCGTGCGCAGCGGCCGGGCCGAGCCGCTGGCCACGGTCCGCCACCGGCACCTGTCCGAGCGACCGATGGTGTTCGTCCCGCTGACCTCGGCCGGTGAGGACGGTGCTCCGCTGGCGGTGCTGCTGGGCACCGACCGGCAGGCGCCGACGCTGCACGTCGTGCCGCAGCCGCTCAACCGGACGCTGCGCTCGGAGTTCCTGGCCGACCTGGCCGCCGATCTGCTGCCCTACCTGGAGTCCTTCGGCGACGAGGTCGAGCTGATCGAGGGCTCCGAGAAGGACCCGGAGACCGGTGAGAAGTCGCCGGTCGTCCGGGAGCTGTGCGCGGACGCCCCGCAGCTGATCGTGCCGAACAGCGGGGGCGTGCGGTACCTGGCGCTGCTCGGCCGCTCGACCCGGTTCCGCCGCACCGCCGAGGACGAGGACCCCGGCCCGTTCCCGGCCCCCGCCCGGGTGCCGCTGCTCGGCCGCTGGCTGACCCACCTCGCCGAGCGCGCGATGGTGCCGGGCTCCAGCCTGCTGCTGCCGATGACCGGGCTGCTGGCCCGGCACTGGGCCACCGGCCAGAGCCATCTGGAGGACCAGCACCTGGCCGCCCGGCTGGCCTGGCACGCCCCGCCGGAGGGGCTGACCGGTGCGGAGGCGGCCGAGCTGGCCGAGACCGGGCGCGGTTCCGAGGGCCGGCTGATCCACCCGCCGGCCGGTCCGACCACCGACCCGGTGTTCGACGCCAAGGTGCTGGCCCCGGCGATCGCCCGCTACGACGCGGCCGCGGCGGCGCAGCGCGAGGCCGAGGGCCCCGGCGCGGCGGGCGGCCCGACGGGCCGCGCGGACGCCGAGGCGGCCCGGGAGGCGGTGCGGGTCTCCGTCGAGCGGCTGCGCGCCGTGCTGCACGAGGAGCTGCTGCCGACCTGGCACGACGTCTGGCAGGGCCTGGACCTGCTGCGCGCCCTGCCGCCGGCCGGCCACCTGCCCGAGCGGTGGACCGGCGACCGCTGGTCGTACACCGGCCACCGGGACCGGCTGGCGGCCGGCGAGCCGCCGCAGCCGCGGCTCGACGACGCCGTGACGGCCGCCCGCAAGCTCGCCCAGCGCGAGCGCGAGCAGGCCCGGCTGGACGTCCAGGAGGCGCTGGACGACCCGCTGGCGATGGCCGAGCACCGGCTCGCCGGGGAGGCGTTCAGCGGGGTGGTGACCGAGGTGGTGCCGGACTACGACACCACCGGCCGCTCCCCCAAGCCGCGCCCGCTGGTGACCGTCCGCACCGACGACCGCCCGCACGCCGACCTGGGCCGGGAGGTGCACCGGGTCCGGGAGCCGGCGGCGCCGGAGGCCGCGGCGGGTCCGGCGCAGAAGGCCGTGATCGCGGCGGCCGACCCGGAGGCGGGCACCATCACCGTGCGGGTGCTGTCCGGCATGGGGCGCAAGCGGGAGCCCGAGCCGGGGAGCCTGCCGGAGCCGGGCGAGCGGGTCACCTTCACGCTGTTCGAACTGACGGTCCGGCAGGCCGCGCCGCTGCCCGAGCCGGACGACACGCCGTGGACGCACGGCGGCCCGCCCGGCGCCGTCGTCACCGTGCTGCCGGCCGTGGCCGGCCCCGCCGAGGACTGGGAGTGATCCGCCCGATGAGCACCGAGCAGGACGCCGGCCGGAGCCCCGGCGCGGCGGCCGACGCCGCGGTGGCGCGGATCCTGGAGGCGACCGTCCGACCGGCCGCCGGAGCGCCGCGCGGCGTGGTGGTGGACTCGCCGCCCGGCGCCGGCAAGTCGACCCTGGTGGTGCGCGCCGCCCGGGAGCTGGTCGGGGCCGGCGAGCGGCTGATGATCGTCGCCCAGACCAACGGCCAGGTGGACGACCTGGTCGACCGACTGGCCGTCAAGGCCCCCGATCTGACGATCGGCCGGCTGCACGCGGCCGACGCACGCCCGGGTCCTGAGGTGCTGCGGCACCCCAACGTCACGCCCTCGGACAAGGTCGCCGAGCTGGCCGAGCTGGACGTGGTGATCTCCACCTCGGCCAAGTGGCAGTGGGTGCGGGCCGAGCAGCCGTGGCGGCACGCGATCGTCGACGAGGCGTACCAGATGCGGTCGGACGCGCTGCTCGCGGTGGCCCGGCTGTTCGAGCGGGCCCTGTTCGTCGGCGACCCGGGTCAGCTGGACCCGTTCACCGTGGTGGGCACCGAGCAGTGGGCGGGTCTGTCGTACGACCCGTCGAGCAGCGCGGTGGTCACCCTGCTCGCGCACAACCCGCAGATCGAGCCGCACCGGCTGCCGGTGTCCTGGCGGCTGCCGGCCAGTGCGGCGCCGCTGATCTCCGGGGCGTTCTACCCGTTCACGCCGTTCCGCTCGGGCACCGGCCCCGGGGACCGTTCGCTGACCGCGTCGGTGCGCCCGGACGGCTCGGCGGTGGACGCCGCCATCGACCGGGCGGCCGAGCACGGCTGGGCGCTGCTGGAGCTGCCGGCCCGGCACACGGTGCGCACCGATCCGCAGGCGGTGGCGGCCGTCGCGGCCACCGTGCGCCGGCTGCTGGACCGCGGGCTGACGGCGCACTCCGAGCAGGGGTCCGCCCCGCTCACGGCGGACCGGGTCGCCGTCGGCACCGCGCACCGGGACCAGGCGGCGGCGGTGCGGGCCGCGCTGGCCGGGGCCGGGGTGCCGGTGGACCCGGTGGCCGGGCCGGCGGTGACGGTGGACACCGCGAACCGGCTGCAGGGCCGCGAGTACGACGTCACCGTGGTGCTGCACCCGCTGTCGGGGCGGCCGGACGCGACCGCGTTCCACCTGGAGACCGGCCGGCTGTGCGTGCTGGCCTCCCGGCACCGGCACGCCTGCATCGTGGTGGCCCGGGCCGGGATCGCGGAGCTGCTGGACGAGCATCCGGCCACCGAGCCGGTGCAGTTGGGCGTTCCGGTGGCGTTCCCCGACGGCTGGGAGGCCAACCACCGGGTGCTGCACCACCTGTCCGGGCACCGGGTGCGACTGGGCCGGGCCTGACGGCGCGGGCCTGCGGACCGGCACGGGCGTGCGACGGGCCGGCCGGGCGCGTACGGAACCGGGCAGGCGCGCACCCGGCCGGCCCGGCTGACGCGCGCCCCCGGCGCGCCGGGCGGGAATAGCGCCCGGACGCGCACCGTTCCGTTACCGGCCGCCGCCGCGAGACAATGGACGACGGCCACGACCGGGCGGCGCCCGACCCGAGCAGCCGTCGCCCGCACCCATCGAGCACCCGGAGGTGTCCGTCCATGCCCGACTCCCATGCGCAGGCGTCCGACCCGAGCGGCCTCTCCGCACCGGCCGGCCCCGGCACGGGCGCCGGTGCGGCGCCCGGCCGGCGGCAGCGCCCGGCGCAGCTGCTGTTCGAGCCGCAGGCCGCCGAACCGGAGCCGGAGCGTTTCTTCGACCTGGAGTCGATCGACGACCCGGCGGAGCTGCTGCGCCGCTCCACCGAGCTCGCGCTGGCCTTCCGGACGGCCGCCGAGCGGGCCACCGACTTCCAGGCGGTCGCGGCCGCGCAGCTGGCGGACCCGCGCCGCTTCGACGCGCTGTCCGACGCCGAGATCGCGGACCGGGCGGACTGGACGCCGGACTACGCGGCCAAGATGGTCGAGTACGGCCGCACCCTGCTCCAGCCGCGGCGGCAGGAGGACTGATCGGCCCGGAGGGGTTCACGGCCCGGTTCCGTCGCCGCTGGCATATGCCGGAGGAAGCGGAAGGGTACGCCCCCACCCGGCCCGCTGTCCGGCGAACCGCTCTTTCCCTCCCGGACCCGCCCCGGACACCCCACTCTGCTGTCCGTGGACATCTGGACCTATCAGTCGGTGGAGCACGTGACCGTGGCCGGAGAGGCCTGGCTCGCCTCCGCCAGCGAGTACCCGCGCAGCATGCGCGCCCTCTGGGAGTCCCGGCCGTGGGCGCCCTCGGTGCTGCCCTGCGGGCGGGCCTTCGACGTGATCAGCATGCCGGCGCTGTTCGGCCGCCGGGTCCTGGACGAGCTCTGGGCCTCCGGGCCCGGCTGCGGGCCGGTGGCGGCCGTCCGGGGGCGGACGCTGCTGTTCGTGCAGCCGGGGGCGGCGCCCAGGCTGCGCCGGCTGCTGGCCTGGGAGGAGTGGGCCCGGGACGTGCCGCCGCTGCTCTGCCACGGCAAGGGCGACACCGTGACGGTGCCGCCTGTGCAGCGGACGGTCGGCGGCCCGGACGCGCCGGGACACGGCCCGGGGCGGTGGATCGTCGCCCCCGAGAGCCGGGAGCCGTGGCTGCCGGGGGCCTCCGTCGTCCTCTGGGCCTGTGTGCGGGCGGCCCGCGAGCCGGTCGACGCGCTCTGAGCCTCCCGGGCCGGCGGCGGGCCCGGGAGGTGCGGGTATTCGATTTTGGCCGGACCCCGCCCCGCTGCTAGAGTCTTCTCTGTCAGCAGGCGCCGCTAGCTCAGTTGGTTAGAGCAGCTGACTCTTAATCAGCGGGTCCGGGGTTCGAGTCCCTGGCGGCGCACAGACAGCCGGAAGGCCCTTCGCGAGAGCGAAGGGCCTTCCGGCGTTTCCGGGCACATCCCCGGGGCCGGCCGGCACGGGGCCGCCCGCCGAAGCGGACGGCCCGCGCGCCGGACCGGGGAGGTCAGCGCCCGCGCAGCTCGCGGTAGCGGACGACCAGCGCGGCGGTGGAGCTGTCCAGTGCCTCCGTGCCCTCGCCGGTCAGCAGCACCGGCTCGATCCGCTTGGCGAGCACCTTGCCCAGCTCGACGCCCCACTGGTCGAAGGAGTCGATGTTCCAGATCGCGCCCTGGACGAACACCTTGTGCTCGTAGAGCGCGACCAGCTGGCCGAGCACCGAGGGGGTCAGCTCGCCAGCCAGCACCGTGGTGGTCGGGTGGTTGCCCCGGAAGGTCTTGTGCGGGACCAGCTCGGCCGGCACGCCCTCGGCGGCGACCTCCTCCGGCGTCCTGCCGAAGGCCAGCGCCTGGGTCTGGGCGAAGAAGTTGGCGAGCAGCAGGTCGTGCTGGGCGACCAGGCCGGGCAGCAGGTCGGCGACCGGCCGGGCGAAGCCGATGAAGTCCGCCGGGATGACCTTGGTGCCCTGGTGCAGCAGCTGGTAGTAGGCGTGCTGGCCGTTGGTGCCGGGGGTGCCCCAGACCACCGGGCCGGTCTGCCAGCCCACCGGGCGGCCGTCGCGGTCCACCGACTTGCCGTTGGACTCCATGTCCAGCTGCTGGAGGTAGGCGGTGAACTTCGACAGGTAGTGCGAGTACGGCAGCACGGCGTGCGCCTGGGCGTCGAAGAAGGCGCCGTACCAGACCCCGAGCAGGCCCAGCAGCAGCGGGACGTTCTCCTCCGGCGGGGCGGTGCGGAAGTGCTCGTCGACCAGGTGGAAGCCGTCCAGCATCTCGCGGAAGGCGTCCGGGCCGATGGCGATCATCAGCGAGAGGCCGATCGCCGAGTCGTAGGAGTAGCGACCGCCGACCCAGTCCCAGAACTCGAACATGTTGGCGGTGTCGATGCCGAAGTCGGCGACGCCCTCGGCGTTGGTGGAGAGCGCGACGAAGTGCTTGGCGACCGCGTCGGTGTCCGCGCTCAGCTCGGTGAGCAGCCAGTTCCGGGCGGAGACCGCGTTGGTGATGGTCTCGATGGTGGTGAAGGTCTTGGACGCGACGATGAAGAGCGTCTCGGCGGCGTCCAGGTCGCGGACCGCCTCGTGCAGGTCGGCGCCGTCCACGTTGGAGACGAAGCGGACGTCGAGGTCGCGCTGGGTGAAGGAGCGCAGCGCCTCGTAGGCCATCGCGGGGCCGAGGTCGGAGCCGCCGATGCCGATGTTGACGACGGTGCGGATCCGCTTGCCGGTGTGGCCGCGCCACTCGCCGCCGCGGACCTGCTCGGCGAAGCCGGCCATCCTGTCGAGCACGGCGTGCACGGCCGGCACGACGTTCTCGCCGTCGACCTCCACGACGGCGCCGCGCGGGGCACGCAGCGCGGTGTGCAGGACGGCCCGCCGCTCGGTGGTGTTGATCTTCTCGCCGCGGAACATGGCGTCCCGCAGCTCGGCGACGCCGGTGGCCGCGGCCAGCTCGCGCAGCAGCGCCAGGGTCTCGTCGGTGACGAGCTGCTTGGCGTAGTCCACGTGCAGGTCGCCGACCTGGAGGGTGTAGCGGCGGCCGCGCTCCGGGTCGGCGGCGAACAGCTCGCGCAGGTGCGTGTCGCCGAACTCCTCCCGGTGCTTGGCGAGGGCGGCCCACTGCGGGGTGCGGTCCAGCGGGGTACGGGCGTCGGCACGGGTCTCCGACATCGGTGGCTCCTCGATTCGTCTGGGTGCGGATACCGGCAGGGCCAGGCGGGAGGGTTTCGCGAGGTCGTGCGGGTACCGGGGTGCGCCGACTCCGTTGACGGCCTTGCCCGAGGTCAGCCTATGCAACACCGCGACCCCGGGCGCACATTCCGCCCCCGGCGACCCGTGCCCGTTCGGACGCCCCGTCAGGCCGGGCCGGGCGTCACCGCCGCTCGGAGCGCAGGTCGAGGCCGCGCAGCACCTGGTCGACGAGTTCCGGGTCGGCGCCGGGTTCGGCACGGGCGGCCACCATCTCGCGCCGGGAGGCGGCGATCATCTCCTGTTCCACGCTCTGCGCGGCGCGCCACTGGGCGAGCCGCAGCTTGGCCTCGGAGGCCTCCTCCTCGGCGTAGTTCTCGGGGCAGAGCCGGGCCAGCCGGTCGTGCTGACGGTCCCGCAGGCGGTCGGCGACCTCGGCGGGCAGCCGGTCGGTCTCCTCCAGTTCGCCGAGCCTGCGCAGCCCGGCCTTGGCGGCCCGCCACCAGAGCTGGCGGACCTCCTGCTCGTGCCGGTCGTGGCCGAGGTCGAGCTCGAAGCGCTTGGCCAGCCAGGGCAGGGTGAGGCCCTGGACCAGCAGGGTGAAGAGCACCACGCTGAACGCGATGAAGACCAGCCGGCCGCGCTCCGGGAAGGCCTTGCCGGAGTCGAGGGTGAGCGGGATGGCCAGGGCCAGGGCGACGGTGGCGACCCCGCGCATCCCGGACCACCAGAGCAGCACGCTCTCCTGCCAGCTGATCGGGGTGTCCTCCTCGGAGCCGGAGCGCAGCTTCTGGGAGAGCCAGCCGGCCGGCAGCAGCCAGAGCAGCCGGACCACCACGACCACCGCGATCACCACGGCGGCGTCGCCGAGCATGCCGGTCCAGCCGGAGCCGGCCTCCTTGAGGACGGTGGCCAGTTCCAGGCCGATGAGGCCGAAGGCGACGCCGGTGATGAGGATCTCGACGATCTCCCAGAAGGCGTTGCCGACCAGCCGGTAGGAGACGGCGTCCGCGTCGGCGGCCCGTTCGGCGAGGTAGAGCCCGCAGACCACGACGGCGAGCACGCCGGAGCCGTGGATCTCCTCGGCCAGGCTGTAGGCGGCGAAGGGCACCAGCAGGTTGAGCGCGACCTGCTGGGTGGGGTCCTCCAGGAGGGCGGCGAGCTTGGTGTTGGCCCAGCCGAGGGCGACGCCGATGACGACGGCGAGGACCGCCGAGAGGACGAAGCGCAGCACCGCGTGGCCGGTGGAGAAGTCGCCGCCGACCACCGCGTCGATGGCCAGCGAGTAGACGACGATCGCGGTGACGTCGTTGAACAGGCCCTCGCTCTCCAGGATGGCGACCAGCCGGCGGGGCAGTCCGACGCTGCCGGCCACGGCGACCGCGGCGACCGGGTCGGGCGGGGAGACCAGGGCGCCGAGCGCGATGGCGGCGGCGATCGGCAGTCCGGGCAGCAGCCAGTGCACCGCGCCGGCCACGGCGGCGGTGGTGACCACCACCAGGGCGACGGCGAGCAGCAGGATGGAGCGGAAGTTGGCCTTGAAGTAGCGGACCGAGGAGCGCCGGGCGACGGCGAAGATCAGCGGCGGCAGGACCAGCGGCAGGATCAGCTCGGGGTCGATGGCGATGTCGGGGATCTGCGGGATCAGCGCCATGGCGATGCCCAGCAGGGTCATCAGCACCGGCTGGGGCACGCCGGTCCGGCGGGCCAGCGGCATGGTCACCACGGAGGCGAGCAGCACCAGGAAGAGCAGGGGCAGCTGGCCCACGGGAAAGGTCCTCTCGGTGGCGGGCGGGAGTGCACGGGCGCGTGCACGGGCGCGTGCTCGGGCGGGGTGCACGGGTGTGCGGCCCGGACATGGCCCGGGCCGCCGTCAAGGATAAATCTGACAATGATCTCAACTGGGACGACACGCCGGTGAGGGGTTGACCTCAAGTGGGCTTCACCCCGCAGGATCGGGGGAACCCGAGGCTCGACAGGACCCGACAGGAGTGCCCGCGATGAAGGCAGTGACCGTCCCCCGGTTCGGCGGCCCCGAGGTACTGCGGGTGGCCGCGGTGCCCGACCCCGAGCCCGGCCCCTGCCAGGTGCGGGTGCGGGTCTACGCCGCCGGGGTGCAGCCGGTGGACCTCGCGATCCGGGAGGGGCGGTCCCCGGCCGGCATCGAACTCACCCCGGGGCTGATCCCCGGCAACGAGTTCGCCGGGGTGGTCGACCGGCTCGGGTCGGAGGTCGACGGCTGGGCCGTCGGGGACGAGGTGCTGGGCTTCCGGCTGCTCGGCTGCGCGGCCGAGCTGGTCGCGGCCGACGCCGCCCAGCTGGTGCGCAAGCCGTCCGGCATGCCCTGGGAGCACGCGGGCGCGCTGTCCGCCTCCGGGCAGACCGCGCACCTCGCGCTCACCGAGCTGAACGTCGGCGCGGGCGACACCGTGCTCGTGCACGGCGCCGCCGGCGGGGTCGGCACGGTCGCCGTCCAGCTGGCCCGGGCCTGGGGCGCCACGGTGATCGGCACCGCGAGCGCGCGCAACCACGGCTATCTGCGGGAGCTGGGCGCGATCCCGGTCGCGTACGGGGAGGGGCTGGTCGAGCGGGTCCGGGCGGTGGCCCCGCAGGGCGTGGACGCGGCCTTCGACGCGGCCGGGCGCGGGGCGCTGGAGGCCTCCGTCGAGCTGGTCGCCGACCGGGCGCGGATCGGCACCGTGGTCGACTACCCGGTGGCCCGGCGCCTGGGCGTGCTGGGGATCCGGGGGCCGCGGACGGCGGCCCGGCTGGCCGCGCTGGTCGACCTCTGGGAAGCGGGCGGGCTGCAACTGGAGATCGCCGACACCTTCCCGCTGGGGCGGACGGCCGACGCCCACCGCCTGGTCGGCACCGGGCACGTACGGGGCAAGGTCGTGCTCACCCCCTGAACCGCTCCCGGGGGCGGGCTCCGGGCCGATTGTGTGTTTCGGCCGCTGACCAGGTAAGGTCTTCCCCGTCAGCAAGCGCCGCTAGCTCAGTTGGTTAGAGCAGCTGACTCTTAATCAGCGGGTCCGGGGTTCGAGTCCCTGGCGGCGCACAGACAGCCGGAAGGCCCCTCGTGAGAGCGAGGGGCCTTCCGGCGTTTCCGGGGGCACCCGGAAACGCCGCCGTCGGCGCCTCAGTGCGGGATCCCGCCGATCAGCTCGGAGGCGCCCTGCCGCTTGAGGGCGAGGGCGGTCGCGGTGCCGAGGTCCTCCGGGCTCAGCGCACCGGCCCACTCGTGGGCGTCCAGGACCCGCTTGCCGTCCGGGGTGAAGACCCGGCCGCGCAGTGACAGCCGCCCGTCCGCCTCGGCCCGGGCGTAGCCGGCGATCGGCGAGTTGCAGTGGCCCTGCAGCACGTGCAGGAACATCCGCTCGGCACTCGCCTCGCGCCAGGTCGGGTGGTCGCCGAGGCCGGCGACCGCGTCGATGGTGGCGGTGTCCTCGGCGCGGCACTGGAGGGCGAGGATCCCGGCACCGATCGGCGGGCACATCACCTCGATCGGCAGCACCTCGCTGATCCGCGCGGCCTCCCCGATCCGCTCCAGACCGGACAGCGCGAGCAGCAGCGCGTCGGCCTCCCCCGCCGCGAGCTTGGCCAGCCGGCTGTTGGCGTTGCCGCGCACCGGCACGCACTCCAGGTGCGGGTGGGAGGCGGCGAGCTGGGCCCGGCGGCGCACCGAGGAGGTGCCGATCCGGGTGCCGGGCGCCAGTTCGTCCAGGGTCCGGCCGCCGGGGTGGACGAGCGCGTCGCGGATGTCGTCGCGGCGCAGGTAGGCGGCGAACACGGTGCCGGCCGGCAGCGGGCGGTCCGCGGGCACGTCCTTGAGGCAGTGGACGGCGAGGTCCGCCTCACCGGCGAGCAGCGCGGCGTCCACCTCCTTGGTGAAGGCGCCCTTGCCGCCGAGCCGGGCGAGGTCCCCCATCCAGCGGTCGCCGGAGGTGGTCACCGGCACCACCTCGGTGCGCACCCGCGGGTGCAGGGCGGCGAGTTCGGCCCTGACCCGTTCGACCTGGGCGAGCGCCATCGGCGAGGAGCGGGACACGATCCGGATCAACTCTGCGGTGGTCATTGCTGGATGATAGGCCGTCACATCGTGGGGAGCGGCGCCGGATCACCCGGCCGGCGGCGCGGCGGGGGCCGCGGGGATCCGGGCGATCACCCGCTCGGCCACCACCAGGTTGATCAGCCAGCAGGTCCAGGCGGCGCTCGCGTACGCCTGCTCGAACGGGACCCCGGCGAGGTCCATCACCGGCAGCCAGATCCGCAGCGTGGCGGCGGCCAGGATCAGCGCGAACGAGCGGGTGGCCCAGGCCCGGTGGCGCACGGCGTCGCGGCGCAGGGCGGCCCGCCAGGCCAGCGCCGAGGAGAGCAGCAGCAGGACGGCGAGCGCGGTGAAGCCGATCGGCGCGACGGGGCCGACCATTCCCGACGGCGCCAGCAGCAGACCGCCGGTGCCGGCGGCCAGGACGGCGAGCAGGTAGAGCCGGCCGGTCAGCCGGTGCAGGGCCGGGCGGCGGGCGCGCAGCCGGGGCAGGAACTGCCAGGGGCCGAGCAGGATCGCCAGCACCCCGCCGCCGACGTGCAGGGCGAGCGGGACGCGGTGGGCCAGGTAGACGGAGCGCTGCCGGTCGAGGAAGACCTCCGGGTCGAGGGTCAGGTAGCGGGCGGTGAGCAGGGCGGTGGCGAGGGCCAGCACGGTGACCGTCCACCAGCCCGCCCGGCGGGCCCGGGCGGGACGCGGTGCGGCGCGGTCGGCGGACGGGGCGGGAGCGGCTGCCGGGGCCCGGGGGCCGGGTGCGTTCATGGCCCGGACGCTACGGACCGGCGGGGCCCGCCCGCGTCCGCCCGGCGGGGTCGCCCGGACTGCCCCGCACGGGGGTCCGGAATACCCCACCAGGGCGATGCGCGGACCGGACGGCCGTCGCTACCGTACGGCCCGGGCGCCCGCAGCACCGCGCGGCGGCCACCGCCCCGAGACCGGAGCCGCCATGAGTTCCCCGCCGTACGCCCGGGCGATCCCGGCGGCCCCGCCGCCCCGGTGGCCGCTCCCCGCGCTGCGGGCGGTGCCGGCCGACCGCTGGGACGCGGCCCTGGCCGGGGTGTTCCTGCTGGTGACGGCCGTCGAACGGATCGGCGCGGCGGACCGGCTGCACGGCGGCCTGCCGCTCGCGCTCGCCCTGGGCGCGGCGGTGGCCGTACCGCTGGCGGTGCGCCGCACCAGGCCGCTGGCCGGCTACCTGGTGGGCGCGGCGGCGCTCTCGGCGGAGTCGCTGTTCGTCCTGCCGAGCCCGGTCTCGCCGTACGCCGACCTGGTCGGCCTCTACTCGCTCGGGCTGTACGCGCCCCGGCGGCACGCCTGGCTCGGGCCGTTCGCCGCCCTGCTCGGGATGGCCGCGTACTTCGCCGGCCTCGGCCACGCCTACCCCGCCATCCCCGCCGGGGTGCTGTTCCTCTGGCTGCTCGCCTGGGCGGTCGGCTACGGGGCGGCCCGGCGGGCCGAGCAGCGCGAGAGCGACCGGCTGCTGCTGCACCGGGAGGTGGTCGCCGAGGAGCGGGCCCGGCTGGCCCGGGAGCTGCACGACTCGGTGGGCCACACCCTGAACGTGGTGCTGGTCCAGGCCGGGGCCGCCCGCCGGCTGCTCGACCGGGAACCGGAGCGCACCCGGGAGCTGCTGCACGGGATGGAGAACACCGGGCGGGAGGCGCTCGACGACCTCGACCGGGTGCTCGGCCTGCTGCGGCGCGGCGCCGGCGAGCAGGACGCGCAGGGCGCGGCGCCGCAGCCCGGGATCGCCGACCTGGAGCGGCTGGCCGAACGGCTCGGCCGGGCCGGGCTGCGGGTGCGGACGCGGATCGACCCGGCGGCCCGGCGGGTGCCGCGCAGCCTGGACGTCTCGGCGTACCGGATCGTCCAGGAGGCGCTCACCAACACGGTCAAGCACGCGGGCGCCCGGACCGTCGGGGTCACCGTGCGGTGCGCCGCCGGGCGGCTGACCGTCGAGGTGTGCGACGACGGGCGGGGCGTGCCCGCCGGGTACGCGCCCGGCCGCGGGCTGCTGGGCGTGGCCGAGCGGGTCTCGGTCCTCGGCGGCCGGGTCGAGCACGGGCCGGGCGAGCCGGGCGGGTTCCGGCTGCGCGCCGAGCTTCCCGTCCCGTGACGGCGGCGACGGGGGCGGCGGCGACGGGCCCGGCGGCACCGGGGCCGGCGGCACCGGACCCGGCCGGCGGACGGGTGCGCGTCGTGGTGGCCGACGACGACGCGCTGCTGCGCGCCGGAGTCTGCCTGGTACTGGGGACCGACGACCGGATCGAGGTGGTCGGCGAGGCGGCGGACGGGACGGCGGCCGTCGCCCGGTGCCGGGAGCTGCTGCCGGACGTGGTGCTGATGGACGTCCGGATGCCCGGCATCGACGGGGTGGAGGCGACCCGGCGGATCACCGCCGCCGGGCTGCCCACCCGGGTGCTGGTGCTGACCACCTTCCACCACGACGACTACGTCTGGGGCGCGCTGCGTGCCGGGGCGGCCGGCTTCCTGCTGAAGCGGGCCTCGGCCGAGCGGCTCATCGACGCGGTGCACACCCTGGCCGCCGGCGAGTCCGTGCTGGACCCGGCGGTCACCCGGGACCTGGTCGCCCAGGTGGTCGGCCGGGGCGGCGGGCGGCCCCCGCCGGAGCCGGAGGACATCCGGCTCGCGCAGCTGACGGCGCGCGAGCGGGAGGTGCTGCGGCTGGCGGCCGAGGGGCGGTCCAACCGGGAGATCGCCGCGCTGCTGGTGCTCGCCGAGTCGACGGTGAAGACCCACATGAAGCGGATCCTGGCGAAGACCGACGCCCGCGACCGGGCGCAGGCGGTGGCCATCTCCTACCGGGGCGGGCTGATGCCGCCCCGGGATCCGCAGGCCGGGTTCTGAGGACGCCGGTCACCGCGGACACCGCCCATCGGCTCATCGGCTCATCGGGTCACCGGGTCATCGGCTCATCGGTCGGGGCCCGGCCGGCGGGCCGGGAAGCCGTGGGTGCGGGCGGCGAGGACGAGGGCGAGGACGGGCAGCAGCAGGAGCAGCACGGCCCACGGGAAGGAGCCGGTGCCGAGCCGGTCGAGCAGCAGGCCGCCGGCCACTCCCCCGCCGGCCATCGCCGCGTTCCACAGCGTGACCAGCATCGCCTGCGCCGCGTCCGCCTGTTCGCCGCCCGCGTCGCCGGCGGCGGTCTGCAGCAGGGTCGGGACGCCGCCCCAGCCGAGCCCCCAGAGCACGGCGGCGGCGTACACGGCGGCGGGGCTGCCGGACGCCAGCCCGAGCACCGCCGCTGCGGCGGCGACCAGCAGGGTCGAGGCGAGGGTGAGCGCGCGCAGCCGGCGGTGGATGTGCGCGCCGGTGAACCAGATGCCCACCAGCGAGGCCGCGCCGAAGGCGAGCAGCACGACGCCGGTGACGCCGCCCATGCCGCGCCGGTCGAGGAAGGGCGCGATGTAGGTGTAGAGGACGGTGTGGGCGAGGACGAAGACGAAGGTGACGGCGAGCACGGGGGTGACCCCGGGGACGGCGAGGGCGCGCAGCACCGGGGTCCGTTGGCCGCGGGCCCGGCCGGGCACCTCGGGGACGGCCGCGGCGATCCAGCCGGTCACCCCGAGGGCGGCCACGGTCATCAGCAGGAAGGCCACCCACCAGCCCAGCACCTTGCCGAGGAAGGTCCCGGCGGGCACGCCCAGCGACAGCGCGAGCGGCGCGCCGGCCATCGCGACGGCGATGGCCCGGCCCTGCAGCTCGGGCGGCGCGAGCCGGCGGGCGTATCCGGCGAGCAGCGCCCAGGCGAGGCCGGCGGCGACCCCGGCGACGAAGCGGGCGGCCATGGTCAGCGGGTAGTCGGTGGACAGCGCGGTGACGGTGTTGGCGGCGGCGAAGCCGAGCATCGCGGTGAGCAGCAGGCGCCGCCGGCCCCAGCCGGCGGTGGCCGCGGTGAGCGGCACGGCGGTGACGGCGGTGCCGAGGGCGTAGACGGTGACGGCCTGGCCCATGGCGGACTCGCCGACGCCGAGGTCGGCGCTCATGGCGGGCAGGACGCCGGCCGGCAGGGTCTCGGTGAGGGCGGTGACGAAGACGGCGGTGGCGAGGGCGAGGAGGGCGGGCAGGGGCAGGGCGGCCGGCCGCTCGGGGGTGGCGGGCGGCAGTGGCCGGTCGGTGGTCCGTGTGGAGGTCCGCATGGCCGTTATGCTCAAACGCTCACATTGATGTGAGGGTCAACGCGACCGGTTGTGAGGTGGGCCACATGCGGATCGGGGAGCTGTCCGAGCGGACCGGGGCGTCCCGCCGGCTGCTGCGCTACTACGAGGAGCAGGGGCTGATCGCGGCCGGGCGCTGCGCGAACGGCTACCGCGCGTACGACGACTCGACGGTGGACCGGGTGCTGCAGATCCGCGGGCTGCTCGACGCGGGGCTGCCGACCCGGATCATCAAACAGATCCTGCCCTGTCTCAGCAAGCCCCGGACGATCCACTTCGAGGACGCCACACCGGAGATGATCGCCACCCTGGAGCAGGAGCTGGCGGGGATGAGCGCGCGGATCGCCTGTCTGACCCGCAACCGGGACGCCATCGCGCAGTACCTGGCGGAGGTGCGGGTGGACCGCTGAGCGACGGGTTCGGGCCCGTCGCCCAGCGGTCGGCGCGTCGGTTCCGGCCGGTCGTCGGACCCGTCGGGGCCGTCGGACCCGCCGGACCGTCAGCGGCGGAAGTAGGAGTCGAAGTTCTTCGAGAACTCCCGGCCGCCGAACTGGTCCCAGTTGATCGACCAGGTCATCAGACCGCGCAGGTTGGGCTGGGCGCCCGCCTTCGGGACGTAGCTGCCGCAGTTGGCCAGCTTGGTGAGGCAGTCCAGGGCCTTGTTGACCTCGGCCGGGGCGACGTAGCCGTTGCCGGCGTTGGTGGTGGCCGGCATGCCGATGGCGACCTTGGACGCGGGCAGCGCCGGGAAGACGTTGTTGGTGTTGCCCGCCACCGGGAAGCCCTTGAGCAGCATGTCGGTCATCGCGACGTGGAAGTCGGCGCCGCCCATCGAGTGGTACTGGTTGTCCAGGCCCATGATGGAGCCGGAGTTGTAGTCCTGGACGTGCAGCAGGGTCAGGTCGTCGCGCAGCGCGTGGATGACCGGCAGGTAGGCGCCGGCCCGCGGGTCCTGGCCGCCCCAGGGGCCGGAGCCGTAGTACTGGTAGCCGAGCTGGACGAAGAAGGTCTCCGGGGCCATGGTCAGCACGAAGTTCGGGCCGTACTTGGCCTTGAGCGTCTTGATCGCGGAGATCAGGTTGACGATGACCGGGCTGGTCGGGTTCTTGAAGTCGGTGTCGCCGGTCTGGAGCGACAGCGAGTGGCCCTCGAAGTCGATGTCCAGGCCGTCCAGGCCCCACTTGTCGATGATCGCCGAGACGGAGCTGACGAAGGCGTCCCGGGCGGCGGTGGTGGTGAGCTGGACCTGGCCGTTCTGGCCGCCGATCGAGATCAGCACCTTCTTGCCCTTGGCGCGCTTGGCGGCGATGGCCGCCTTGAAGTCGGCGTCGGACTCGACGGTCGGGCACTCGGTGGCCGGGCAGCGGTTGAACCGGATGTCGCCGGAGGTCACCGAGGTCGGCTCGCCGAAGGAGAGGTTGATGAAGTCCCAGGAGTCGGGGACGTCGGCCATCCTGGTGTAGCCGGCGCCGTTGGCGAAGCTGGCGTGCAGGTAGCCGACCAGGGCCTTGGAGCCGGCCGGCGGCGTGGTGGGGGTGCCGGTGGGCGTCTCGGTCGGGGTCACGGTGGGCGTGACCGTGGGCGTCCCGGTCGGGGTCACCGTGGGGGTGACGGTCGGGGTCACCGTGGGCGTGGCGGTCGGGCTGGGCGCGCCGGGGCCGTCCAGCGAGACGTCGTCCGCGTAGTAGGTGCCCTGGCCGTACCAGCCGTGGGTGTAGACGGTGGCGCTGGTCTGGGTGGCGCCGGTGGTGAAGCTGACGCTCAGCTTCTGGTAGGCGCCGCCGGTGCCGGGCGACCAGGTCGAGGTGCCGCCGTCCACGCCGAGGTAGACGTACGAGCCCTTGAGGTAGGCGCTGAGCGTGTAGGTGGTGTTGGGCGCGACCGTGACGGTCTGCGCGCAGCGGGCGGTGTCGCTCGCCGAGGCGGCCGCGGCCAGCGCGTAGCTGCCGCCGTGGGCCTGGCCGGTGACGACGCTGCCGGTGCCGGCGGAGCAGCTCCACGGGCCGAGGGAGCCGCTCTCGAAGCCGCCGTTGACCAGGAACTCGCCGGCCGAGGCGCTGGGTGCCAGGCCCAGGGTGAGGCCGACCATGGTGGCCGCGGCGACGGCCGAGGCGGTGCCGGCGGCCAGCGCGGTGCGCGAGCGGCGGCGGGGGGCCGCGGGGGCCGGGGGGACAGGGGTTCTGCGCATGTGGGGGACTCCTTGCGGAGGGCGCGGTCGTGGGGGTGTCCGGGCATGCCTGGGCGCGCACCGGTGGTGGGGGAACGGCGCGGCCGGGCAGCTGAGTTGGACTAGACCACTGAAGTGGATTCGGCCGTACGGTGTCAATGGTCCAGACCGGTTCCGGCCCCGGGAGCGGCGAGTGGGGGGCGCTTCCGGTTGCCGCGCGTGACGCCCCGTCGAAGCATGGAGGGGTGACGTCGTCCGGCTACCTCCGCTACCCCCACCTGCGCGGGGGCCTGCTGACGTTCACCGCCGAGGACGACGTCTGGATCGCCCCGCTGGACGCCGCGGCCGCCGCCACCGGCCGGGCCTGGCGGGTCAGCTGCGACCGCACCCGGGTCAGCCACCCCCGGCTCTCCCCCGACGGCGGCACCCTCGCCTGGACCGCCTGGCAGAGCCTGGCCCCCGAGATCTGGACCGCCCCCGTCGACGGCGGCGAGGCCGTGCGGCTCAGCCACTGGGGCAGCCAGGACACCCGGCTGCGCGGCTGGCTGCCGGACGGCGAGCTGCTCGCCGTGACCTCCTACCACGAGCCCTTCGGCCACTACACCTGGGCGCACGCCCTGCCCCCCGACGGCCGCCCCACCCGCCGGATGCCCTGGGGGCCGGTCGGCGACGCCCAGGTCGGCCCGGCCCACACCGTGCTGCTCACCGGCGCCGCCCCGCACGAGCCCGCCGCCTGGAAGCGCTACCGGGGCGGCGCCACCGGCCGGCTCTGGGTGGACGGCGAGCAGATCCTCGACGGCCTGCCCGGGCACCTCGCCTCCCCCATGCCGGTCACCTGCGCCGACGGCGAGCGGATCGCCTTCCTCAGCGACCACGAGGGCGTCGGCAACCTCTACTCCTGCCGCCCCGACGGCACCGGTCTGCGCCGGCACACCGACCACGCCTCCTACTACGCCCGCGAGGCCGCCGGCGACGGCGTGCGGATCGTCTACCAGCACGCCGGCGACCTCTGGCTGCTCGACGGCCTGGACGCGCCCGCCCCGCGCCGGCTGCACGTCCCGCTCGGCGGCGCCCGGGCCGGGCGGCGCCCCTACCAGGTGAGCGCCGCCTCGCACGTCAAGGACCTCGCCTGCGACGCCACCGGCCGGGCCGGGGTGGTCACCGTGCGCGGCAGCCAGTACTGGCTCACCCACCGCGACGGCCCCGCCCGGGCGCTCGCCGACACCCCCGGCGTGCGCACCCGGCTGCCCGTCGTGCTCGGCCGCACCGGCGAGGCCGCCTGGATCACCGACGCCGAGGGCGAGGACGCGATCGAGATCGTGCCGCTGCCCGGCCACGAGCGCGCCCCCTCCCAGCACGGCCGCCGGACGGTCGCCGCCGGCCGGATCGGCCGCGTCCTGGAACTCACCGCCGCCCCCGACGGCGCCCACCTCGCGGCCACCACCTCCGACGGCCGGCTGCTGCTGGTCACCACCGTCGAGGGCGCCGTGCGCGAACTCGCCGCCTCCGGCCACGGGCCGGTCACCAGCGCCCGCTTCTCCCCCGACTCGCACTGGGTCGCCTGGTCGCAGCCGGCCGCCGGCCGCTCCCTGCGCCGCATCCGGCTCACCCGGGTCGACGCCTCCGTGCCGGTCGTGGACGTCACCGACGGCCGCTTCGAGGACGAGCAGCCCGTCTTCACCCGGGACGGCCGCTACCTCGTCTTCCTCTCCTGGCGCGGCTTCGACCCCGTGCACGACGTGCACACCGGCGACCTCTCCTTCCCGCTCGGCTGCCGCCCCTACCTCGTCCCGCTCACCGCCGCCACGCCCTCCCCGTTCGCCGCCCCCGCCGAGGACGCCGCCCCGCACGGCGACGGCGGCGGCGACGGCACCGTCGAGGTGGAGGCCGAGGGCATCGGCGAGCGGCTGATCCCGTTCCCGGTGCTCGCCGGCAAGTACTCGGCCACCGATGCCGTGCGCGGCGGGCTGCTCTGGCTGCGCTGGCCGATCTCCGGCGTCCTCGGGCAGACCTTCACCAATCCCGACGACACCTCCGGGCGCCCCGCGCTGGAGCACTTCGACCTGGTCCGCGGCTCCCGCTCCACGCTCGCCGACCGGCTCGACGGCTACGCGGTCTCCGGGGACGGCGGCTCGGTGGCCGTCTACTCGGCCGGCACCCTGCGGATCGTCCCGGTCGGCGCGCCGTCCGCCGGCACCACCGTCGACCTGCGGCGGATCACCCACACCGTGCACCCGGCCGCCGAGTGGCACCAGGCCTACGCGGAGGCCGCCCGGATCGTGCGCGACCAGTTCTGGGACGCGGGCATGTCCGGACTGGACTGGCCCGCCCTGGTCGCCCAGTACGAACCGCTGCTGGAGCGGATCGCCGGCCCCGACGACTTCGCCGACCTGCTGCGCGAACTGCTCGGCGAACTCGGCACCTCGCACGCCTACGTCACCCCGTCCCGGCGCGGCGAGGGGCCCGCGCTCGCCCAGCAGCCGCTCGGCCTGCTCGGCGCCGACGCCCACCGCTCCCCCGACGGGCGCTGGCTGTTCGACCGGATCCTGCCCGGCGAGTCCTCCGACCCGCGCGCCCGCGCCCCGCTCGCCACCCACGGCGTGCGCGGCGGCGACGAACTGCTCGCCGTCGCCGGGCGGCCCGTCGACCCGGTGCGCGGACCGCTGCCGCTGCTCGCCGGCACCGGCGGGACCAGCGTCGAACTCACCCTGCGCCGGGGCGGCCCGGACGGGCCCCTGCGCCGGATCACCGTCACCCCGCTCACCGACGAACGGGCCATCCGCTACCAGGACTGGGTGGCCAAACGACGCGCCCTGGTCCGGGAGTTCAGCGACAGCCGGTGCGGCTACCTGCACATCCCGGACCTCGGCGGCTCCGGCTGGGCGCAGTTCAACCGGGACGTGCGGCGGGAGCTGGACAAGCCCGCGCTGGTCCTGGACGTGCGCGGCAACGCCGGCGGCAACGTCTCCGAACTGGTCCTGGAGAAGCTCACCCGGCGGGTCCTGGCCTGGGACTTCAGCCGCGGCCGGGAACCCGTGCGGTGGCCGCGCGACGCGCCGCGCGGGCCGGTGGTGGCGCTCGCCGACGAGGCCACCAGCTCGGACGGCGACGTCGTCATCGCCGCCATCCGGCTGCTCGGCCTCGGCCCGGTGGTCGGCGCCCGGACCTGGGGCGGGGTGGTCGGCATGACCGGACGCCACCAGCTCGGTGACGGGACGCAGATCTCGGTGCCGAAGAACGCCTCGTGGTTCACCGGCGGACTCGGCTGGACGGTGGAGAACCGGGGTGTCGAACCGGACGTGCACGTGCTCCGCACGCCCCGGGACTGGGCCGCGGGGCGGCACCCGGAGCTGGTCACGGCGGTGCGGCTGGCGCTGGAGCTGCTGGACGACCTTCCGGCCGCCGTCCCGCCACCGCCGGACACGCCGCGGCCGGACCTGCGGCGGCCCCCGCTGCCGCCGCGGGAGCGGTGAGCGCGGGGGCAGCGGGGGCAACGGGGGCGCCTTCGGAGGTCGGCCCCACTGGGAGGTCAGCCCCAGGGGTCGCCCTCGGAGGTCATGTCCTGGCGGGCGCGCTCCTCGGCCTCCCGCTCGCCGACCGCGGAGGCCTCCTGGGCCTCGCGGGTCTTCTCCGCCTCGGCGCTGAAGGCGTCGGCGGCCTCGTCGTGGGCCAGGGCGGCCCGCTGGGCGGCGTCGGTCCGCGCGGTGGTGTCCTGTTCGGCGCTGCCGCCGAGCGAGGACCTGCTCTCCTCGGCGGTGTGCTGGGTCCTGTGGCGGAACCTGTCGAAGATGCCCATGACTCCTCCTGCGGGCGAATTCCGGACTGCCCCCACTCTCACACCGCCGCCGCCCACCCGCACCCGCTGCCCGGCCCGGGGCGCGGGCCGCGGCGCCGGGTGCGGGCGTCGATTGAGCCGTTGGTCCCTGGTCGCGGGCGCCGAAAGGCCGTAGCCGGTTCGGTCGGGGCAGGAGGAGGGTGGAGACCGTCAGCCGGTCCCGATCCCACCCCTGGAGCCCGCCGTGACCGTCGCCGCCCGCCCCCGCGTCCCCCGTCCGAGCGAGGAACTGCACGGCGGACCGCGCCGACTGGTCGGATCGCTGGCCGCGCTCGACGGACGGCAGGCCGGCGTCCACGACCTGCTGCTGATGCAGTGCCCCAGCTCGCTGCGCCCGCTCGGCGGCGGCCCGCTGCCGGACTGGGCGCGCCAGGTGCTGCGCGCGCACCCCTGGGTGACCGTCGGACGGGCGCCGGCCGTGGCGGGCACCCCCGCGGACACCCCGCACCCCGTGCGCTGCACCCGGGACGTGTCGGCCGCGCCGGAGACCTGGCTGCCGGTGACGGTGCGCGGACCCCAGCGCGGGCAGCGGCTGGACGCGCTGGCACCCCGGTCGGCGGTGGCCCGGATGCTGCGCCCCGAGCAGTTGCCGGGACGGCTCTCCCTGCTGTCGCCCGAGCGGGTGGCGGCGATCCCCGCGCTGACGGTGCTGCCGCTCGCCGGGCAGCTGATCGCCGACCACCGGCTGGCCTGGGGGCCGATCGGCGCGATCGGCTACGAGCTGGCCACCGGCGAACCGGTGGCCGGCCCGCTGAGCCCGCTGCGGCTGGTGCTGCGCGCCCCGCAGCCGGTGAGCCGGCGCGACGCGCTGCACCTGCGGCGGGCGCTCAGCCGGCTGCGGGTGCCGGTCCAGGCCGAGCTGGAGACCCGGCACGGCGCGGTGCTGCTGGCCGAGTACGCGGCCTCGCCGCTGACGCTGACCCTGCTCACGCCGGACGGGCCCCGGGAGGTCCACGACCCGTGGTTCCCCCGGGGCCGGTGAGCCCGCGACGCGCTCACCCGGGCCTGACGCCCTCGCCCGGGCCCGGCGTGCTCGCCCGGCTCAGCCGCTGATGCTGGCCGCGCCGGTCTCCAGGTGGCCGGTGAACCGCTGCGACCAGGTGGCGTCGGCGTTCACCGTGACGGTGAAGTCGTACCAGCCGTCGGTGTAGGCGACGGCGTTGAAGAAGTCGCTCACGCTGCCGCCGGCCGGCACCTGGTACGTCCAGGGGCCGTCGGTGCGGTAGTTGGTCGAGGTGATGGTGAAGGTCAGCGCGGTGGTGCCGGTGTTGGCGAGCTTGAACCAGACCGCCGGCTTGCCGGTGCCCGGCTCGACGGCGTACGAGCAGGTGACGGCCGCGTTCTTGCCGGCCTTGGTGGCGTCGCCCTTGAAGCGGCGCAGGAAGCGGTTGGGGCCGACCACGCTCAGGTCGTACTGGCCGCTGCCGTAGCCGGTGCCGCAGTTGAAGAAGTCGCTCTGGCTGCCGCCCGGGTCGACGGTGTACTGCCAGGGGCCGCCGCCGCGGTAGGCGTTGGCGTACGCGGCGAAGTGGGCGGTCCTGGTCGCCACCGCGCCCTCGTTGGCCATCGTCAGCCAGACCTTGATCGCGCCGGCCGAGCCGAACTCCAGGTGGTCCAGGTTGGCGTTCGGCTGGTGGGGCAGGGCGCGGGCCGGACGGGTGCCGATCTCCTGGGCGGGCAGCTTGTTGTCGACCGGGGCCGGGTTGGGCAGCGGGCCGCAGTTGGACATGCCGACCACCGCGCCGGCCGTGGCGGGCAGCGTGGGCAGGCCGTACACCGGGTTGGCGAAGTCGAACAGGCCGGTGAGGTCGCCGCAGACCCGCCGCCGCCAGTCGCTGATGTTGACGCAGGCGGCGGGCTTGCCGATGGCGGCGGTCCACTTCTCCAGGAAGCGCAGCACCGAGGTGTGGTCGAAGACCTCGGAGGAGACCCAGCCGCCGCGGGTCCACGGGGAGACGGCGATCAGCGGGACGCGGAAGCCGAGGCCGATGTTGGTGCCGTTGTAGAACTCGCCCGGGGTGCCGGCCGGGGCGGCGGGCGGCGGGACGTGGTCGAAGAAGCCGTCGTTCTCGTCGTAGTTGAGGAACAGGACGGAGGAGTTGAAGACGTCCGGGTCGGCGTTGAGCGCGTCGATCACGTTGTGGACGAAGTGCGCGCCGTCGGCCGGGGTGGCGTACGGGTGCTCGGAGACCTCCTGGTTGGGGACGATCCAGGAGACCTGCGGGAGGGTGCCGGCCAGCACGTCGGCCTTGATCGCGGCGACGATGTCGTCCGGGGTCCGCCCGGTGACCTTGGGGACGGATCCCATGCCCTTGACCGCGAGCGGGCTGCCGGCGGGCGCGCCCGTGAACTGGGTGAAGTAGCCCAGGGCGTTGTCGCCGTAGTTGTCGGCGGCGTTCTGGTAGACCTTCCAGCTGACGCCCGCGTTCTCCAGCGCCTCGGCGTAGGTCTGCCAGCGCAGGCCCTTCTCGTCGCCGCCGTCGTAGGCCGGGCCGCCGGCGGCGCCGGACGGGTCGATCTGGCCCGACCAGTGGTAGGTGCGGTTGGGGCCGGTGGCGCTCAGCACCGAGCAGAAGTAGGCGTCGCAGATGGTCCAGTTCTCGGCGAGCGCGTAGTGGAACGGGATGTCCTGGCGGGTGAGGAAGCCCAGGGTGCGGACATTGCCCTTGGCCGCCACCCAGGAGTCCAGCTTGCCGCCGTTCCAGGCCTTGTGCTGGTCGCTCCACCCGTGGCTGAGGTCGCCGTTGCACTGGGCGAGGCGCTCCGCGTCGGCGCCGCCGGCCGGCTTGGTGAGGCTGAACTGCCACGGGTACTGGCGGGCCAGCAGGCCGTTGGGCTGGTTGAAGACGGAGTAGCCGCCGGCGATCTGGATGGCGGAGCGGTCGGCGAAGCCGCGCACGCCGCGCAGCATGCCGAAGTAGTGGTCGAAGCTGCGGTTCTCCTGCATGAGGATCACGATGTGCCGCGCGTCGGCCAGGCTGCCGCTCTGCGACAGGGCCGCCGACGGCGCGGTGGCCACCGCGGCGTCCGGAGCGGCCGGGTCGGCGGCCGGCGTACCGGCCGGGGCGTCGGCGGCGGGGGCCGCCCCCGCGCCGGTGGTCCCGGCACCGGCCACGGCGAGGCCCGCGGCGGCGGCACCGGACAGGGTCACGAACTTCCTACGACTCAGCTCGGCCATCAGCCCAGCCCGTCCCTTCATCGGCGATGTTGTGCACACAAGTCGGCGCCCACACGATCGCGCAGCATCCTCCACCCGCTCCGGACGGTCCCACCAGGGGCGGGCGGCAGGGTTGGCGGACTGTTCCCCCCTGGGTCGCCGAACGACCTGCGGCTGAACGGACGGCCGGGCCGAAACCTTCGGACCTCCCCATTTGAACGGGTTCAAAATTTTTGCCACACTGAGGCCGGACACCGTCACGTGGGGGGATTTCCATGCAGATGTCACGCTTCGTCCTGTCCACCGCCGCCGTCGTCCTGGCGGCCGGCGCCCTGAGCGCCTGCGGCGGCGGGTCGCCCGCCCCGGCCGTCGGCGGCCCGCCCGGTGAGCTCGTCAAGGCCGCCGACGCCATGGACCGCATCGGCAACGGCCGGCTCCGGTTCACCGCGGCCGAGGGCGACAAGGCGCCGACCACCCTCAACGGGTACGTGCGCTGGCAGGGCCGGCCGTCCTTCGAGAGCACCGAGGGCGACTCCACGATGCGCCTCGTCCAGGGGGCCATGTACGTCCGCGGCCTCGGGCTCGACCGCTGGCAGCGGCTCGACCACCTCACCTCGCGGCCCGACGAGCCGCCCGTACCGATCGACCTCGCCACGATGAGCATGGAGCTGGCGTCCTCGCCCGCCGCCGAACTTCGGCGGGCCGCCGGGCACGGCACGGTCACCGCCGAGGGGCGGGAGGATCTGGGCGGGGTCCCCGTCACGCACTACCGCAGCGTGTCACCCGTCCCGGCGAGGAGCGGCAAGGCCGAGCAGCGCCTCGTCGACGGCCCCGACTACACACCGCCGGCCGACTCGGTCTGCACCGCCGACTACTGGGTCAACGACCGGTACGAGCTGGTCAAGCTCACCCTCGCCCTGAGCGCCGGTCAGGAGCGGGCGCGGGCCACGGCCGAGTACAGCGAGCCGGGCACCGCCCCGGCCATGCCCGTACCGGCGCCGGCCGAGGTGGACGACCCGTGGGCCACCGTCAGTCCTTCACCGTGATCCCCAGGGCGTGGGCGAACTGGGGAGCCAGTTCGAGGAGCTGGGTGGAGCTGATGAGGGCGCCGCGCAGACCCTGGTGACCGTCGGGCAGGCCGAGGCCGACGGCGCCGCGCAGGTCCACCTTGCTCAGGGTGGCGCCGCGCAGCCGGACCTCCTCCAGGGTGGAGCCGGGGAAGGTGACGCCGGTGAGCTTCGCGTCGCCGAAGTCGACGTCGCGCAGCAGGCAGTCCTCGAAGACGACGTCGCGCAGCACGGCGGCGCGCAGGTTGACGGCCTCCAGTTTGCAGCCGCGGAACACCACCCGGCGCAGCGCCGAGCCGTGCGCGGCGATGCCGGCCAGCACCCCGCCGGAGACGGCGGTGTCCTGCCAGTCGCTGTCGGCGAGGTCGCAGGCCACCCAGCGGCCGGCCTGCACCCAGACCTCGTTGAACCGGGCCTGGCGGAGCCTGACGCCGCTCAGGGCCACGCCGGTGAGGGCGCACTCCAGGAAGGTCGCGCCGCCCGCCGACTGATCGGTGTACTCGCCGCCGTCGAAGTGGACGGTGTCGTAGCGGTCGTCGCTGCGCAGCGGGCCGGTGTGCGGGGTCAGGTGGGCGGCGTAGGGCAGGTCTTCCAGGTGGTCGGGGACGTGCTGGGGCATGCGGGGGCACCTCGCGGTCGGCGGCGGACGGGTCCTGGTCCGCATGCTCGCACGGGGCACCGACAAGTCCGGCGCGAGCGGGCGCGGCGGTGACACGGTGGGGCGCGCACCGCCGGCCCTGCTCGGATGCGCCGCTCAGGACGGAAACGCACACGGGGCGGCCCGGTCGCCGGGGTTGCGGCGACCGGGCCGTCACTGCGGTGCGCGGGGCAGTCCCTGGGAGGGACTACCGCCAGAGGGAGTTGACGCGGCTGCGCTCGGTGCTGTTCGGGTACGGGTTGGTGCAGGAGGTGCCGGGGCCGCCGCCGGACATCAGCTCGCTGCACGGGCCCGAGTAGTGGTCGGGCAGGCCCAGCACGTGACCGGTCTCGTGCGCGGTCACCCGCGTCGAGTTGTACTGCCGGTTCTGCGCGTAGTCGAGGAAGATGTAGCCGCGGCCGTGGCCGTCGGTGCTGGCGTAGGAGCCGCGCGAGTCGTTGCCCTCGTAGTAGCGGAAGTCGGCGGCCGAACCGGACCGGAGCTGCACGTTGGTGACCGAGCTGTTCCAGATCTGCGCGCTCTGGGCTATGACCCCGGCGAAGGACGGCGCGCTGCTGGCGTCATAGGTGACAGTGACGGCCAGCAGGTACGGGTTGGCGGCCTGCTTGGCCCGCGCGGACTTCATGACGGCCTCGAAGAACGCCTGGTTGTCGGCCTCCTCGGCGGCCGAGCCGGCGTAGGCGGTGGCGGTGGCGGACGGCGTGTAGCCCTGGGCCGGCGCGGCGACGGCGCTGGTCGGCAGGGCGGCCAGGCCGGCGGCGAGCGCCAGGCCGAGCGCGGCGGAGAAGGTGCGCGAGACACGGTTCATAGGGGGGGCTCCCGTTCACGGGTCGAGGGGTGGGGTACGCCGGTGCGGCGGTACGGGAGGTACCGCGGGTGGTGCGGTGGTGCGGGTGGGCATGCGCCCGACCGGCCGGAGGGGGTCGTCCGGCCGGCGCGCGCCGGGGTGGCCGCCGCGGGGGCGGGCCGTCGAGGGGCCGGATCAGCCGGCCAGGCCGTACCGCCACAGCGAGTTGACGCGGCTGCGCTCGGTGCTGTTCGGGTACGGGTTGGTGCAGGACGGGCCGGGGCCGCCGCCGGACATCAGCTCGCTGCACGGGCCCGAGTAGTGGTCGGGCAGGCCCAGCACGTGACCGGTCTCGTGCGCGGTCACCCGCAGCGAGGCGTACTGCTGGTTCTGGGTGTAGTCGAGGAAGATGTAGCCGTTGCCGTGCCCGTCGGTGCTGGCGTAGGAGCCGTTGGACGGGTCGTCGCCCTCGTAGTAGACGAAGTCGGCGTTGGAGCCCTGCTGGAGCCGGACGTTGGTGACCGAGCTGTTCCAGATCTGCGCGCTCTGCGATATGACCCCGGCGAAGGACGGCGCGTTGCTGGCGTCGTAGGTCACCGTGACGGCCAGCAGGTACGGGTTGGCGGCCTGCTTGGCCCGCGCGGACTTCATGACGGCCTCGAAGAACGCCCGGTCGTCCGCCTTGCCCGCACCCTTCGCGGCGGTGCCCGGGGTGTAGTGCCCGGCGGCGGGAGCGCTCGCCGGGGCGGCGGTGGCGGTGGCTGGCAGGGCGGCCGTTCCCACGGCCAGGGCCAGTCCGAGTGCGACGGAGAGCATGCGCGGGACACGGTTCATGTGGGGGCTCCGATTCGCGAGTGCGCCGCGGACGGTGGGGGGCCGGGCCGCGGGCATCGGATGAATGCTTGCTGCCCCCAGAGCTTCGGCCAGGCCGGCGGCCCGGCGGATGATGTCAACCGGCGATAGCCCGGACCAATCACCGCGCCGCCCGGACGGCCGGTCCGATGCTCGGGCCAACAGCCTGTCATGTCCCTGGCGTCATCCCGTTTCCACCGTTACGCTCCCGGATGTGGAGCTCGACGTGAGACACCTACGGGTGCTGTGCGCGATCGCCGACACCGGAAGCCTCCGCAAGGCAGCGCTGCAGCTCGGCATGACCCAGCCGTCGCTGACCACCCAGCTGCACCGCATCGAACGGGCCGTCGGCGGCACGTTGTTCACCCGGGAGCAGACCGGCAGCCGGCCCACCGCGCTCGGCCACTCCGTGCTGTCCCGGGCCAGGCCGGTGATCGCCGAGATGGCGGCGCTGGTGGCCGCCGCCCGCCAGGAGGCCAGGGAGGCGGCCGGTGGCGAGCGCGCCCGGCGGCTGCGGATCGGCAGCGTCGGCAGCCGGGCGGTGGCCGCCTGGCTGCGCCGGCTGCACGAGCGGCTGCCGGAGACCGACACCACGATCCAGATCGACATCTCGGCCAACGCCCTGCTCCGGATGGTCGCCGCCGACCAGTTGGACGTGGCCTTCGTGCACGAGAGCGAGGGCTTCCCGCTGCGGCTGCCCCCGGACGCCGAGCACCGGGTGCTGCTCACCCGCGAGCCGCAGTTCGTCGCGCTCACGGCCGGCCATCGGGCGGCGGCCCGGCCGGTGGTCCGGCTGGCCGAGCTCGCCGAGGACACCTGGATGGTGGACCCGACCGCCGACCACGAGTACGCCGCGATGCGCCGGGTGTTCCGCGCCGCCGGGCTCAATCCCCGGGTGGTGCAGGTGCGGGACAACGCGACCGCCGCCGAACTGGTCGCCTCCGGGGAGGCGGTCCGCCCCTGTCAGCCGACCTCGCTGCCCGGGCCGGGCACCGTCGTGCGGCGGCTGCACGGCGACCCGCTGGCCGTGCGGCTGCTGCTGGTCTGGCGGCCGCGCGCGCTCGGCCCGCCGGCCCGCGAGGCGCTGTACGAGGAGCTGCGGGCGGCCTACCTGGACCTCGCCGAGGCCAGCCCCGCGTACCGGGCCTGGCTCGCCGGGCACGACGAGGTGCAGCGCGCCCTGCTGGGGCCGCCCCCGCTGGACCCGCTCCGCGCGAACGGAACGGCGCTCGGCGGTGCGGCGCTCAAGGGTGCGGCACTGAACGGCTCAGCGCTGCACGGCTCAGCACCGAACGACGCCGGCGGGCCCGACGGAACGGGCCCGCCGAACGGGTCGGCCCCACCGAACGGGACGAACGGCCGGGCCGAGGAGCGCCCCCGCGACGGGCAGCCGCGGGAGGGCTCGCCGCAGCGCCGCCCGCCCGCCCTCGTTCAGCGCTCCCTCGCGTGCAGCGCCACCCCGGCCGCCACCGCGACCGCCGTCACCAGGCCCGCCGCGAGGACGCCGGAGCCGCCCGCCGCCGTACAGGCGAGCACCGCGACCGAGGCCACCGGCAGCAGCGACAGCTGAAGCGCGCCGGTCTTGGCGTGCCGGGCGTGCAGCGCCCAGACGGTGAACAGGTAGAGCGCGGTCGGCACGGTCACCGTCGCGGTGGCGGCCGTCTCGGAGACGTGCGCCTTGTGCACGGCCGATGCGACCGCCACCTCCAGTCCGGCGCCGATCGCCGCCGCCGAGCCGAACACCAGGTAGTGGCCGTAGCCCCAGAGGAAGGCCTGACGGCTGGACCGCAGGTGCTCGTGGACCGGCCGGGCGTAGTAGATCCACCAGGCCGAGAAGCAGATCAGCAGACCGCCGACCGCGACCGGCAGCAAGCGGGCCAGTCCCTCCTGCTCGTCCACCGCCGACTGCACCGCGACGGTCGCCGCCGCCACCGTCTCGCCGAGCACGATCAGCGTGAACAGGCCGTACCGCTCGGCGATGTGGTGCGGGTGCCACGGGGTCTGCAGCCGCAGTTCGGCGACCACCGGCACGGCCAGCTCGGCCAGGATCCCGATCGGGATCAGCACCGAGCGGACGTCGTGCGGCAGCAGCAGCACCGCGCCCCAGCCGATCTGGCAGAGCGTGATCCCGGCGGCGTAGCGCAGCGCGACCGCGCGGGCCAGGCCCTCCTCGGCCGCCGCCGCGCGCAGCCACTGGGTGACCATCGCCAGCCGCATCACCACGTAGCCGATCACCACCAGTACGAGGTCCTGGTCGGCGAAGAGCCGCGGCACCCCGGCCGCGAGGATCAGCACACCGGCGATCTGGACCAGGGTGGTGAGCCGGTACGGGACGTCGTCGCAGTCGTAGGCGGAGGCGAACCAGGTGAAGTTCATCCACGCCCACCAGATCACGAAGAACGCGAAGAGGTAGCCGGTCAGGCCGTCGCCCCAGTGGCCGCCCGCGAGGTCGTGGGCCAGCTCCCGGCCGGCCTGGCCGACGGCGACCACGAAGCAGAGGTCGAAGAAGAGTTCCAGCGGGGTGGCGACCCGGTGCGGCTCGTCCCGGCTGCGCGGGACCATCCGGCGCACCGGGCGGGGATCGACGGGGTGCGGGCGCGGGACCGCGGTGGAATCGCTGCTCATGGACGGGTCTCCGGGATCCGGACGGGTGGGCTGTACCCGCCGCATCCTGACAGCGCGCCGGGCGCCGCGCACGTATCCGAGGGCACCAGGGCGCACCGGACCTTGCCCGGGAGCGCACGGATCGCGGCGAGCGCCGCCGGATCGGGAGATTGTCCCGTTATGGACCGATATGCCCTGGCGTCAGCGAGAGTTGACGCCCCGGTGCGCGAACCGGGTGACAGCACGGCGGGTTTGCGGACGCGCCGCGCCGTACGGTGCGACCGCCCGGACGCCCCGCTAGATTCGTCCCCGGTTCGAAGCGAACGGGGCCCGGGGACGAGCCCCGCGGCACGGGCGGCCTGCGGGCATCGCGGAAGGTCAAGGCGGGTGGCAGGACAGCGGGGGCGGCATCACCGGCCTTCCCGTGTCCGCACCACCGGCCTCGTGATCACCGCGCTGCTCGCCAGTGCCCGTCGTGCGCCCGCCCGGGCCGGGGACCGCACCGCCGCCCCGTCCCCGGTCCCGGCTACTTCTCCCAGCCGACCTTGGCGTAGTCGGTGCTCGCCAGGCCGAACGCCCCGTAGTTGGCGAGTCCCTTGCGGGCCGCCACCACGGTCGGCCGCTGGTACAGCTCGTAGGTGTGGCCGAGCTCCCAGATCCGGGCGTCCGCCTGGTTGTAGAGCTTCGCGGCCTCCACCGGGTCGATCGTGCCGGCCGCCTTCTTCAGCAGCGCGTCGATCTCCTCGCTGCCCAGCTTGGAGTAGTTGCCGAAGACGTTGTCGCCCTGCGGCAGGCGGAAGTTGGTCAGGCTGCTGGAGAGCGGGAACGAGTCGGTGTTGCGCCAGCTGGCGATGTCCCACTTGCCGGGGTTGACGTACTTGGTGAAGAAGTCGTTGGCCGCGACCTTGTCGATCTCCACCTTGACGCCGGCCGCCAGCCACATCGCCTGGGCGGCGGTGGCGAGGTCGACCTGGGCCTGCGGGGTGGACTCGTTGAGCACCCAGTGCAGGGTCAGCGTCCGGCCGTCCTTGGTACGGGGCTGGCCGCTGCCGGCCTCCTTCCAGCCGGCCTCGTCCAGCAGCTTCTTCGCGGCGGCCGGGTCGAACGTCGCCCACTCGCCGGAGTTGTCCCGGTAGCCGGTCTGGTTGGGCATGAAGATGTGGTTGCCGAGCGGCTTGAACTCCACCGGCACGCCGTTGTTCGCGATCTTGATGAGCGCCCCCCGGTCCAGCGCCCTGCCGAGCGCCTGACGGACCTTGACGTCCGCCAGCGGACCGCCGCCGCCGAAGGAGATGTGCACCTCGTCCCACGGGCTGGCGGACCGGATCACCGTGTCCTTGGCGTCCTTGAGCTGCCCGTACGCGGTGGCGGTGCCGGCCGTGGCGTAGTCGATCTCGTTGTTGAGGAAGGCCTGGGTGGTCGCCGACTGGGACATCACCCGGAAGGTGATCCGCTCCGCCTTCGGCTTGACGCCCCACCAGTCGGGGTCCGGGACGAGGGTGAGGGTCTGCGCGGTCTTGTCGGCGGTGCCGATCTTCAGCGGACCGGCGGTGATCGGGATCTTCTCCACCCAGCCCTTGTTGAAGTCGTCGGCGGTGGCGATCCCGGCCGCCGGGATCAGCGGACGGAACAGGTTCTGCCAGTCGGCGTACGGCTCGGAGAAGGTCACCTTGACCTCGGCCGGGCCGGCGCCCTGCTCGACCGCGGAGATCAGCTCGTAGCCGGCCGAGTCGGCGATGTTGTAGCCGTCCTTCTTGCCGTTGGTGGCCTCCCAGTCGGCCTTGAAGTCGAGGTAGCTCAGCGGCTTGCCGTCCGACCACTTGGCCTTGGGGTTGAGCGTGTAGGTGATCACCTGCGGCGAGGCGGAGGTGACCTTGGCGTCCACCAGGTAGTCGGCGACCGGCTTGAAGGTGCCGCTCTCGTCGGTGCTGAACAGGCTCGGCTCCAGCGTGCGCATGATCTCGACCGCGTCGCCGTAGCGGCCGTCCACCTGGAACGGGTTCCACTGGGTGATCCACTGGTAGAGCGGGAAGCGGACCTCGCCGCCGTCGCGGATCTGCTCCAGCGGCTTGGCGTTGATGTCGATGGCCCCCTGCCCGGGCGCTTCGCTCCTGACCGCCGTGTCCGCCGAACCGCCGCCGCCGGAGGTGCACGCGGCGGTCGCCAGCGCGACGGCGAGGGCGAGGGCGGCGGCGCGGCCGAGTCGGCGCGCGGGCGTGGCGGAAGCGTCCATGAGGGTCCCCCCGTGATGTCCGGCGAGTGGTGAGAGTTGAGCGTCGCGAGGTGTGGCGAGGCTTGAGCGTGGGCAGCCAAGTCGGTGCCGGGGACCGAACGTAACAGCCGATCAGAACGAGTACCAGGGGGCCGAGTTGACACCTGATCCGACCGAAACGGGGCGCAACACGGCCGCAACACCGCGGCCGCGCACCGGTGCCACACTCTGAGCTGCGCTTTCCTGACCACGGTCAAGAACGGCGACCGGCCGTCCCTCCCGCGCGTCCGCCCCCGACCCGAAGGCCACCCTCCGATGCCCACCAGACGCGTCGGCCCCGCCCCCACCCCGGGCGGCCGCTGATGCTCCGCTACCTGACCAAGCGGCTCGCCTACTACGCCGTCCTGCTGGTCGCCGCCGTCTTCCTGGCGTACGCGCTGGCCGGCGCCGCCCTGCAGCCGCGCGCCTACTTCGAGGCCAAGGTCCCGCGCCCGGCCGCCGCCTCGGTCGAGCGCCAGCTCACCGACCTCAACCTGAACGACCGCACCCCCGTGGTCGAGCGGTTCGGCCGCTGGGCCGGCGGGCTGCTGCTGCACGGCGACCTCGGCCGCACCATCCACGACACCCCCGTGATGGACGACTTCCGCCGCCGGGTCTGGGTCTCGCTGCGGCTGCTGCTGGTCGGCAGCCTGCTCGGCATGGTGCTCGGCGTCGCCGCCGGGGCGTGGAGCGCGGTGCGCCAGTACCGGCTCTCCGACCGGCTGCTGACCGTGCTGTCCTTCGTCCTGCTCTCCACCCCGGTCTTCCTGGTCGCGCTCTTCCTCAAGAACGGCGCCATCGCCGCCAAGGACGCCGTCGGGCACGAGGTCGTCCCCTTCACCGGGTACGAGACGCCCGGCCTGAGCGGCGGCCTCGGCGCGCACCTCGCCGACTGGGCGCTGCACCTGCTGCTGCCCACCCTCTCGCTGGCGCTCGGCGGCCTCGCCACCTACAGCCGCTACCAGCGCGGCACCATGCTCGACGTGCTCGGCTCCGACTACCTGCGCACCGCCGAGGCCAAGGGCCTCACCCGGGGCCGGGCGCTGGTCAGGCACGGACTGCGGACGGCGGTCATCCCGATGTCGACGATGTTCGCCTACAGCTTCCTCGGCATCTTCACCGGTGCCGCCTTCACCGAGACCATCTTCGGCTGGCACGGCATGGGCGAGTGGTTCATCCAGTCCGTCAACGAGCAGGACGTCAACGCGGTCGTCGCGGTCAACCTGTTCGCGGCGGTCGTGGTGCTCGCCTCCGGTTTCCTCGCCGACACCCTGCACGCCGCGCTCGATCCGCGCGTGCGGGCCTGACCCGAGGAGGAGCGCCGTGACCGCCGCGATCACCGGACCCGCCGGACCCGCCGAGCCCGCCGGGGCGCCCGGGACCGCACCCGGACCCGAACCCGCCCCGGTACCCGCGACGGCCGGCCGGGGCCGGATCGTCCTCGCCCGGCTGCTCGCCGCCCGCGGCGCGGTGGCCGGTGCCGTCGTCGTCCTGCTGCTGTTCCTGCTGGCCTTCGGCGGCCCGTACCTCACCCCCTGGGACTACGCCGCGCCCGACTACGGCGCGCTGCGCCGGCCGCCCTCCGCCACCCACTGGTTCGGCACCAACGGGATCGGCCAGGACGTCTTCGCGCAGACCCTCCGCGGCCTGCAGAAGTCCCTGGTCATCGGCCTGCTGGTGGCGCTGTTCTCGACCGTGCTGGCCTCCCTGGTGGGCGCCTGCGCCGGCTACTTCGGCGGCTGGACCGACCGGTCGCTGATGTTCCTGGTCGACCTCATGCTGGTCTTCCCCGCCTTCCTGGTCGTCACCATCGTCTCGCCCCGGCTGAAGGGCGCCGGCTGGCTCGCCTTCGTCCTGCTGCTCGCCCTGTTCAACTGGATGATCACCGCCCGGGTGGTCCGCTCGATGACGATCTCGCTGCGCGAGCGGGAGTTCGTCCGCGCCGCGCAGTTCATGGGCGTCCACCCGCTGCGGATCATCACCCGGCACGTGCTGCCGAACGTCGCCTCCTTCCTCATCATCGACGCCACCATCGCGGTCGGCGGCGCCGTGATGAGCGAGACCGCGCTCTCCTACTTCGGCTTCGGCGTCAGGGCGCCCGACGTCTCGCTCGGCACCCTGCTCGCCGCCGGCACCAGTGAGGCACCGGTCTTCCCCTGGCTGTTCTACTTCGCCGCCGGGCTGCTGGTGCTCTTCGTCCTGGCCGTCAACCTGATCGGCGACGGGCTGCGCGACGCCCTCGACCCCACCGCCGAGGCCGCCCGCAGGCCCCGCCGCACGCGCGAGCGTGACCGTGCTCCGAGGAAGGGGACCCGCGCGTGACCGGCACCGCCGCGAACACCACCGCGACCACCGCCACCGGCACCCCGCTGCTGCGGGTGCGGGACCTGCGGGTCGACTTCACCGGCCCGCGCGGCGCCGCCCCCGTCCCCGCGGTGCGCGGCGTCGACCTCACCCTGCACCGCGGCGAGACCCTCGGCATCGTCGGCGAGTCCGGCTCCGGCAAGTCGGTCACCGCGCTGGCCGTCCTCGGACTGCTGCCCGGCACCGCCCGGGTCCGCGGCTCGGTGCGGCTGGACGACCGCGAACTGCTCGGCCTGCCCGGCCGCGAGCTGGCCGCCGTCCGCGGCCGGCGGATCGCCATGGTCTTCCAGGACCCGCTCTCCGCCTTCACCCCCGTCTACCGGATCGGCGACCAGCTGATCGAGGCGCTGCGCGTCCACCGGCCCGGCCTGGACCGGACCGCCGCCCGCAAGCGGGCCGCCGAACTGCTCGACCTGGTCGGCATCCCGGCCCCCGACCGCGCCCTGGACGGCTTCCCGCACGAGTTCTCCGGCGGCATGCGCCAGCGCGCCATGATCGCCATGGCCGTCGCCAACGACCCCGACGTGCTGCTCGCCGACGAACCCACCACCGCCCTCGACGTCACCATCCAGGCGCAGGTGCTCGACGTGCTGCGCACCGCCCGCCGGGAGACCGGCGCCGCGCTCGTCCTGGTCAGCCACGACCTCGGGGTGATCGCCGGGATGGCCGACCGGGTCGCCGTGATGTACGCCGGGCGGGTCGTCGAGACGGCGGGCGTGGACGAGCTGTTCGCCGCGCCGCGCCACCCCTACACCCTCGGCCTGATCGGCGCCGTCCCCCGGCTGGACGGGCGGCGCGGACCGCTGGTCCCGATCCCCGGCACGCCCGCGCCGATGGCCGAACTGCCGGACGGCTGCCCGTTCGCCGCCCGCTGCCCGCTGGCCGAGGACCGCTGCCGCACGGCCGAGCCGCCGCTCACCGGCGACGGCCACCTGACCGCCTGCGTCCGGTCCGGCGAACTCGCCGAACGACGGCCCGCGCCCGGCGAGGTGTACCCCGTGCCGGAGCTCCCGGCGGCGCCCGGCCCGCCGCTCCCCCGCGCGCAGCGCCCGCCGGTCCTGGAGGTCGGCGGGCTCACCAGGACCTTCCCGCTGCTCAAGGGCACCGTCTTCAAGCGGCGGGTCGGCTCGGTGTACGCGGTGGACGGCGTCGAGCTGTCGATCCGGGAGGGCGAGACGCTCGGCCTGGTCGGCGAGTCCGGCTCCGGCAAGTCCACCACCCTGTTCGAACTGCTGCGCCTGGCCGCCCCCGAGTCCGGCCGGATCGAACTGCTCGGCCGGGACACCGCCGGGCTCTCCCGCGCCGAGGCCCACCGGATGCGGGCCCGGCTGCAGATCGTCTTCCAGGACCCGATGGCGAGCCTCGACCCGCGGATGCCGGTCGGCGACATCGTCGCCGAGCCGCTGCGCGCCCAGCGGGCCGCCAAGGAGGAGATCGCCCGCCGGGTGCCCGGGCTGCTGCGCCAGGTGGGCCTCGACCCGGCGCACGCCGTCCGCTACCCGCACCAGTTCTCCGGCGGGCAGCGGCAGCGGATCTCGATCGCCCGGGCGCTGGCCGTCCGGCCCCGGCTGCTGGTGCTCGACGAGCCGGTCTCGGCGCTGGACGTCTCGATCCAGGCCGGGGTGCTCAACCTGCTCCAGTCGCTCAAGGCGGAACTCGGCCTCTCCTACCTCTTCGTCTCGCACGACCTCTCGGTGATCCGGCACCTCGCCGACCGGGTCAGCGTGATGTACCTGGGGCGGACGGTCGAGCAGGGCGAGGTGTCCGCCGTCTTCGACCGGCCCCGGCACCCCTACACCCGCGCCCTGCTCTCCGCCGTCCCGCTGCCGGACCCGGCCGCCGAACGCGCCCGCACCCGTGTCCTGCTGGCCGGCGACCCGCCCTCCCCCACCGTCCGGCACACCGGCTGCCCGTTCCGGGCCCGCTGTCCCGTCCACCCGGCGCTCGACGAGGCGGCGCGCGCCCGCTGCGCGAGCGAGGCGCCGGCGCTCACGGCCGCCGCCGGGCCCGGGGACGCCGACCACCAGGCCGCCTGCCACTTCCCGGAGGGGTGACCGGACCCGCCCGACGGTCACCCCGAGTCACCGGACCGTGCCGATTCGGCGGATCGGCCGGACGGCGTGTAATGTCTTCCAGGTCAGCAGGCGCCGCTAGCTCAGTTGGTTAGAGCAGCTGACTCTTAATCAGCGGGTCCGGGGTTCGAGTCCCTGGCGGCGCACCGACGGTCGAAGGGTCCCCTCGCAGCAGCGAGGGGGCCCTTCGGCGTTTCCCGGCAGCGGAAATGGATAGCGTGGGCTCCCGTTCCCGTATCGCGCCGGAGGTGCAGTCGCCTTGGCTCCGCTCGATCCACCCGCCTCCCCCGGCCCGCCCGATCCGGCTGGTGCGCGCCCGCTCCCGGAGGAACTGGTCCTGCTCTGCACCGACCCGGGCCGCGGGCTGCTGCGGGTCTCCTCGTCCGCCTTCCGGCGGGTGATCGCCGGCGCCGTGCTCGCGGAACTGCTGCTGACCGGCGGGATCACCGTCGAGGGCCGCCGGATCACCGGGTTCCAACCGCTCGGTGCGCACGACGAGATCGGCGCGGCCGTGCTCGCCCGGCTGGAGCGGACCCGCAAGGGGCGCCGGCCGGGGCTGGAGGCCGCCGTGCGGCGGGTGCCCCGGGATGCGGTCCGCCACTACCGGGACCGGCTGGTCGCCCAGGGAGCGATGACCGTCGAACGTCGCCGGAAGCTCCTGGTGCCCTACCGGGTGCTGCTGCCGGTCCGGTCCGAGGCCGGACAGGAGATCGCCGACCGGGTCGCCGCGACCCTGGCCCGCACCGCGGCGGAGGAGGGCGCGGGAACGACGGGGGCGGGAGCCGACGAACGGGACCGGCTGCTGGCGGGGCTGCTCTGGGCCGGGCGGATGGACCGCCGGATCTACCCCGGACGGCAGCACGCCGCTCTCCGGGACACCGTGCGCCGCACGGCCCGGGACCTGCCGGTCGCCCAGGCCGTCCGTCGAGTGGTCACGGCGGACCGCACCGAGGCGAGCGGCGGGGGCTGAGACCGCCCCGACACCCGGCCGGCCGTGCGCTCAGCGAGCCGTGTCCAGGATCGCCGAGGCGACCGCGTCCGGACGGTCGAACATCAGCAGGTGCCCGGCCGGGACGGTGCTGCGGAACTCGGCGCCGAGTTGCGCGGCCAGCTCCCGCTGGGCGGCCAGCCACTCCTCGGTCCGGCGACCGCGCAGACCGTCGTCCGCGGCGAGCACGGTGACCGGCAGGTCCGCCGGCAGCGGGGCGGTGCGGCGCAGTCCGGCCAGTTCGGCGGCCATGTCCAGGTAGCGGGCGTTCTCCCGGAGCAGTGCCCGCAGCGAGCGCCCGGTGCGGTAGCAGCGCCGGACCAGCGACGCGGGGGCGAGGTCCTCGCGCCGCACGGTGGTGGCCCGGGCGGTCAGCCGGCGCACGGCGGGCCCGAACAGGTACGGCACGGCGACGGCGGTGGCCGCGCCCGCGGCGGTGCGGGCCGCGAGATCGCGCAGTCCGGGGGCCGGGAGCGGGTGCGGATCGGGTTCGACGCTGCCGTCCAGCAGGACCAGCCCGGCCGTCCGCTCCGGGTACAGCCGGGCGAAGGCCTCGACGTGGAACGCGGCGAGCGAGTGCCCGGCCACCGTGCACGGCCCGGTCAGGGCCAGCGCGTCCAGCACGGCCCGGATCCGGTCCGCCTCCCCGGCGGCGGTGGACAGCGGCCGGTCGGCCGGCTCGGGCGCGCTCAGGCCGTAGCCGGGCCGGTCGAAGCGGACCACGGTGCGGTACGGGGTGAGGAAGGGGACGACGAGGTCCCAGTCGAACCAGCTGCTGCCGAGGCCTCCGGCGAGCAGACAGACCGGGCCCCGCCCCTCGGCGCGGACGTGCAGGGGCGTGCCGTCGATCCGCAGGAAGGTCGCGGCGGTGCCGTACGGGCCGGAGGGGTGTGCACCGGTCATACCGGATCCCGTTCTTCGGACCGCCGGGCGCGGGCGACGGCGGCGGGGGCCGCCCCGGAGTGCAGGGCCGCCGCGAGCAGGGCCAGCCAGAGGGCGACGAGCAGCACTTGGAGGCGCTGGCCGGCGCCCAGCGCCCAGGTGCCGTGGCCGGCCTCGAAGGCGGCGATCGCGCCGAGGCTCCACCCGGTGGCGACCAGTTCGGCGCCCAGCAGCCACGGCCCGTACCGCCGCACCGGCGGCCACCAGCCGTGGCGGCGGGCGGCGACGGTGAGCGCGGTCAGCCCGCCGAGCGCGCCGAGCACGGCCAGGCTGCTGGTCACGGCGTGCGCGGTGTGGGTGGCGGGGACGAGCCCGGCGGTCTCCCGGGCGGCGCACATCTCGTCGCTGGTGGGCGCGCAGCTCAGCGGCAGCCGGGAGTCGGCGGCGGTGGCCGCGCCGAACAGGGCGAGCCCGGCCCATCCGGCCACCGCCCAGCCCCTGGCCGCCGCACGAGCCCGGGCCGGAGCGTGGAAGGCGGCGAGGGCGAGGACGGCGGCGGCCAGCACCGCGAGTCCGGCGACCAGGTCGGTGGCCCGGAAGAGACCGCCCAGCGGCTGGTCCTCGGCGGCCAGCTCGCTGAGGTACGCCTGGACCGGGTCGAGCCCGGTGCTGAGCACCACCTCCAGGACCCACGCGGTGTACGCGAGCGCGCTGAGCAGCAGCAGGGCGGCGACGGCGCGGACGAGGGCGGGGGCGGGGGCCGGGGTGGGGGCGGAAGTGAGCCGAGCCTTCCGGCGACCGGGGTGGGAGCTGGGCACGATTCCACCCTAACCGGCGGTAAACCCCTCCCCAACCGGGAGGAAACGGGCGGGCCGGCCCCGGCGGCGCCGCAGACGGTTCGAGGCGCCCCTCGGAAGCGTGTATTGTTTTCCCCGTCAGCAGGCGCCGCTAGCTCAGTTGGTTAGAGCAGCTGACTCTTAATCAGCGGGTCCGGGGTTCGAGTCCCTGGCGGCGCACCGACACCGGGGAGCCTCTCGTTCACACGAGGGGCTCTCCGGCTTTTCGCTGCCCTTCGACGTCCGATTTGTGTGTGATGTCGGTCTCGCTTCCCGTCGCGGTGGAGCCAACCGGTACCTTCGGCGCGTTCTGGGCTGTATATCGGATAAGGGACAAAGGTCCCCCGACCGCCGACGATCCCGTCTGCGCGAGCCGGCACGGCACCCGTGCGCCTGCCGCCCGCTCAGCCGCCCGCCCGCTGGAAAGGCCGCCGCTTTGTCCCGAATCGCCCTGCGCGGCGCGCCGCGCGTCCGCAAACCCAAGGCCCGTCGGCCCCGCAAGCGGCGCACCGGCTGGCGCAGGCTGATCCCGACCTGGCGGATGACCCTGATCGGCTTCGTGTCCGCGCTGCTGCTCGGGATCGGCCTGTTCGCCCTGGGCATCACGCTGGTGAAGGTGCCGGACGCGCACGCCGCCGCGACCCTGCAGAGCAACAACTGGCTCTACGCGGACGGCTCGGTGATCGCCAGGACCGGCCAGACCAACCGGCAGAACGTCGGACTGGACAAGGTCTCCCCCGCCGCGCAGCACGCCACGCTGGCCGCCGAGGACCGCAACTTCTACCACGAGGGCGCGGTCAACGTGCCCGGCCTGGTCCGCGCCGCCGTCAACACCGCCAAGGGCGAGGGCACCCAGGGCGGCTCGACGATCACCCAGCAGTACGTGAAGAACACGTACCTGAGCCAGAAGCAGTCGATATCGCGCAAGGTGAAGGAACTCTTCATCGCGATCAAGGTGGATGCCACCGAGAGCAAGGACGAGATCCTCTCCAGCTACCTCAACACCTCGTACTACGGGCGCGGCGCCTACGGCATCCAGGCCGCCGCGCAGCAGTACTTCGGCATCGACGCCTCCGAGCTCAACGCCGCCCAGGGCGCCTACCTGGCCACGCTGCTGAACGCCCCGAGCGCCTACGACGTGGCCACCGCCACCCCGGCGGGCAAGCAGAACGCCGTCAACCGCTGGAACTACGTGCTCGACGGCATGGTGAAGGAGGGCTGGCTCTCCGCCGAGGAGCGGGCCGCCACCGCCTTCCCCGAGGTCAAGGACCCGCAGGCGCAGCTCGGGCTGTCCGGTCAGGCCGGCTACCTGGTCAACGCCGCGACCGAGTACCTCACCACCAACCAGATCATCAGCGAGTCGGAGCTGGCCAAGGGCGGCTACACGATCAAGCTGACCGTCGACCCGGGCCGCCAGCGGGCCCTGGAGGACGCCGTCCAGGGCCAGCTGCACGACACCCTGAACCCGGAGAAGCGGAAGAAGGACGCCGCGGCCCAGCCCGGCGCCGTCTCCGTGGACCCGAAGACCGGTGCCGTGGTCGCCCTGTACGGCGGCGTCGACTACACCAAGCACTACGTCGACAACGCCACCCGGCGGGACTACCAGGCGGGTTCGACGTTCAAGGCGATCGCGCTGGCGGCGGCACTGGAGAACAACGCCAAGACCCAGTCCGGCCAGACCATCACCCCGCGCACCGTCTACGACGGCACCAGCGGCCGCAAGGTCCGCGGCGGCAAGGGCACCCCGTACGCGCCGCCGAACGAGGGCGACAAGAGCTACGGCCAGATCACCCTGCAGCAGGCCACCGACTGGTCGGTGAACTCGGCGTTCGCCCAGCTCGCCCAGGACACCGGGCTGAGCAAGGTGCGGGACACCTCGATCGCGCTCGGCCTGCCCAGCAACACCCCCGGGCTGGACCCGGTGCCCTCGATCCCGCTGGGCACCGCCACCCCGAGCGTGCTCGACCTGGCGGGCGTGTACGCCACGCTGGACAACGGCGGCAAGCAGATCACCCCGTGGCTGGTCCAGTCGGTGGACCGCGAGGGCGAGCCGGTCGGGCTGCCCGCGCACAAGGCCACCCAGGCGGTCAGCGAGCAGACCGCGCGCCAGGTCACCTCGATGCTCCAGGGCGTGGTGAGCGACCAGGGCGGCACCGGCTGGCGCGCGAAGGCGCTGGGCCGGCCGGCGGCGGGCAAGACCGGTACGACCGACGACCAGAAGTCGGTCTGGTTCGTCGGGTACACCCCCGAGCTGGTCACCTCGGTCGCGCTGTTCGGCCAGGACCCGGACACCGGCGCGCAGGTCAGCCTGAGCGGCACCGGCGGGATCGACGGCGCGGCGGGCGGCCAGTACCCCGCGCAGATCTGGACCAGCTACATGAAGACCGCCCTGAAGGGGCAGCCGGTCGCCGACTTCCCGGCGCCCTCGGGTGCGGACGACTCCGCGCGCAGCGGCTCGGGCTCCTCGGGCTCCGGCTCCGGCTCCTCGTCCGGTCCTTCGAGCGCTCCGTCGAGCACCCCCGACGGGTCGGCGACGCCGTCCGGCGGGCCGTCGTCCCCGACCGGGCAGGGCGGCTCCGGCTCCTCCGGCGACCAGGGCTCGGCACCGGCCACCGCGCCGTCGACCGGGCCGACCACCCCGCCGCAGCCGACCGGGGGCACCGGCGGCTCCGGCTCCGGCTCCGGCTCCGGCTCCGGCTCCGGCTCCGGCTCCGGCTCCGGTTCGGGCTCGGGCGGGTCCGGGTCCGGGTCCGGTGGGACGGGCACCACGCCGACCCAGCCGACGACGCCGCAGCCGAGCACCAAGCCGACCAAGCCGCCGGTGCCGAGCACCGGCCCCACCACCGGGCCGACCACCCCGCCGCAGCCGACCGGGGGCACCGGCGGCTCGGGCTCCGGCTCCGGCTCCGGCTCCGGCTCGGGGTCCGGCGGCGGCACCGGGACGGACGCGGGTGTCGGCGCCGGGGCCGGGACCGGGGGGTAGCCGACGGGGTCGGGGCGCGGGTGGTCCGCTGGGCGGCGGACGCTCGCGCTCCGTGCCGGGCAGGACCGAATGATGGAATGGCCCCTTACCGAATGACGGTACGACTGTCAGAATTCGTCGGTGCACAGCTCCAACCCCCTGCTCGGCCGCTCCCCCGGCCGGACCCTCGGTCTCACCCTCGCCCTCGTCTCCGCGTTCGCCTTCGGCGGCTCCGGCACCGCGGCCAAACCACTGATCGAGGCCGGGCTCTCCCCCCTCCACGTGGTCTGGCTCCGGGTCACCGGGGCCGCCGTCGTGCTGCTGCCGCTGGCCTACCGCCACCGCGACGCCGTCCGGCGCCGGCCCGGCCTGCTGATCGGCTTCGGCCTGCTCGCCGTGGCCGGCGTCCAGGCCTGCTACTTCGCGGCGATCTCCCGGATACCGGTCGGCGTCGCCCTGCTGATCGAGTACCTGGGCCCGCCGCTGCTCCTCGGCTACGTACGGTTCGTCCAGCGCCGGCCGATCAGCCGCGGCTCGGCGATCGGCGCGGGCGTCGCGGTCGCCGGGCTCGCCTGCGTGGTCGAGGTCTGGAACGGCCTGAGCTTCGACGCCCTCGGCGTCCTGTTCGCCCTGGGCGCGGCCTGCTGCCAGGTCGGCTACTTCGTGCTCGCCGACGCGGGCAGCCGGGGCGAGCGCCCGGTCGACCCGATCGCCGTCAGCGCCTACGGCCTGCTGATCGGCTCGGTCGTGCTCACCGCCGTGACCCGCCCCTGGGAGGCCGACTGGGACAAGCTCGGCGGGGACGTGGTGATGAACGGGCACACCCTGCCCGCCCTGATCCCGGCGGCCTGGATGGTCCTGGTCGCGACCGTGCTCGCCTATCTGACCGGCGTCGTCGCCGTCCAGCACCTGTCACCGCCGGTCGCCGGGGTGGTGGCCAACCTGGAGGCCGTCGTGGCCACCGTGCTGGCCTGGGTCCTGCTCGGCGAGCACCTCGGCCTGCCGCAGATGGCCGGCGGCCTGCTGGTACTGGCCGGGGCGTTCGCCGCCCAGAGCGGAAAGTCCGCCGGCCCGGCCGGGCCGGAGCGGTCCGGGCCGCCGCCTTCGGAGGCTGCCGCGCCGGACGCGACACCGGCCGGGGCGACGGCCCTCGGCGAGCGGCTCGCCCGGGCCGCCGAGGCCGACACCGGGGCCCAGCTCGGCCGGGAGCAGGACCGGCGCTAGCCGGACGGGTGCCCGGAAGGGTGTCCGGCAGGGTGCGCCGCCGCCCGCTCCGGGATCAGCGGCCGACCCAGCCGAACCAGTCGAGGTGGCCGAGCGGCCAGACGACGGCCGACACCGGGCCGACCACGTTGTCCACCGGCACGGCCCCGCCACCGGGGCCGCGCTGGTGGTAGCGCGAGTCCGCGGAGTCGCTGCGGTGGTCGCCCTCCACCCAGACGTGGCCCTGCGGCACCGTCACCGGACCGAAGTCCAGCCCGGCGCAGGAGTCGTCCCCGGGGTGCAGATAGGGCTCGTCGACCGCGGCGCCGTCGACGGTCAGCGTGGTGCCGGAGCACTGCACGGTCTGCCCGCCCGTCGCGATGACCCGCTTGACCAGGTAGTTGTCGTCCTTCGGCGGCACCAGGCCGACAAAGGAGAGCGCCGAGCCCAGCGCGTTGGTGACCGGGTTCCCGCCGGTCGGCTGCGGCGGCAGCCAGTCGCCCGGGTCCTTGAAGACCACCGGCTGGCCCCGCTCCGGCTCCCAGCCGGTCAGCGGGGCGAACTTGTTCACGCCGACCCGGTCGCCGACCCGCAGGGTGTTCTCCATCGACCCGGAGGGGATGGTGAACACCTGGAACAGACAGGTCTTGATCAGCAGCGCGACCACCAGGCCGACCGCCGCCATGGCCGGGATCTCGATCCACCACGGGCGCGCCCGGCGGGCCGGGCGGCGGGCCTTCGGCGGCCTGACCCGGCGCCCCTCGGCGGCACGGCGCGCCCGCCGGGCCTCGGCCCGGCCCCCGCTCGGGGCGGCGGGTCCTGCCTCTGCTTCGCCGCCGTGGGTATCGGGCAGGTTCACCGCCATCGTCGCTGCTCCACTCTCAGGCTGCGGGGGAACCTGCACGCTACGCCAACCGGGGATCCAGGCGAAATCGGACTTTTACCCTCGTCAGACATGCCACCGGCCCGGGCGGGGCGCCCCCGGGTGCTCCCGGCCCGGCCGGTCACGCGCTCAGGCCGGGACGTTCCCACCGGTCACGGTGTCGCTCGCGATGGCCTCGTGGTGGCGGATCACCTCGGCGATGATGAAGTTCAGGAACTTCTCCGCGAACACCGGGTCCAGGTGCGCACCGGCGGCCAGCTCGCGCAGGCGCTTGATCTGGGTGCGCTCGCGGGCCGGGTCGGCCGGCGGGAGCTTGTGCTCGGCCTTGAGCCGACCGACGCGCTGGGTCGCCTTGAAGCGCTCGGCCAGCATGTGGACCACTGCGGCGTCGATGTTGTCGATGCTCTCGCGCAGGCTGGTCAGCTCGGCCCGCACGGCATCGTCGACCCCCTCGGGCAGTCCGGCGTCGGGGGTCGTGGGGTGGTCCGTCATCGGGGCGGCTCCGCGGCTCTCTCGGTCTTGCGCCCGACCGTGCGGCGGCCGGGCCCGGGCCCGGGCCAATCTAACAGGGCGCCCGGCGCGGGCCCGCACCATTCGGCCCAATCGTCCACGATCCGGACGGCACACCGACCGACCGTCGGACGGCGCCCCGAGCTGCCGGGGTCCGTCCACGGACGACCCGGGCCGCCGGGACGGCCGGGGCATTTTCGGACGCGACGGACCGGTGCGCTACTTGTGGCACGCCCCCGGCCTGCCCGTAGGCTGGTCCGCGGCATGACCGGACGTGACGAATCAGCAGTTCCTCAGTAACGGAGGTACCGATCGTGGCAACCACCCGCACCGCCCGCACCGCCTGGGAAGGCAACCTGGTCGACGGCAAGGGCCAGGTGACGTTCGCGTCGTCCGGCATCGGCGAGTACCCGGTCTCCTGGCCGGCCCGCGCCGAGGCCCCGAACGGCAAGACCAGCCCGGAGGAGCTCATCGCGGCCGCGCACTCGGCCTGCTTCTCGATGGCCCTCTCGCACGGCCTGACCGGCGCGGGCACCCCGCCCACCAAGCTCGACACCCAGGCCGACGTCACCTTCCAGCCGGGCACCGGCATCACCGGCATCCACCTCACGGTCACCGGCGAGGTGCCCGGGCTGGACGAGGCCGGCTTCGTGAAGGCCGCCGAGGACGCCAAGGCGAACTGCCCGGTGAGCCAGGCCCTGACCGGAACCACCATCACCCTCACGGCCTCGCTGGCCGGCTGACCTCCCCCGGGCGTCCCGCCCGACGACCCCGGCCCGGCGCGCGTCCGGTGCTCCGCCGGGGTCCGCAGGGCGCGTTCCCGGAGCACACGCCCCTGGTGCACATCATGTGATGTGCACCAGGGGCGTCCGCGTGTATCACCACACTCACGCCCAAACCAGACGAATCACCCTGGCGGCGGTCACCGCGCGTTGCCATCGCGTCCTATGATCGGCCGCAGCGCCCTGTTCCTCACGGTTCCTCAGGGGGGCTCCCGCCCGGCCGCTCCGTCCCGAGCGTCCGCACCGGAGTCCGACGTCCGCGAGCGCGGCAGAGTGCGGAGCCGGCCGCCGAAGTCGGGTGACCGGCCGGACCAGCGTCAAGCGTCAGCAGCGGACGGGAGCATGCCGTGCCGGGCCAGAACGAGGGGGCCGACGCGCACACCGCCCCGGCCGGGGGCACGGTCAACGGCACGGCCCGGGCCGCCCTGGCCGACGACGGTGCCACCCGCTGCCCCGCCTGCTCGGCCCCGCTCTCCCCCGGCGCCACCCACCACGTGGCGGACGGCCCCGGCGTGAACGGCCGGCCCGTCCCCGAGGCCGACGAGCGGGAGCTGGCCACCCTGCGGGCCAGCGAGTCCCGGCTGCGGGCCGCCTTCAGCGACGCCGGCATCGGCATGGCCCTCATCGACCCCGAGGACCGGATCATCGAGGTCAACCCGGCCTTCGCCGCGCTGACCGGCCGCACCGTCGACGAACTGGTGCGGACCCACATCCACGAGATCGTCGACCCCGAGGGCATGCCGCGCCGGCTGTTCCGCGCGCTCGTCCACGGCGAGCACGACCGGCTCCGGGTCGAGAAGCAGCTCAAGCACCGCGCGGGGCGGACGGTCTGGAGCAAGGTGACCGTCTCGCTGATCCGGGACGCCGAGGGCGGCCCGCTCTACACGCTCGCCCTGGTCGAGGACATCACCGAGCAGCGCCGGCTCGGCGACCGCCTGGAGTACCAGGCCCTGCACGACCCGCTGACCCGGCTGCCCAACCGGACCTACTTCTTCGAACGGCTCGACGCCGCCTGCCTGACCCCCGACCGGGCGACCGAGCCGCTCGGAGTCGGCGGGGGCGCGGGAACGGGGACCGACGGGCCCCGGATCGGCGTCTGCTACCTGGACCTGGACGGGTTCGCCGCGATCAACGAGGCCCTCGGCCACCACATCGGCGACCAACTGCTGATCGCCGTCGCGACCCGGCTGCGGCGCGGCTTCTCCGCGCACGGCGCCCGGCTGGTCGCCCGGATGGGCGGCGACGAGTTCGCCGTCCTGGTGACCGACAGCCGCGGCAGCGACCAGCTCACCGACCTGGCCGCCCGGATCCTCGCCGCCCTGGAGCGCCCCTTCGACGTGGCCGGCCACCGGCTGGTGGTCACCGCCAGCGTCGGCGTCGTCGAACGCTCCGTGCACGAGACCACGCCCACCGACCTGGTCAAGGACGCCGACGCCACCCTGTACTGGTCCAAGGCCGACGGCCGCGCCCGGTGGACCCTCTACGACCCCGACCGGGGCGCCCACCAGCTGACCCGCCAGCTGCTCGCCACCGCGCTGCGCCCCGCGCTGGAACGCGGCGAGTTCACCGTCGAGTACCAGCCGCTGGTCGGCCTCGCCGACGGCGCGGTGCACGGCGCCGAGGCCCTGGTCCGGTGGCGCCACCCCCGCTACGGGACGCTCTCGCCGGACCGCTTCATCCCGCTCGCCGAGGAGTCCGGGGCGATCGTGCCGCTCGGCAAGTGGGTGCTGGAGGAGTCCTGCCGCCAGGCACGGCGCTGGCTCACCGAGTTCCCCGAGACCGAGACCTTCGTGAGCGTCAACCTGGCCGCCCGCCAGATCTGGGACTCCGACGTGGTCGCCGACGTCGCCCAGGCCCTCGAGCGCACCGGTCTGCCGGCCCGGCTGCTGCAGCTGGAGATCACCGAGAGCGCGCTGCTCGGCCCCGGCGGACGCCCGCTCCAGGCGCTCCAGGCGCTCGCCGACATGGGCGTGCGGATCGCGATCGACGACTTCGGGACGGGCTACTCCAACCTGGCCTATCTCTCCCGGCTCCCGGTGCACGTGCTGAAGCTGGACGGCACCTTCATCGAGGGGTTCCGCGACCCGGCCCCGAGCGGCGGCCGCCCGGAGCTCCCCGAGCTCCGCTCGCGGCGCAGCGACGCGGACGAGCAGATCGTCGGTGCGATGGTGCAGCTCGCCCACACCCTCGGCCTGACCGTCACCGCCGAGGGCATCGAGAGCGCCGCCCAGGCCGAACGGCTGCGGCTCACCGGCTGCGACACCGCCCAGGGCTGGTACTTCGCCCGCCCCGGCGAGGCCGAACTGGTCGCCGCGATACTCCGCGACGGCCGGGAGGACCGGGGCGGGCGTTAGAGCACGTCTCAGGTGGTCGCGGTCCGACCCCCGGTCAGGCCGTACGCCTCGGCGATCAGACCGTAGGAGCGCAGCCGCGCCTCGCGGCCGTGGACGTGCGAGGTCACCATCAGCTCGTCCACCCCGGTCCGCTTGCGCAGCGCCTCCAGCCCGTCGGCCACCGCGCCCGGCGCGCCGAGGACCACATTGCCCAGCCAGTCGTCGATGAAGTCCGACTCCACCGGGCTGTACGGGTAGGCCTCGGCCTCCTCGGGGGTGGGGATCGGGCCCGGGTTGCCGCGGCGCAGACGCAGCATGCCGAGCGCCGCGGAGCGGGCGAGGCGGCGGGCGGAGGTCTCGTCGTCGGCCGCGACCGCGCTCACCCCGATCACCGAGTACGGCTCGTCCAGGACGGCCGAGGGGCGGAACTCCGAGCGGTAGAGGTCGAGCGCCGGGAGGGTGTTCACGCTGCTGAAGTGATGCGCGAAGGCGAACGGCAGGCCGAGCCGGCCGGCCAGCTGGGCGCTGAAGCCGGAGGAGCCGAGCAGCCAGACCGGCGGGCGCCCCTCCCCCTTCGGCACGGCGGTGAGCCGCTCGTACGGGTGCCCGGCTGGGAAGCTGCCGTCCAGGAAGTGGGTCAGCTCGGCGAGCTGGCGGGGGAAGTCGTCGGCGCCCTCGGCGAGGCCCCGGCGCAGGGCCCGGGCGGTGGCCTGGTCGGTGCCGGGGGCCCGGCCGAGGCCGAGGTCGATCCGGCCGGGGTGGAGCGCCTCCAGCAGGCCGAACTGCTCGGCGATCGCCAGCGGGGCGTGGTTGGGCAGCATCACGCCGCCGGAGCCGAGGCGCAGCGTGCTGGTGTGGGCCCCGAGGTGGGCCAGCAGGACGGCGGGCGTGGAGCTGGCGACGCCGGGCATGCCGTGGTGCTCGGCCACCCAGAAGCGGTGGTAGCCCCACTGTTCGGCGCTGCGGGCGAGGGTGGTGGTCGCGGCGAGCGCCTGCGCGGGGGTGTCGCCCGCCCCCACGGTGGCCAGGTCCAGGATCGACAGCGGAGCGGGCGCCGTTCCCCGGACGGTGCCCCGGATCGCGTCCGCGGGGTGCGGTCCGGCCCCGTTCTCCCGCCGGCTCTCCTGGCTGTCCTCGGTCGTCATGCCGTCCGTCCTCCTGGCCGTGGTCGGTCCCGTCCGCCGGTGCGGTCCACCGGGTGTCGCCCCGGGGACGGTCGGTGCCGCCGCGGGTGCCGACAGTGGTCAACCCCGATGCGGGGCTCGCTTGTTCCCCGGGCCGGGGGCCCGGCCGGCGGCGGGCGGGCTGACTCAGAGCCAGCGGACGAACACCCGTGGCGACTTCACGCCAGCGCGGGAAGTCGCCAGCCCGGGGGCTCGCGGTCGGCGGCCGGCTTCCGGCAGGCTGGGTCCCAGGCGGATCACCCAACCGGATCCGCACTCACCAGCAAGGTCGTCGGGCTGGACCAGCGCCGACCGATCCCCGCGAGCCCCCGGAGCGGCACCCCGCCCCGGGGGCTCGTGCCATGGCCGCTGCGGACGTGACTCCCGCCACAACGCCCGGGGTGCTTCATGGCATGAAAAGTCGAGGCGCTAGCGTTGTCCCTTGCAACCACTGCTCCCCCGGGCAGCCTGGAGGGAGTAGGGAACATGGACATCGCGGCGCTGGTCGGATCCTCGTGGATCTGCGCCCTGGCGCTCTGCGCCGTCCTCGGTGACGCCTTCCTCCCCTTCCTCCCCAGCGGGAGCCTGGTCATCCTCGCGGTGCTCAATACGGCCCAGATAGACGGCGCCCCGGTGCTGCTCGGGCTCGGGGTGGCCACCGCCTCCTTCCTCGGCGATCTGCTGCTGCTGCGGCTGGCGCGGCGCGGTGCCCCGATGGTCAGCCGGCGCCTCGAACACCGTCCGAAGCTGGCGGCCAGCGTGGCACGGGTCCAGCAGACCCTGGACGGTCGCACCACCCGGGCGGCGGCCGCCATGGTGGTGGTCGCCCGCTTCGTGCCCGCCGGTCGGACCGTGCTCGACCTGGCCATCGGCCACTCCCCCGGCCATCCCCACCGCTTCCTGCGGTGGTCGGCGCTGGCCGCGATGATCTGGGCGGCCTACATCGTGACGCTGGGCTGGCTCAACAGCCACTGGTTCGAGACGGCCTGGCTGAGCCTCGCGGTCTCCTGCACGGCCGCCACCGTGGTGAGCACGGCCATCGCGCGGGTCGTCCGCCGCAACCGCCGGCTCGCCCTCGGCTGACGCGCGCGCCCGCCCCCCCCGGCGGCCCCGACGCCCCCCAGGCACCCCCCGACGCCCCCGGCGCCCGCGAGAACGCCCTGCAACGAACGGGCGAAGCGTCACAGGACGGCAACAGAAGACATCTCTTCGCATACCGCACGGGTGTGCCCCGCGTGTTCAGTCCCGGCGGACCCTCCGGGCTTTGGTGACCCCCGCGGCCGCGTGACATGCTAACGACGGATAATCAATCAATTGTCTGATATGACCGATGCGGCTCCGGCCGTGATCACCACCCGGTCCGGACGATCCAGGGGAGACGATGGGCAGCATCTCGCGCAGGACCGTGCTCACAGCCACCGCCGCGACGGCGGCTCTCGGAGCGGTGACGGCCTGTTCCGGGGGCGGCTCGGGGTCGGCCGGTCCCACCGGATCGGCGCCGGGCTCCGCCCCGGCCCCCACGACCGGCACCGGCAGCTCCGGGCCGACCACCACCGGCAGCCCCACCGGGACCCCGGCCAAGGGCACGCCGATCGGTGACGGCTCCACCTCCGACACCGGACCGCAGCCGAACCAGCCCAAGCCCGAGAAGCTCAAGCCGGGCGAGCGCCCGCCGCAGTTCGTGGTCTTCTCCTGGGACGGCGCCGGCGGCACCGAGGACGGCCAGTTCCCCCGGTTCCTCAAGCTCGCCGAGGAGCACAAGGCCTCGATGACCTTCTTCCTCTCCGGCATCTACGCCCTGCCCAAGGGCAAGGCCGACCTCTACCACCCGCCGAAGCACGCGGTCGGCGCCTCCGACATCCCCTACCTGTCGGACGGCGCGGTGAAGACCACCCTCAAGCTCATCAGCCAGGCCTGGCTGGCCGGCCACGAGATAGGCACCCACTTCAACGGCCACTTCTGCTCGACCCGCTCGGACGGCAACGGCGTCAACAAGTGGACCCCCGAGGACTGGCAGAGCGAGATAGACCAGGCCGTCGGCTTCGTGACCCAGTGGCGGACCAACACCGGTTTCACCGACGTCGACCCGCTCCCCTTCGACTACAAGAAGGAGCTGATCGGCGGCCGCACCCCCTGCCTGGAGGGGCAGAAGGCCCTGCTGCCGACCATCGCCAACCTGGGGTGGAAGTACGACGCCAGCTCCTCGGGCGGCCAGCAGATCTGGCCGCAGAAGGTGCAGGACGGCAAGATCTGGGACCTCCAGCTGCAGAGCATCCCCTTCCCGGGGCACTCCTTCCAGGTGCTCTCCATGGACTACAACATCCTGGCCAACCAGTCGTCCGGCACCACCAAGGGGGACCCGGCCAAGTACGACGAGTGGCGCACCCAGGCCCGGGACGCCTACCTGGCCGGGTTCGACCGCGCCTACAACGGCAACCGCGCGCCCTTCTTCATCGGCAACCACTTCGAGCAGTGGAACGGCGGCATCTACATGGACGCCGTCGAGGAGGTGCTGAAGACCGTCGCGAGCAGGCCCGAGGTCCGGCTGGTCTCCTTCAAGCAGCTCGTCGAGTGGCTGGAGGTCCAGGACCAGTCCACCCTGCGCAAGCTGCGCACCCTCAACGTCGGACAGGCACCGGCCGGCGGCTGGGAGTCCTTCCTCGGCGCGGCCGGCTAGACCCTAGGACTCGGCGCCGGAGGGCGTTCCGAGCACGGCACGGGCCACCGCCTCGGCCCCGGCGCCGCCCCAGAGGATCGAGTAGTGGTTGGTGTCCGGCACCCCCGACGCCGGGACCGGGTGGGTGCGGTCCAGCCCGACGGCGGCGAGCCGCTTCTCGTCGTAGAGGCCCTGCGGCTGGTCCAGCAGACCGCGCTCCGCCCAGATGAGCTCGCCCGGGCAGGGCAGCCGGTGCACGGCGGCGGCCGCGTCCCGGTCCAGCAGGACCTGCGCCCCGTCGGTCTCGACCGCCGCCAGCACGCAGGAGGAGCGCAGCTCGGGCTCCGCGCCGACGAGGTCGCCCTGGGTGTAGGCGTCGATCCCGGCGGACCAGCCGGCGGCGAAGGCCGGGTGCCGCTGCCAGAACTCGCGGTACGCCTGCCGGTCGGGGAAGGTCATCGAGAGCCGGGCCAGCGCCGGTCCGAGCACGGCGGCCAGGGCGTCGCCCTCGCTCACGCCCTCGGGCGGCGGGAAGCTGACCGCGCCGTCGACCAGCACCACCCGGCCGACCAGCTCCGGATGGCGGACGGCCGCCAGGGCCGCCACCCAGGCACCCATGGAGTGCCCGACGACCACGGTCGGCCCCAGGTCGAGCCCGCCGATCAGGGCCGCCACGTCGTCGGCGTGGCGGGCCAGTCCGTACGGCCCGCCGAGGTCGCGGCTGGCGCCGCGCCCGCGCAGGTCCGGCGCGAGCAGGGTGGCCCGGCCGGCGATCCTGCGGGCCACCTCGAACCATGCGAGGCCGTTGGCGGTGATGCCGTGCACCGCCACGACGGTCGGCGCGCCGGGCACGGCGGCCGGCCAGCGGAGCACGGACAGCTGCCCGCCGGGGACCGGGACGCCGATCCGCTCCGGAGCGGCCCCGGTCCCGGTCCCGGCCCCGGTCTCGGCGAAGTGGTCGGTCGTGCTCTCAGGCTGGCTCATGCTGGACTACCTCCTGTGGGCCGGCGCCGGGCGGCACGGCGATCCGGTCGGCGACCCGAGGCTGCCGCGAGGGCGGATGCCGGAACGGTAGGCCGGACGTGCGGGCTGCGACATGTGCCCGGACGATGCATCAGCCCATCCTGCTATGGCGGCCGGCCCCATACCACCCGCTCGCCGAGCCATCCGCGGAATCGAACAGTCCGGAAAAGGGCGGTCCACGATTCGCCCCTATAACACCGACATACCGGCAATTGGCCGGGAATCGCCATATTCACCGGTCCCTGCGCCGGTCATTCCCCGGACCGGTTGCAATCGGGCGCACCCTCCGCGACAGTTGGGGAAGCCAGGGGATCCGGTTTCCCCGGAAGGGAGTCCGGGGGTGCCGCGGGGATCCCGCTTTCGACGCTGTCGCACCGTCACACATCTCGATCGATCGTACACGTTTTAGCGATTGACGGTCCGGAATCACCGGAACCGCCGGGCGACCGTGCGAAGCACCGGATCGCACACCCCTGGTCGGAGCACGCACGAAGAGGCGGGTCCGCGCGGCCGGCCACGGGGGGAGCGCACATGACCGGGCCGTTCTCGCGTCGGGCGAAGGGCGCGGAACCCCCCGTTCCGGCACCCGTGCCGCCCCCCGCTGCGGAGCCGCCCCCCGCTCCCGAACCGGTCGCCGTTCCCGAAGCCCCCTACGACTACGCCTACTTCAGCCGCCTCGCCGGCCACGCGGACGAGGTCACGGCCGCCGAGGAGCCGTACCGGGTGCGGTACCGCAGCCTGCTGAGCCGCGAACCGCACCGCGTCCGGGCCACGCTGCTCCTGCTGGCCGCGCCCCTGGTCGAGGGCGTGCTGCTGGTCTGGCTGCTCCAGCCGGGCCACTGGCCGGTCCGCCCCGGCGAGACCGACACCTGGCTGCTCGTCGGCGACAAGGTGATGATCGCGATCATCGCGCTGGTCGAGGTGTTCCGGCTGGTCAACGTCGTCTCCAACGCCCATGCGACGCTCGCCGCCCGCGACCCGGTCCCGGTGACGCCCGAACGCGGCACCCGGGTCGCCTTCCTCACCACCTTCGTCCCGGGCAAGGAGCCGCCCGAGATGGTGCGTGCCACGCTCACCGCCGCGCTGGCCGTCCGACACGACGGCCCCTTCCAGGTCTGGCTGCTGGACGAGGGAAACGATCCTGCCATGCGCGATCTCTGCGACGGGCTGGGCGTGCGCCACTTCAGCCGGGACGACATCCCGCAGTGGAACACGCCCAAGGGCCGGTTCCGCGCCCGGACCAAGCACGGCAACTACAACAGCTGGCTCCAGGCGTACGGCGCCGACTACGACTTCTGGGTCTCGGTGGACACCGACCACGTGCCGCTGCCCGAGTTCTGCGAACGCATGCTCGGCTACTTCCGCGACCCCGACGTCGCGTTCGTCGTCGGCCCGCAGGTGTACGGGAACTACCGCAGCTCGGGTTCGCTGGTCACCAAGTTCTCGGAGAGCCAGCAGTACCTCTTCCACGCCCTGATCCAGCGGGCCGGGAACCGCTACGGCGCACCGATGTTCGTCGGCACCAACAACGCCGTCCGGATCGGGGCGCTGCGCTCGATCGGCGGACTGTACGACTCGGTCACCGAGGACATGGCCACCGGCCTGGAGTTCCACCGGCACCGCAACCCGGCCACCGGCGAGCGCTGGAAGTCGGTCTACACACCGGACGTGCTGGCGGTCGGCGAGGGGCCGTCGTCCTGGACGGACTTCTTCTCCCAGCAGCTGCGCTGGAGCCGGGGCACCTACGAGACCCTGCTGACCCAGTACTGGCGGGCGGCGTGGGGGCTGTCACCGGGCCGGCTGCTGAACTACACGCTGATGGTCTCCTACTACCCGATGGCGGCGCTGACCTGGCTGCTCGGCGGGCTGTCCAGCGTGCTCTACCTGGGCTTCGGCGCCTCGGGCGTCCATGTGTCCTCCGAGCTGTGGATGGCCCTCTACAGCGACGCGGCCGCGCTGCAGATGCTGCTCTACACCTGGAACCGCAAGCACAACGTGAGCCCGCACGAGCCGGCCGGATCGTCGGGCGTGGCGGGCATGGTGATGTCGGCGCTGTGCGGGCCGATCTACGCCGCGGCGCTGCTGCAGACCCTCCTGCGGATCCGCAGCCGGTTCGTGGTGACGCCGAAGGGCGAGTCGACCAGCCCCGACCGGATCCGCACCTTCCGCCTCCACCTCTTCTGGGCGCTGGTCTTCGGCGGCGCCGTCGCGGCCTCCTTCCTGACCGGCCACGACCACATCGCCATGCGGACCTGGGCCTGCCTGGCCCTCCTCCTCAGCCTGCTGCCGATGCTGCTGCTCGCCGCGGACGCCGTGCAGCGCCGCCGGGCCCGGCCCGTCTCCACCCTCTCGCTCGGCCCGGCCCCCGAACCCGGGTCCGACCCCGCGTCCGAATCCACACCCGCACCCGCAGCCGCACCCGCCACGAGGGGATGACGAACCACCGTGAAGATCCGCCACACCGGCCGCACCCGGCGCTTCGCCCTCGGCAGCACCGTCGCCCTGACCGTGGCCGGGATGAACGCGCCCGCCGTCCTCGGCTTCGCCAACGACCAGTACCACCACTACGTGATCAACCGCCCCGCCTACAAGGCCGGGTACGGCCACTGGCAGACCCTGGTGCTCCCCGCCGAGTTCCGGATCAACGCCATCCACGCCGCGCTGCTGCGCACCGGCAAGGTCCTGATCATCGCCGGCTCCGGCAACAACCAGAAGAACTTCGACGCCGGCACGTTCAGGAGCCTGCTCTGGGACCCGGTCGCCAACACCTACAAGAACGTCCCCACCCCCGCCGACATGTTCTGCGGCGGCCACACCGCGCTGCCCGACGGCCGGATGCTGGTGGCCGGCGGCACCCGCCGCTACGAGGCGCTGGACGGCGCGGTGAAGAAGGCGGCCGGCACCATGCGGGTCCGCAACGAGGATCCGGACGCCTCCCACACCCTCCCCAGGGGCACCGTCTTCCGCGCGCCGGACGGCCGCGAGTACGTCTCCACCGACGACGTCACCGTGCCCGCCGCGACCAAGACCGGCGCGGGCACCGCGACCGTCGTCAAGGCCGCCGAGACCCGGGTGTTCGCGGAGGCGGTGGCCCCCGGCCGGGGCTCGGTGCTGGACGCCCCGGCCCAGTTCACGGTCAAGGGCCTGGCCGGCGCCGACGCCCGGAACGTCTACGGCACGGCCGAGCGGATGACCCTGGAGAAGCAGGACTACCAGGGCATCCGCGCCGCCTTCGAGTTCAACCCGGACACCGAACTGTACGAGCAGGTCACCGACATGGCCTACGCCCGCTGGTACCCGACGCTGACCGGGCTGGGCGACGGCCGGGTGGTCACCGTCTCCGGGCTGGACGACACCGGACAGATCCTCAGCGGCAACGACAACGAGATCTACGACCCGGCGCGCAAGACCTGGTCCAAGGCGCCCGACCGCTACTTCCCGACCTACCCGTCGATCTTCCTCACCGCGACCGGCCGGCTCTTCTACTCCGGTTCGAACGCCGGCTACGGGCCCGCCGACAAGGGCCGCGAGCCCGGGCTCTGGGACCTCGCCGACAACAGCTTCCACCCCGTCCCCGGGCTGCGCGATCCGGAGCTCACCGAGACCTCCGCCTCCGTGCTGCTGCCGCCCGCGCAGGCGCAGAAGGTGATGGTGCTCGGCGGCGGGGGCGTCGGCGAGTCCCCGCTCTCCACCGCCCGCACGGACATCGCCGACCTCGACGCCGCACAGCCCGCGTTCACCCCGGGCCCCGACCTGCCGGCCGGCGGCACCCGCTACCTCAACAGCGTGATCCTGCCCGACGACACCGTCTTCACCACCGGCGGCTCGCGCGACTACCGGGGCAAGCACCGCAGCGACCTGCTCAAGGCGCAGACCTACCACCCGGACACCAACACCTTCACCACCGCCGCCGAGCCCACCGTCGGCCGGAACTACCACTCCGAGGCGCTGCTGCTGCCCGACGGCCGGGTGGCGGTGCTCGGCTCCGACCCGCTCTTCAACGACAAGGCGGGCACCGAGCCGGGCACCTTCGAGCAGCGGATCGAGATCTACAGTCCGGCCTACCTGTTCCACGGCGAGCGGCCGGAGCTGACCGGTGCCCCGGCCGCCGCCCGGCTCGGCGGCACCGTCCGGGTGACCGCGTCCGCGCCGGACCGCATCGCCACCGCCAAGCTGGTCCGGCCGAGTTCGGTCACCCACGCCACCGACGTCGAGCAGCGCTCGGTGGCCCTGGACATCGGCGCGCGCACGGCGGACGGCGTCGCGCTCAGTCTGCCCGCCAACCCGAACCTGCTGCCGCCCGGCTGGTACATGCTCTTCGTCACGGACGCCGCCGGCACCCCTTCGCCCGCCCGCTGGATCCAGGTCACGCCCTGAGCCGCCGGGCGCGGCCCGCCGCTACCCCGCGGTACCGGTGCCGCCGCCGGCCGACGCCAGCCCCAGCGCGTACGGGAGCCAGAACTCGCCCGCCGGGGGCTCGCCGCGACCGCACTCGCCGTCCGACTCCCCCGGGTTCTTGATCCAGAGGTACGCGTCGACGCCGGGCCGCCCGGTCTCGCTCGTGGGCGGCGCGCCGAGCGCGCGGCCGGGCGGGTTGCACCACGCCTCGGAGTCCAGCGGGCCGTTGCCGTTGCGGCTGGTGTCGACGACGAAGTGCTTGCCGTCCAGCAGGGCGGACAGCTGGGCGCCGAACGCGGCGTTGCGGTCGGTGGTGAAGAAGTTGGAGACGTTCACCGCGAAGCCGTCGGCCGCCGCGATGCCCGACCTGCGCAGCGCCTCGGCCAGCGCGGGCTGGTCCGACGTCCACCCGGGGTTTCCGGCGTCCAGGTAGACCCGCACCTGCGGGCGCTTCTTCAACTCCTGGACGGCGAAGGCCAGCAGGCCGTACCGCTCGGCGGCGGCATCGCCCTTGACCCCGCAGCCGTCCAGGGTGTGCGCGATGGCGTCCGGCTCCAGCACCACCCACGCCCGGCGGTCGCCGAGGGCCTCCGCCAGGCCGGTGATCCAGGCCCGGTAGGCGGCGGCGTCGGGCGCGCCGCCGGCCGAGTAGAGGCCGCAGTCCCGGTGCGGGATGTTGTAGGCGACGAAGACCGGCGTGCGGTCGGCCTCGGCGGCGCGGCGGCTCACCTGGTCGGCGATGTCCCGGGCCGTCTGGTCGCCGAGCCACTGCGAGGACGGCTGACCGGCGATCCGCAGCAGGGTGTCGGCCTCCGCCGTCCGGCCCCGGCCGCGCAGGGCGGCCGACTGACGGGCGACGGCGGTCCGGTCGGAGACGTAGAAGGTCTGGCCGGGCAGCTGCGGCAGCGCGGCCGCACCCGCCCCGGGTGACGCGGGCGATGCGGCCGGTACGGTCGGCGCGGCCGTCGCCCCGGTCGGACTCCCGTCGCCGGAAGCGCCCTTGACGCCGGAGGTGCTTCCGCCGCCCCCCGAGCATCCCGTGGCAGCCGCCAGCAGCCCCAGCAGCGCCGCCCCCGCGGCCAGCCGGAACCCCGCCCCTCGCCCAACTCGGCGCACGTACCGCCCCTCCCCCGACCCGGTCCGGGCCACCCCGGCCGGCCCCAAGCTTCGCACACGGGGCCCCGCCCGCCGCCCACTATCGGGTGAACGGCGGGCTCTCACGGACCGGGAGACGCTCCGTCAGGACGGGCCGGGGGGTGCGGCGGCTCAGGCCTGCTTGAGGTCCGGGATCCGCCAGTCGATCGCGTCGACCCCGAAGCCCTCCAGCGCGGTGTTGATCTGCGAGAACGGCCGGCTGCCGAAGAACAGCTTCGCGGACAGCGGCGACGGGTGCGCGCCCTGGACCACGACGTGCTTGTCGGTGTCGATCAGCGGCAGCTTCTTCTTCGCGTAGTTGCCCCAGAGCACGAAGACCACCGGCTCCTCGCGCGCGCTCACCGCCTTGATCACCGCGTCGGTGAACTTCTCCCAGCCCTTGGCCTTGTGCGAGTTGGCCTCGTGCGCGCGCACCGTGAGCACCGCGTTGAGCAGCAGCACGCCCTGCTCGGCCCAGTGCATCAGGTAGCCGTTGTCCGGCGCCGGGATGCCGAGGTCGGCGTCCAGCTCCTTGAAGATGTTGCGCAGCGACGGCGGCGTCTTGGTGCCCGGCAGCACCGAGAAGCTCATGCCGTGGGCCTGGCCGTCGTCGTGGTACGGGTCCTGCCCGAGGACGAGCACCCGGACCTTCTCGTACGGCGTGGCCTCCAGCGCGGAGAACTCCTGCCCGCTCGGCGGGAAGACCTGGTGCTCCGCGCGCTGGGCCGCCACGAAGGCCGCCAGCTCGGCGAAGTACGGCTTCTCCGTCTCGGCGCCCAGCACCGCCTGCCAGGAACCCGGCAGTTCCAGGCCGGCACCCGCTTCCGTCCCGCCCACGTTCGCCTCGACCGTCCCCGCCTCGACCGTGTCCGTCACGACGACCTCTACCTCCCACCGGACGGCCGCTCACCGCCGCACCGCCCCGACCTGCGGGCATATCGCGCCCCTCGCGCCGTACGCCCTCTTTCACCCCGAACGCTACACAGGCCCACCGACAACCGGCGCCCCAGCGCCGAACCGGCCCCGTCCCCGGCGGCCCCGAGGCGCCGAGCGAACGGGCCCCGCTCCCGGCCGTCGGAACACGATCGGCCGGAGCGGGGCCCGCGACAGCGGCTCGGGGCTAGATCAGCTCGACCAGGTCCGCGATCGACTTGACCACCCGGGTCGGCCGGTACGGGAAGCGCTCCACGTCGGCGGCGGCGGTGAGGCCGGTGAGCACCAGGATGGTCTCCATGCCGGCCTCCATGCCGGCCACGATGTCGGTGTCCATCCGGTCGCCGATCATGACGGCGGTCTCCGAGTGGGCGCCGGCCGTGTTGAGCGCCTCGCGCATCATCAGCGGGTTGGGCTTGCCGACGAAGTACGGCTCGACGCCGGTCGCCTTGGTGATCAGCGCCGCGACCGAGCCGGTGGCCGGCAGCACGCCCTCGGTGGACGGGCCGGTCTCGTCCGGGTTGGTGCAGATGAAGCGGGCGCCCTGGTTGATCAGGCGGATCGCCTTGGTGAGCGCCTCGAAGCTGTAGGTCCGGGTCTCGCCGAGGACGACGTAGTCCGGGTTGTTGTCGGTCAGCACGTAGCCGGCCTGGTAGAGCGCGGTGGTCAGGCCCGCCTCGCCGATCACGTACGCGGTGCCGCCGGGGCGCTGGCCCTTCAGGAACTTGGCGGTGGCCAGGGCGGAGGTCCAGATGCACTCCTCCGGCACCTCCAGACCCATGCCGGCCAGACGGGCGCTGAGGTCGCGCGGGGTGTAGATGGAGTTGTTGGTGAGGACCAGGAACGGCTTGCCCGACTCCCGCAGCCGGCGCAGGAACTCCTCCGCGCCCGGAATCGGGGTGCCCTCGTGGATGAGGACACCGTCCATGTCGGTCAGCCAGGACTCGATGGGCTTGCGGTCTGCCACGTGCGTGTCTCCCGAAGTCTTGCCATGTCATGCGATGGCGATGGTCGTACGAAATTGCGGCGCATCGCCGTCACCGTTGCGCCTCCCACCGGCCGGACCCTCCTCGGGACACCGGACCGCCGGGGGTACTGCTGGCTGCCCCAACCGGGCCACAGCCTAATCCGCACACCTGGCCGACGGCAGTACGTCCCGCCCGCCGGGACGCCCCGGGACGCCGGCGCCGCTCGGCATGCCCTCCTCAAGGGCTCCTTAAGACGCCCCTAACCGCAGCGATTACCCCTTCGGCAGCAGGGCCCGGCCCCGCTACCGTGAACGCCACGCCGCCGCGCCCCCCACCGCGGCGGCGGCACGGCGCCCGCCCCGGACGCGCCCGCCCGTACCC
>NZ_JBEXJT010000031.1:0-96114 GCF_040609255.1 Kitasatospora sp. NPDC004723 | reverse complement strand
CGCCCTGGTGGCGCTCGGCCTCTCGCTCTGCCACCCGCCCGCCGGCCACCCGCCCCCCCGCACCGGGGGGGGGGGGGCGGCGGTGGGGCGGCCGTCGTCCGCCCCCCACCCCCCCCCCCACGGACCGCTGTCAGATCCCGAGCGACTTCTTCACGAAGTCGACCTGGAGCAGCAGCAGGTTCTCCGCGACCTCCTCCTGCGGCGTCATGTGGGTGACGCCGGAGAGCGGCAGCACGGTGTGCGGGCGCCCGGCGGCGAGCAGCGCCGAGGACAGCCGCAGGGTGTGCGCGGCCACCACGTTGTCGTCGGCGAGCCCGTGGATGATCATCAGCGGGCGCTCGAGGCCGGCCGCGTAGCCGGTCAGCGCGTTGGCGTCGTACACCTCGGGGTGCTCGGCCGGGTGGCCCAGGTAGCGCTCGGTGTAGTGGGTGTCGTACAGCCGCCAGTCGGTGACCGGCGCGCCCGCGACCGCCGCGTGGAAGACGTCGGGACGGCGCAGCACGGCGAGCGCGGCGAGGTAGCCGCCGTACGACCAGCCGCGGATGGCGACCCGGCCGAGGTCGAGCGGGAACTCCTCGGCGAGCGCCCGCAGCGCGTCGGCCTGGTCGTCCAGCGTGGCCCCGGCGAAGTCGTGGTGGATCGACTTCTCCCAGGCCGGCCCGCGCCCGGGGGTGCCGCGGCCGTCGGCGACGACGACCGCGAAGCCCTGGTCGGCGAACCACTGCGAGTTGAGGTGCGGGTTGTGGGCCTGGACGACGCGCTGGCCGTGCGGGCCGCCGTAGGGGTCCATCAGCACCGGCAGCAGGCCGTCCCGCTCGCGGTCGTAGCCGGTGGGCAGGAAGACCGCGGCGGGGATGCGCCGCTCGCCGGCGAAGCGGAACACCGGGCGGGCGGTGATCACCGGGGTCTCGGCGTGCGAGGCGATGACGGCGACGTCGTCCACCACGACGCCCTCCGGCAGGTCCCGGGCGACCTGCACCAGGGTGCCGGGCAGGTCGGGTTCGGCGGTGGCCCGCACGGTGACGCCGGCCGCGTGCACGGCGGTGGTGACGGAGGTGAACGGGCGGCCGTTGGCGGACTCCCAGGAGAGCCGCTTGCCGTCGTGGCTGATCCGGCCGACGGCGACCCAGCCGGGCTCGGGATCGGTCTCGGCGGCGCCGCCGGAGGCGGTGAAGAAGACCTCCTCGGCGGTGACCGCGAGCACCGAGCGCAGGTGCAGGTCGGGCCCGGTGGCGGTGTGGTCGCCGATCACCAGCGACCGCGCGCCGGACTCGTCGGAGATCCGCACCAGCTTGCCGTCCGGGGTCCAGGCCGGGACGCCCTGGAACAGCTCCAGCCAGACGTCGTCGCGCTCCTCGTGCAGCACCTCGGTGGCGCCGGTGGCGACGTCCAGGCCGAGGGTCCGCTGGACGCGCTGGTCGCGGGACTGGACGAGCAGCAGCGGCACGCCGCCCTTCGACCAGTGCGCCCGGGCCAGGTAGGGGAAGGCCTCGCGGTCCCAGACGACCTCGGTGCGGGTGCCGTCCAGGCCGAACAGCCAGAGGCCGACCTCGGCGTCGGCGGTGCCGGCGGCCGGGTAGGCGACCTCGGCGGGCTCGCGGTCCGGGTTGGCCGGGTCGGCGATCCACCAGCGGTGGACCGGGGTGTCGTCGGCCCGCTCGACGAGCAGCCGCTCGCCGTCCGGGGACCACCAGTGGCCGCGGTCGCGGCCCATCTCCTCCTGGGCGATGAACTCGGCCTGGCCCCACGTCACGTTCGGCCCGTCCGGCTGGGCGAGAGCGCGGTCGCCGGTGCCGTCGACCCGGGTGAGCCGCAGCTCGCCGGAGGTGGTGGCGTACGCGACGTGGGTGCCGTCCGGGGAGGGGCGCGGGTCGAGCAGCGGGCCCTCGGCGGGCAGTTCGGTGGTGGTGCCGGCGACCAGGTCGGCGACGAACAGCCGGCCGGACAGGGCGAAGGCGGCGAGCCGGCCGGCGCCGTCCAGGGCGTAGCCGACGATGCCGGCCGAGCCCTCGCGGCTGCGCTCGCGGCGGGCCTTCTCGGCCGGGGAGAGGTCCTCCTCGCCGCCGCCGAGCAGCACGACCGGGTCGGCGGCGATCCGCTCCTCGCCGGTGGCGGTGTCGAGGGTCCAGAGCAGGTTGGCGCGGTCGCTGCCCGAGGACGAACGCAGGAAGACGACCCGGGAGCCGTCGGGTGCGACGGAGAAGGACCGGGGGGCGCCGACGGTGTAGCGCAGGGTGCGCGCGTACTGCCGCGGAAAGGTGTCCGCAGGGGTGTGGGAGGTCATGGCACCAGACCCTACGACCCGGGGTGGGCCGATGGTGATCACTCGTTCGGAGCATCGGCCGCAAGTACGCCCGGACGGGCCCCGTACCCCCTCCGACCGGCCCATGCGCCCCACGAGTGCCACCGTGCCCCGGGGCATGCGGACTCACCCAGCGTCATGGGGACCTCACTCTTCGGGTATGACTGGTGCACGAGTGCTCGCCAGGCCCCGAGGAGTGTGAGCCGCCATGGCCCTGTCCATCTCCGCCGCCATGCTGATGCTGGTCATCGTGGTGGTGCTGATCCGCCGCTCCGGCCTGAAGCTCGCGCACGCGATCGTCTGCGCGCTGCTCGGCTTCTACCTGGCGTCCAGTTCCATCGCCCCCTCGATCAGCCAGGTCACCAGCAACCTCGCCGGAATGATCAACGGCCTGCGGCTCTGACGGGCCGCGCGCGGTCACCGGGCGGCGCGCCGGTCGTTAGGCTTCCTCCCATGACCGCCACTACCGGCCGCCGCCTGCTCCTGGTGCACGCGCACCCCGACGACGAGTCGATCAACAACGGCGCCACGATGGCCCGGTACGCCGCCGAGGGCGCCCACGTGACCCTGGTGACCTGCACCCTCGGCGAGGGCGGCGAGGTGATCCCGCCGGAGCTGGCCCATCTGACGGCGGATCGGGAGGACCGGCTCGGCGCCCACCGGATCGGCGAGCTGACGGAGGCGATGGCCGCGCTCGGGGTCGGCGACGTCCGCTTCCTCGGCGGTCCGGGTCGCTACCGCGACTCCGGGATGATGGGCGTGCCCGACAACGACGTGGCCGGCTGCTTCTGGCGGGCCGACGTCGACGAGGCGGCCGGCCGGCTGGTGGCCGTGGTCCGCGAGGTGCGCCCGCAGGTGCTGGTCGCCTACGACGAGCACGGCGGCTACGGGCACCCCGACCACATCCAGGCGCACCGGGTCGCGATGCGCGCCCACGAGCTGGCCGCCGACCCGGCGTACCGGCCCGAGCTGGGTCCGGCCTGGCGGATCGCCAAGGTGTACTGGAACCGGGTGCCCCGGTCGGTCCTCGAGCGGGCCCTCGCCGAGACCGCCGAGAGGGCACCGTTCCCGGGCGTGGCCGAGCCGGCCGACGTCCCCGGCGTGGTGGACGACGAGCTGGTCACCACCGCGCTGGACGGCGCCGCGTACGCCGGCCGCAAGGCCGCCGCGATGGCCGCGCACGCCACCCAGATCACCGTGGACCCCACCGGCGCGTTCTTCGCGCTCTCCAACCACCTGGGCCAGCCGCTGCTCGTCACCGAGTACTACCAGCTGGTGCGCGGCCAGGCCGGGCCGCGGCTGCCGGAGGACGACCTGTTCGCCGGCCTGGACGTCGGCCCGGACGCGGCCACCGGCCCCGACGCGACCTCCGAGGAGCGTGCCCGATGACCTCGCCCGCCCCCGAGCGGCCCGCGCGCCGCTCGATCCCCGCGGCCGTCCTCGGCACCCGGGACGAGCGGCTGAAGGAGCCCCAGCCCCCGCGCGCCGCACGGGTCACGGCCTACGTCCTGCTCTTCCCGCTGGGCTTCGCGGTGTCGGTGTGCGGAGCGTTCATCCAGGCCCTGTGGCCTCCGGTGGGGGTCCTGCTGGCACTCGCCGCCACCGCCGCGACCTTCTACGGCGGCCTGCGGGTGACCGGCACCCGGCTCGGCGCGGGCGTCCCGGCGGCCGGCTGGTTCCTGGCGCTGCTGATGGTGATGGTCCCCCGACCCGAGGGGGACAACGTGCTCTGGACCAACGCCACCTCGCTCGGCTGGCTGTTCGCCGGCTCGATCCTGTGCGTGATCTGCACCACCCTGCCCACCCGCGCCGGCTGGTTCCCCGGCGTGATGGGCCCACCGCGCTGACCCTGGCGGCCAACCGCGTACGGTGGCCGGTACGACGAGCAGTCAGCACCGCCCGGTCGTACTCTCATACCGGAGGAACCGGACGTATCGGGATCTCTCCGAACCGGTTCACCGGTCGGTTCTTCCCAGTATGGTGGTGCCGCAGAACGCCGTACCCGACGCCGCCCGCCAGGCCCGGCGCAGACGAACCGCGGTCGCGCCGCACGGCCGGCCCGCGAACCCGGAGCAGAGCAGCATTGAGCAGCCGCGAATCTGACAACGCCCACCCGACGCCTCGGCGCACGGGCCCGGACGCCTACCCGTCGGGCACCCCGCCCTACGGCACACCGGGCTTCCCCGGCGGCGACCGCACGGGCGGCGCCGGCGCCGCCAAGGGCTCGGCTCCGGAGGGCGAGGACGAGGGCCCGAAGACCGAGACCACCCTCACCACCCGGGTCCGGATCAACATCCCCGGCTCGCGCCCGATCCCGCCGGTGGTGGTCCGCAGCACCGTCAAGAACGAGGACGGCGGCGGCGAGGACACCCCGGCGCCCGCCGCCGAGCCGGCCGGCCCCCGGCACCGCTCCGCCGCGCCCGCCTCCCCGGTGCTCGGCGTGATGGACGGCGGCACCCGCGGCGCCCCGCCGCACCTGCCGCCGGAGTGGCAGATCCCGCCGGCCACCTCCGAGGCCGAGTCGACCGGCGCGTGGTTCCGCCCGCGCCAGAAGAAGGGCCCGGCCACCGAGGGCACCGCCCCGGCGCCGGCCGCCGCCCCGGCCCCCGGCAGCGGTCCGGCCGCCCCGGCCCCCGCCGGCCCGCAGCGCGGCGCCGCCCGGGCCAACGGTGCTCCCCGCCCGCAGCCAGAGAACCCGCGGACCGGCCGCCCCGCCGCGGCCGCCCCCGGTGCGGCCGTCGCCAACGGCCACCGGGTGCCCCCGCAGGTCCAGCCGCCCGCCCCGCAGCCGACCGGCGCGCCCGCCTCCCCGTACGGCGCCGCGCCCGAGCTGCCCGCCGACGAGGCCGGCGTCTACGCCGACTCCCCCACCGAGCAGTTCGCCCCGCCGGCCCCGGCCGCCCCCTTCGCGCCCGCCCACCCGTTCGCCGTCCAGCAGCCCCCGGCCTCCGGCGGGCCCGGCGCGCCGAGCCCCGAGGACACCTCGGTCGACGGCTTCGCCCCGATCCGCGACGACGCCCAGGCCGCGCCCATACCCGGCGCGCCCCACGGCCCCGCCGCCCCGGACGCCGCCGCACAGCCCGGTCTCTTCCCGGGTGCCCCGGCCGGTACCGACCCGTTCGCCGCCCAGCGCCCGGCCGCCGGCGGCCCGAACGGCGCCCCGGCCCCCGGCGGCCTGTTCCCCGGCGCCCCCGGCCGCCAGGGCGAGCCCGCCGCCGCCCCCTTCGACCCCGCGAGCGTGCCCGCCGCCCCGGCCGCCGCCACCGCCCCCGCGGCGGACGGCCCGTCCGGCCCGAAGCCGGCGCCCGCCGCAGCCAAGCCCGCACCGACCCCCAAGCCCAGGCCGAGCGCCGCCAAGAAGCTGGTCAAGCTCGCCACCTACGCCGTCGCCGGGGTGGGCTTCCTCGGCGCCGCCGCCTACGGCACCGGGCTGATGCTGAACCAGTCCGACGTCCCCAAGGGCACCGTGGTGCTCGGCACGGACATCGGCGGCAGCAGCCGCGACCAGGCCATCCACCAGCTCGACGAGAGCATCGGCAAGGCCGGCCAGCAGCCGGTCAAGCTGAAGGTCGGCGAGCAGACCGTGGACCTCGACCCGACCGCCGCCGGGCTCGCCTTCGACACCACCGCCACCGTGGACAAGCTCGCCCAGCACTCCTACAACCCGATGGACGTCCTCAAGTCGCTCAAGGGCGACGAGAAGGCGGTGCCGCCGGAGGTCAAGGTCGACCGGGCCAAGCTCAAGTCCGCGCTGGAGGCGCTGGCCGGCGGCAGCGGCCAGGGCCTGCAGGAGGGCTACGTCAAGTTCTCCGAGACCGGCGAGGCCGTCGTCGTCCCCGGCAAGGCCGGGCAGGCGGTGGACTCCACCGCCGCCGTCGACCTGGTCGACGCGGCCTACCGCGACCGCGCCGCGGGCAAGTCCGAGCAGCCCGTCGCGCTGGCGGTGACCGCCGCCCAGCCGAAGACCTCCGCGCAGGCCCTCCAGGGCGCGGCGGACACCCTCGGCAAGTCCGCGGTGAACGGCCAGATCCACATCATGGCGGGCACCAAGAAGTTCGACTTCGGGCCGAAGACCGCGGCCGCGGCGCTCACCCTCGTCCCGGACGCCAACGGCAAGTTCGTGCCCAAGTGGGACCTCGACGCGCTCGGCCGCCAGCTGGCGGCCGCCGGCTTCGACAAGGTGAAGACCAAGAAGAACGGCCAGCTGGTCACGATCACCACCCAGGACGTCGCGGACCAGATCACCGCGCTGCTCGACAAGACCGGCGACCGGGACCGCACCTTCAAGTTCCCGGTCTGACCGAACCGTTATCGGGGGGCGGGCCCGGATCCGGGCCCGCCCCTCGACAACGCCGCTCCCGGGTCAGCAAGATGTGTCGCCTGTCATCCGCCGCATCCGCCCCGGGAGAACCACCATGGGCCGCCCCCTGTACCGCCGCACGGCCCTGCTCGTCGGCCTCACCGCCGTCTCGCTGTCGCTGTCGCTCTGTTCCTGCGCCCCCGTCGGCGGCTCCGACGGCGGCGCCCGCGCCCTCCCGAGCGCGGTCGAGAGCCCCAAGCTCACCGCCGTCGACATCAATCCGCACGACCGCGCCGAGCTGCGCCAGGGCGGCACCCTGCGGGTGGCGATCCCGCAGTACTCCAGCCAGTGGTCGCCGATCCAGACCGACGGCGGCGAGTCCTCCACCATCGCCGTCAGCAAGCCGCTGCTGCCGACCTTCTTCCGCTCCGACGCGGCCGGCACCCAGACCCCCAACCCCGCCTACCTGCAGGACGCGCACGCCGAACAGCGGGACGGCCGGCAGGTCGTGGTCTGGACGCTGAACCCCAAGGCCCGCTGGTCCGACGGCACACCGATCACCTGGCGCGACATCGAGGCCAACTGGCGGGCGCTGAACGGCAAGGACCCGGCGTACCGGGCGGCCAGCAGCACCGGCTTCGAGCAGGTCTCGGCGGTCGAGCGCGGCAAGGACGACTACCAGGCCGTGATGACCTTCGAGCGGCCGTACTCCGAGTGGCAGTCGATGTTCAACGGCGCCGCCAACGCCCCGCTGCTGCCGGCGAGCCGGGTCGCCACGCCCGAGCTGTTCAACACCTCCTACCTGGACGCCATCCCGGTCACCGCCGGCCCGTTCAAGGTGGAGAAGATGGACCGGACCGCGCAGACCGTCACCCTGGTCGCCGACCCGGCCTGGTGGGGCGAGAAGCCTCTGCTGGACCGGATCGTCTTCCGCGCCATGGTGCCCAATACGATGGCCGCCGCCTTCAACAAGGGCGAGCTGGACCTGTTCAACAACGGTCCGGACGTGGCCGGCTACCAGCTGATCCGCAGCACCCCGGGCGCCGCCGTCCGACGGGCCGGGGGACCCGACTTCCGGCAGTTCACGCTGAACAGCCGCAGCCCCGGACTCGCCGACCCGACCGTGCGCCAGGCGCTGTTCCAGGCGATCAACCGGGACGCCATCACCCGCTCCGACCTGGCCGGGCTCGACTGGCCCACCGTCACCCTCAACAACCACCTGCTGGTGGCCAACCAGAACGCCTACCGGGACAACTCCCTGGGCCTCAGCCGCTACGACCCGGCCGAGGCCGTCCGCAAGCTCGACGCGGCCGGCTGGAAGCTCGACGGCGACGTCCGCCGCAAGGACGGCAAGGAGCTCAACCTGCGGATGGTCATCCCGGCCGGCGTCACCCAGGCCCAGAACGAGGCCGCCGTCGCCACCGGCATGCTCAAGGACGTCGGGGTCAAGGTCACCACCGTCACCGCCAGCCCCAACGAGTTCTTCGACAAGTACGTCAACCGGCGGGACTTCGACATCGCCGCCTACTCGCTGCTGGGCACGCCGTTCCCGGCCAGCGGCAACCGGACCAACTTCGCCACGAACGGCGGCACCAACCACTCCCAGGCCGGCAGCCCGGCGGTGGACGCCGCGTTCGACCGGGCGGCCGCGGCGACCGACGCGGCCGGCGCCTTCGAGGCCATCAACCAGGCCGACGGGGAGCTGTGGAAGGTGGCCGGGATGCTGCCGCTCTACCAGCGCCCGCAGCTCTTCGGCGCCCGCGCCGACCTCGCCAACATCGGCGCCCAGGGCCTGTCCGACATCGTCTGGGAGAACGTCGGCTATCTGAAGTGACGTTTCGCCGCGCACGGCAGGGGCCCCGGAGTCCGTGACGACTCCGGGGCCCCGCCGGGACCGGCCCGCGCGCTCAGCCCGCGCCGATCACGTCCCGCACCTCCGCGAAGTGGCAGGCCGACTCGTGCGCGGCCGGCCCGCTCAGCGCCGACGGCACGGCCAGCAGCGGGACCTCGATCGCGCAGCGCTCCTGCGCCTTCCAGCAGCGGGTGCGGAAGCGGCAGCCCGACGGCGGGTTGGCCGGCGAGGGGATGTCGCCGCTGAGCAGGATCCGTTCGCGCTGCTCGCGCCCGGTCGGGTCGGGCACCGGGACGGCGGAGAGCAGCGCCTGGGTGTACGGATGGGTCGGGTGGGAGTAGATCTGCTCCTCCGTCCCGATCTCGACCATCGTGCCGAGGTACATCACGCCGACCCGGTCGGAGATGTGCCGGACGATCGAGAGGTCGTGGGCGATGAACATGTAGGAGAGCTCGAAGTCGTTCTGCAGCTGCTCCAGCAGGTTGATCACCTGCGCCTGGACCGAGACGTCCAGGGCCGAGACCGGCTCGTCGCAGATGATGACCTCCGGCTTGAGCGCCAGGCCGCGGGCGATGCCGATGCGCTGGCGCTGACCGCCCGAGAACTGGTGCGGATAGCGGTTGATGTACTCCGGATTGAGGCCGACGACGTCCAGCAGGTCCTGGACCGCCCTGCGGCGGTCCCCCTTCGGTGCCACCTCGGGGTGGATCTCGAAGGGCTCGCCGATGATGTCGCCGACCGTCATCCGCGGGTTGAGCGAGGTGTACGGGTCCTGGAACACCATCTGGATGTTGCGCCGCACCGCCTTCAGCCCGGCCCCGGAGAGCCGGGTGATGTCCTCGCCCTTGAACCGCACCTCGCCGGAGGTGGCCTTCTCCAGGTTCATCAGCACCTTGGCCAGCGTCGACTTGCCGCAGCCGGACTCGCCGACGATGCCCAGCGTCTCCCCCTTCGCCAGCCGGAAGGAGACGCCGTCCACCGCCCGCACGGCGCCGACCTGCCGCTTGAAGACGATCCCCTGGGTGAGCGGATAGTGCTTGACCAGGTCCCTGACCTCCAGGATGGGCTCAGCCATGGAGGGTCTCCTTCCAGAAGTGGCAGGCGCTGCGCCGGCCCGGCAGGTCGGCCCCCTGGGCGTCCAGCACCGCCACCAGGCGCGGGAGTTCGGTGCGGCAGACGTCCTGGGCCCGGTCGCAGCGCGGGTTGAACGCGCAGCCGTCCGGGATCCGCAGCAGGCTCGGCGGCAGGCCCTGGATGGCGTAGAGGCTCTGGCCCTTCTGGTCCAGCCGGGGGATCGAGTTGAGCAGGCCCCGGGTGTACGGGTGGGCCGGGCGCGCGTACAGCTCGTGCACCGGGGCGGTCTCCACGATCCGGCCCGCGTACATCACCGCGATCTTGTCCGCGACGTCCGCGACCACGCCCAGGTCGTGGGTGATCAGGATCAGGCCCATGTTGAACTCGGCCTGGAGTTCGGCGAGCAGATCCATCACCTGGGCCTGCACGGTGACGTCCAGCGCGGTGGTGGGCTCGTCCGCGATAATCAGGTCCGGCTCCAGCGCCAGCGCCATCGCGATCATGATGCGCTGGCGCATACCGCCGGAGAACTGGTGCGGATAGTCGTTGACCCGCTGCCGGGCCGCCGGGATCCGCACCCGCTCCATCAGCTCGACGGCCTTCTCCTTGGCCTCCTTGCGGCCGGCGCCCTGGTGCACCCGGAACATCTCGCCGAGCTGGTAGCCGACGCTGAGCACCGGGTTGAGCGAGGAGAGCGCGTCCTGGAAGATCATCGCGATCTTCCGCCCGCGCACCGCCCGCCGGGCCTTGGGGCTCATGGTGAGCAGGTCCTCGCCCCGGAACCGGATCGAGCCCGCGGTGATCCGCCCCGGGGGCATGTCGAGGATGCCCATGATCGCCTGCGCGGTCACCGACTTGCCGGAGCCGGACTCGCCGAGCACCGCCAGCGTCTCCCCGGCCGACACCGAGTAGCTCACCCCGTTGACGGCCTTGGCGACGCCGTCCCGGGTGTGGAACTCGATGTGCAGGTCGTCGACCTCCAGCAGCGGGGTGCCGGGCACCAGGCTCTCCCGGCGCGCCCCCAGCACCTCCACCGCGTCCCGGCCCGCACCGGAGCCGTCCTTCGCCGGTTGGGTCATGTCAGTCATGGTCCGCGGCCCTCCTCAGCGCAGCTTCGGGTCGAGGGCGTCGCGCACCGCGTCGCCGAGCATGATGAACGCCAGCACGGTGATGCTCAGCACGACGGCCGGGAAGAGCAGCACGTGCGGGGCGTTCAGGAAGCGGGACTGGGCGTCACTGATCATCAGGCCCCAGGAGATCGCCGGGGACTGGATGCCGATGCCCAGGTAGGACAGCGCGGCCTCGGCGCCGATGTAGACGCCCAGGTTGATGGTGGAGACCACGATCACCGGGGCGACGGCGTTCGGCAGGATGTGCCGGCTGACGATCCGCCCGGTGCCGGCGCCCAGCGCGCGGGCCGCCACCACGTAGTCGTTGTGCTTGTTGGCCAGCACCGCCGAGCGCATCAGCCGGTAGATCTGCGGCCAGCCGAGCACGGCCATCACCGCGGAGACCGTCCAGGCGTTGCCCTTGCCCCAGGTGGACATGATCAGCATGCCGCCGAGCAGCAGCGGGATGGCGAAGAAGATCTCGGTGACCCGGGAGAGCAGGCTGTCGCCGAAACCGCCGATCCAGCCGGCCCACAGGCCCATGGTGCCGCCGACCAGGACCACCAGGGTGGTGGTCACCAGGCCCACGATGATCGAGTTGCGGGCGCCCCAGACGGTCCGGGTGTAGATGTCGCAGCCCTGGACGTCGAAGCCGAACCAGTGGCTGCCGCTGGGCCGCTTCAGCGAGTCGGCCAGGTTGCAGAAGCCGCCGGCGCGCGGGTCGGCGTCGGTGAACAGCTGCGGGACGACGGCGAGCAGCACCATGAAGACGACCAGGAACGCGCCGATCAGGAACAGCGGGCTGCGGCGCAGGTCCGCCCAGGCGTCGCTCCAGAGGCTGGCGACCCGCTCGCCGCCCTTGCCGCCCTTGCCGTTCCTGCCGCCCTTGCCGCCCTTGCCGCTGCCGCGCTGCCCGGGGATCGCCCCGCTCGCGTTCTCGCTCTTCGTCGGCTCACTCATAGCGGATCCTCGGGTCCAGGACGGCGTACAGCAGGTCGACCACCAGGTTGGCGAACAGGTAGACCATCACCAGGGCGCTCACGATGCCCACGACGATGGTGCGTTCCCGCAGGTAGACGGACTGGAAGAGCTGGTGTCCGACCCCGGGGATGTTGAAGATGCCCTCGGTGATGACCGCGCCGCCCATCAGGCCGCCGAGGTCCATGCCCAGGAAGGTGACGATCGGGATCAGCGCGTTGCGCAGACCGTGCCGCACCACCACCCGCAGCGGGCTGAGGCCCTTGGCGACCGCCGTACGGACGTAGTCCGCCCGCATGACCTCGATCAGGCTGGTCCGGGTGAGCCGGGCGACGTACGCCAGGGAGGTCGAGGCGAGCACGTAGCCGGGCAGCAGATAGGACCGGAAACCGGCCTCCTCGTTGAAGGAGACCGGGAAGAAGTCGATGCCGTAGTCGGTGTTGAGCTTCACCCCGAGGAGCAGTTGGAGCACGAAGCCGATCACGAAGACCGGGATCGAGATGACCATCAGGGTCGAGATCAGCACCACGTTGTCGATGAACCTGCCGCGCCGCAGGGCCGCGACGACGCCCGCGGTGACACCCACCACCATCTCGATGGCCAGCGCCACGAGCGCCAGGTTGATGGTGTAGGGGAAGGCCCGCTGCATCACGTCGACGACCTGGTTGCCCCGGTAGTCCTCGCCGAAGTCGCCCTTGAACAGGCCGGTCAGGTAGTCCCAGTACTGGATGAAGAACGGGTCGTCCAGGTGGTACCGGTCCCGGAGGACCTGGACGACGGCGGGGTCCTGCCGCTTCTCACCGGCCAGTGCCGTGATGGGGTCGCCAGGCAGCAGGAAGACCAGTGCGTAGATCAGGAAAGTCGCGCCGAGGATCACAGGTATGGCCTGGATGATCCGGCGGACCACATAGCGGCCCATGCGGTCTCCTCGTGGTCTGGGCACGCCGGAGCCGGGCGGCACGGGGGTGACCCGTGCCGCCCGTCAGGGCGCGCCGGTCGGGCTGGGGGGCGGTCAGGCCAGCTCGACGTTGGCCAGGTCGATGCGGTTCTGCGCGTCCACGACCACGTTCTTGACCTTCTTGGTGTAGGCCGCGGAGGTCATGTAGGTGTAGACCGGGATGTACGGCAGGTCCTTGATGAGGATGTCGTCGGCCTGCTGGTACAGCTTCAGACCCTCCTCCTGGGTCTTCGCCTGGTCGGCCTGCGCCAGCAGGCCCTCGAACTGCTCGTTGACGTAGCCGCCGTAGTTCGAGCCGTTCTCGATGGCGACCTTGGAGAAGATCGGCCGCAGGTAGTTCTCGATCGACGGGTAGTCCATCTGCCAGGCCATCCGGAAGGCCCCGGAGTACTGCTTGGCGCCCAGCTCGTCGAGGATCTTGCCGAACTTCTCGAAGGGCTTGAAGGTCACCTCGACGCCGAGGTTCTTCTTCAGCTGGTTGCCGACCGCCTCGATCCACTCCTTGTGGCCGCCGTCGGCGTTGTAGCCCAGCTCGATGGTGTTGTTCGGGACACCGCCGGCCGTGACGAAGAGCTCCTTGGCCTTGGCCGGGTCGAACTTCGCCGCGTCGCCCATGGCGCCCTTGCGGTAGCCCGGAATGATCGGGCTGATGAAGTCGTCGGCCGGGATGCGGGTGCCCGAGAAGATGTTCTTGGTGATCGACTCGCGGTCGATCGCCATCGAGATCGCCTTGCGGATCTCCGGCTTGCCGTACGCGGCCGGGTTGGTCGCGATCGGGAAGCCGATGAAGCCGACGCCCGACTCCGGCTTGTAGATGTAGCGGTCACCGAATTCCTGGGCGACGGTCGCCATCGCCGAGATCGGGAGCTTGTTGGTGATCTGGATGTTGTCGGCCCGGAGGTCGTTGTAGGCCGTTTCCAGCTTGTCGTAAATCTTGAAGGTGACGGAATCCAGCTTGGCCTTTCCGTCGGACGCCGGGAAGTTGTCGTAGCGCTTCAGCTTGATCTGCTGGTTGTGCTGCCACTTGCCGTCCATCTGGAACGCGCCGTTGCCGATCGGGGCGTCCTCGAAGGCCTTCGGGTCCTGGAAGAAGGCCTTCGGCAGCGGGTAGAAGGCGGTGTAGCCCAGCATGATCTTGAACTGCGAGAACGGCGCGCTCAGGGTGACCGTGAAGGTCTTCTCGTCGACGACCTTCAGGCCCTTGAGCTTGTCGGTGGCCGGCTTCTTGTCCTTGCCCGGCGAGAGCTCCTCGGAGCCCTCGATCTTGGCGAAGAACGGCAGGCCCTCGGCCGCGTTGTCCTGGTTGGCGCCCCAGTTCCAGGCGTCCACGAAGGACTGGGCGGTGACCTTCTCACCGTTGTGGAAGGTGTAGCCGTCCTTCAGCTTGATCGTCCAGACCTTGCTGTCCGGGGACTCGATCGACTCCGCGACGCGCAGCTTCGGCTCGTTGGTCTGGTGGTCGTACTCCACCAGGCCCGCGAACAGCGCGTTCAGGACCTGGGCGCCCTCGGACTCCGCGGTGTTCTGCGGGACCAGCCCGTGCTGCGGCTCACCCGACTGGATGCTGATCGAGCCACCCGTCTTGCCCGACCCGTTCGCCCCGTCCGTGGACTTCTTGTCGCTGCCCGTACTGCAGGCGGAGATCGCGAGCGCGGTACACGCCGCCAGCGCGGTCCAGCGCATGGTCTTGGTGAGCCTCATTCAACTGCTCCTCGTTTTGGGGGGCTTACGAACGAACGGCGCCCCGCCACCCGGTGTGCCGGGCACGGCGGGGGTCGACATCTCAGGGCCGATCCGCACAGCCGGCGAGGTGACCACTGATACGCGCAGAGCAACTATCGATCAACCGACCCCTTCGGCGGAATCGCCGTCACATCTCTTTTCAATTACAGGCCGGGACCAACCCGTGACAATACTCGGCAAATTCCGTCATATCGCGCCCGGAATCAAGTGCTCCGTTTTCCGGATAACGAACCGATAGCACCGGTATTCGAATCTTTACGAAGCGTAATGATCTATTTCGAGGACGGCCGGCACCCCCCACCGGAATTACCGCAGGTCGCCGGGCGGAAAAGGCGGGAGCGCGCCCTCCGGGGGGAGGACGCGCTCCGTGACGGGGCCGGGCCCCGGTGTCAACCGCTTTCCGGCCCGCCCTCGGTCCGGTCGCCGTCGGTCCGGTCGCCGTCGGTCCGGTCGCCGCCGGCCAGGTCGCCGCCGGCCAGGTCGCGCTCGGCCGCGAAGTGGCAGGCCGACTCATGGGCGGCCGCCCCGCCCAGCCAGTCCGGCACCGCCAGCAGCGGGACCTCCACCGCGCACCGCTCCTGCGCCTTCCAGCAGCGGGTGCGGAAGCGGCAGCCGGACGGCGGGTTGGCCGGCGAGGGCACGTCACCGGTCAGCACGATCCGGTCCCGGTTCTCCCGCGCCGTCGGGTCGGGCACCGGGACGGCGGAGAGCAGCGCCTGGGTGTACGGATGGGTGGCGTGGTCGTAGATCTCCCGGTCGCTGCCGATCTCGACCAGCTTGCCGAGGTACATCACCCCGACCCGGTCGGAGATGTGCCGGACGATCGAGAGGTCGTGCGCGATGAACATGTACGACAGGTTGAACTCGTTCTGCAGTTGCTCCAGCAGGTTGATCACCTGCGCCTGGACGGAGACGTCCAGGGCCGAGACCGGCTCGTCGCAGATGATGATCTCCGGCTTGAGCGCCAGGCCGCGGGCGATGCCGATGCGCTGGCGCTGACCGCCCGAGAACTGGTGCGGATAGCGGTTGATGTACTCCGGGTTGAGGCCGACGACGTCCAGCAGGTCCTGGACGGCCTTGCGGCGGTCGCCCTTGGGGGCCACCTCGGGGTGGATCTCGAAGGGCTCGCCGATGATGTCGCCGACCGTCATGCGCGGGTTGAGCGAGGTGTACGGGTCCTGGAACACCATCTGGATGTTGCGCCGCACCGCCTTCAGCCCGGCCCCGGTGAGCCGAGAGATCTCCTCGCCCTTGTAGCGCACCGAGCCGCCGGTGGCCGGCTCCAGGTTCATCAGCACCTTGGCCAGCGTCGACTTGCCGCAGCCGGACTCGCCGACGATGCCCAGCGTCTCCCCCTGCACGAGGTCGAAGGAGACCCCGTCGACCGCCTTCACCGCGCCGACCTGCTTCTTGAACAGCACACCCCTGGTCAGCGGGAAGTGCTTGACCAGGTCGCGGACTTCGAGGATCGGCTCGCCGCGCGCCACCTCCTGCTCGAAGGCGGCCTCCACCGGCGACTCGACCGCGCCGGGCCCCTCAACGGTCATGGAGGGTCTCCTTCCAGAAGAAGCAGGCGCTGCCCCGCCCGGCCAGCTCGGTGCCGTCGTCCTCGGTGACCGGGAACAGCTCCGGCACCTCCTGCCGGCAGATGTCCTGGGCGCGCGGGCAGCGCGGGTTGAACGCGCAGCCCGGCGGGATCCGCAGCAGGTTGGGCGGCAGGCCCTTGATCGCGTACAGCTCCTGGCCCTTCTGGTCCAGGCGCGGGATCGAGTCCAGCAGCCCGCGGGTGTACGGGTGCGCCGGACGCGCGTACAGCTCGTGCACCGGTGCGGTCTCCACGATTCGGCCCGCGTACATCACCGCGATCTTGTCCGCGACGTCCGCGACCACGCCCAGGTCGTGGGTGATCAGGATCAGCCCCATGTTGAACTCGGCCTGGAGCTCGGCGAGCAGATCCATCACCTGGGCCTGCACGGTGACGTCCAGCGCGGTGGTGGGCTCGTCCGCGATGATCAGGTCCGGCTCCAGCGCCAGCGCCATCGCGATCATGATGCGCTGGCGCATACCGCCGGAGAACTGGTGCGGATAGTCGTTGACCCGCTGCCGGGCCGCCGGGATCCGCACCCGCTCCATCAGCTCGACGGCCTTCTCCTTGGCCTCCTTGCGCGAGCTGCCGTGGTGGGCGCGGAACATCTCGCCCAGCTGGAAGCCCACGGTGAGCACCGGGTTGAGCGAGGAGAGCGCGTCCTGGAAGATCATCGCGATCTTCTGCCCGCGGACCTTGCGCCGCGTCTCCTTGTCCATCTTCAGCATGTCCTGGCCCCGGAAGCGGATCTCGCCGCGCGGGATGCGGGCCGGCGGCATGTCCAGGATGCCCATGATCGCCTGCGCGGTCACCGACTTGCCGGAGCCGGACTCGCCGAGCACCGCCAGCGTCTCCCCGGCCCGGACGCTGTAGTTGACCCCGTTGACCGCCTTCGCCACCCCGTCCCGGGTGACGAACTCGACGTGCAGGTCGCGGACGTCGAGCAGCGGGCCCTCGTAGGGCTCTTCCCGCCGGGTCCTCCCGGTATCGACTGCTGTGGTCACGAATGCGTCCCCTCGCTCAGCGCAGCTTCGGGTCGAGGGCGTCGCGCACCGCGTCGCCCAGCATGATGAAGGCCAGCACGGTGACGGAGAGCGCCGCGGCCGGGAAGAACAGGACGAACGGGGCGGTCCGGATCACCTTCTGGGCCGAGGAGATGTCGATGCCCCAGGAGATGGTCGGGTCCTGCAGGCCGATGCCGAGGAAGCTCAGCGTCGCCTCGGTGGCGATGTAGCCGCCCAGCGCGATGGTCGCCACCACGATCACCGGGGCGACCGCGTTCGGCAGGATGTGCCGGAACATCAGCCGTCCGGTCCCGGCACCCAGCGCCCGGCCGGCCACCACGAAGTCGGACTGTTTGACCGTCAGCACCGCGCCGCGCATGACGCGGGCGATCTGCGTCCAGCCGAGCACGCCCAGCGCGACGACCACCGTCCACACCGTGCGGACGGAGAAGGCGTTCAGCAGCACCAGCGCACCGAGCAGCAGCGGGATGCCGAAGAAGATGTCGATGATCCGGGAGAGCACCGCGTCCACCGTGCCGCCGAAGTAGCCGGCCACCATGCCGGTCAGCCCGCCGAGCACGGTCACCATCGCGGTCACGAAGATGCCGACGGTGATCGAGGCCCGGGCGCCGTACACGACCCGGGCGTAGATGGAGCGGCCCTGGCCGTCGTAGCCGAACCAGCCCGCGCCGAAGAAGTCCGTCCAGTCCGGCCGTCTGAGGTAGTTGTGGACCAGGTCGGCCTTGCGCGGATCGGCGTCGGTGAACGCCCAGGGGAAGATCGCCATCACGATCAGCAGCACGATCAGCACCGCCGAGATCAGGAAGATCGGCCGCCGCCGCAGGTCGCGCCAGGCGTCGCCCCAGAGGCTGCGGGCCGCCTCCCGCTTGTCCGGGTCGCGCTCGATCAGGGTCTCCTGCTCGACCGCCATGCCCTGCTCGCCGGCGTAGTCCAAGTGGTCCACTCCCGGCTTGGGATGCGGCTCGTAGGAGTTCTCGTCGTGGACGTCAGGCATAGCGGATCCTCGGGTCCAGGACCGCGTAGAGCAGGTCGACGACGAGGGAGGCCACCAGGTAGACGATCACCAGCACGGTGACGATGCCGACCACGGTCGGCCCCTCCTTCTGGTTGATCGCTCGGTAGAGGACGTTGCCGACACCCTGCACGTTGAAGATGCCCTCGGTGACGATCGCGCCGCCCATCAGCGCGCCGAGGTCGGTGCCGAGGAAGGTGACCACCGGGATCAGCGAGTTGCGCAGCAGGTGACGGCTGATGATGGTGCGCCGGGGCAGCCCCTTGGCCACCGCGGTGCGCATGTAGTCGGCCCGCAGGTTCTCGCCGATCGAGGTGCGGGTGAGCCGGGCGACGTACGCCAGCGACAGCGAGCCCAGCACGATCGCCGGCAGGATCAGTTGCGAGAGGTCCCTGGAGTCCTGGACGGTCGGGGTGACCCAGCCCAGGTTGGTCGCGAAGACGGTCTGCGCGATGTACGCCAGGACGAACACCGGGATGGAGATCACCAGCAGGGTGAGGAACAGCACCACGGTGTCCTGGATGCTGCCGCGCTTGAGTCCGGAGACCAGGCCCAGCAGCAGTCCGAAGATCATCTCGAAGGCGAAGGCCAGCAGGGCCAGCCGGATGGTGACCGGGAAGGCCTGCGCCATGATGTCCGAGACCGGGCGGCCGGTGAAGCTGGTGCCGAAGTCGCCCTGGAAGAGGTTCCCCATGTAGTGCAGGTACTGCTTCCAGATCGGCTGGTCCAGGTAGTACTTGTGCTTGAGGTTGGCGACCACGGCGGGGTCCGCGGCCTTCTCCCCGAACAGTGCTGCGACCGGGTCCCCCGGCAGCGTGTAGACCATCAGGAAGATCAGCAGCGTGGTGCCGAAGAACACCGGGATCATCTGCAGCACCCGCCGCAGCACGTAACTGCCCATCCGAGCCTCCTTCCCGGAGAAGTGATCGAGTGCCCGGGCCCCGCCCTCCGTGCGGGAAGGGCGGGGCCCGCGGGGGAACCCAGGCCGCGCCCGGTCAGCCCTTGACCTCGACCTGCGTCCAGGCCGGGTTGCCGAAGGAGTCGAACGTCACGTTCTGGACCTTGGTGGAGTAGCCCGAGTTGGTGCGGTAGTACCAGAGCGGGATGGCCGGCATGCCCTGCGCCAGCACCGCCTCGGCCTGCTGGTAGCCGGTCACCGTGTCGGAGACGCTGGCGGCCTCGTCGGCCTGGGTGGCGAGCTGGTCGAACTGCGCGTTGCTGTAGCCGAAGTCGTTGGACGCCGCGCCGGTGCGGTACACGTCGGCGAGGAAGTTGGCGTTCAGCGGGTAGTCCTGGACCCAGCCGGTGCGGAAGGCGCCGTTGATCTGGTGGCCGGTGATCGCCGCGCGGGCGGTCTTGAAGTCCGGCTTCGGGTCCCCGGTGCACTCCACCCCGGTGTTCTGCCGGATCGAGTTGCAGACCGCGTCGACCCACTCCTTGTGGCCGCCGTCGGCGTTGTAGGTGATGGTCATCCTGTTGCCGGGGACGCCGCCGCCCTCGGCGATCAGCTGCTTGGCCTTGGCCGGGTCGAAGGTGCAGTTGTCACCGCACTGGCCGGCCTTGTAGCCCTCGACGCCCTCGGCGACCCAGGCGGAAGCCGGCTTGCGCGAGCCCTGGAGCACCGTCTTGGTGATGGTGTCGCGGTCGATCGCCATCGACAGGCCCTGGCGCACCTTCGCCTTCTCCGGCGGGGCCCAGTCGGCCTGGTAGAGCGTGAAGCCGATGTTCTGGATGGCGCCCTGCGGGGCGTCGATCGCCCGGTCGCCGAGGTCGCTCTTGTAGGTGGCCAGCGCGGAGGGCGGCACCTGGTCCATCACGTCCAGGTTGTTGGACTGCAGGTCGGCGTAGGCGGCCTCGGACGTGCTGTACATCTTGAAGACGATGCCGCCGTTCTTCGGCTTGTCCACGCCCTGGTAGTCCGGGAAGGCCTTGGTGACCACCTGCTGGTTGTGGTCCCAGCTGACGAACTGGTAGGCGCCGTTGCCGACCGGCTTCTGCCCGTACCCGGCGGGGTCGTTGTAGAAGGCGTCCGGCAGCGGGGAGAAGGCGATGTAGCCGAGCTTGTACTCGAAGTACGAGACCTTGTGGCTCAGCTTGACGGTGAAGTGCAGGTCGTCGGTGACGGTCAGCCCGGACATCTTGGCCACGGTCGGCTGGCCGCTCTCCGGGTGGACGTCCGCGTAGCCCTCGATGTCGGAGAACCAGGAGCTGTTGATCTGGTTGTTGGTGGTGGTCGCGGCCCAGTTCCAGGCGTCGACGAAGTTCTTGGCGTGCACCGGGGTGCCGTCGTGGAACTTCCAGCCGTCCTTCAGCGTGACGTCGAAGGTCTGCGAGTCGCTGGTGTCGATCTTGTCCGCGACCTGCATCCGGATCTTCGCGTTCGCCGGGTCGTAGTCGACCAGGCCCTTGAAGAGGTTCTGCAGGATGCGCCCGCCGCCGGTCTCGTTGGCGTTGGCCGGTTGCAGCGCGTTCTGCGGCTCGCTGCTCTGGTAGCTGAAGGTCTTGCTGCTGTCCGACGAGCCGCTGCTGCCGCCCCCGCCGCCGCTGCTGCTGCATCCGCCGGCCACCAGGGCCACGGACGTCGCTGCGGCGAGGACCCATCGAGCACGGGTGGCCACGGGCATGGAGGTCCCTCCTCAAGGTGTGTGACGCATCACACCCCATGAGAAGCTCGGCCGCCCGGCGGCGCGAGTGCGGTACCCCCGGAAGGGTGCACGGGCCGCCGCACCGGTTGACGCCCCGGCAGGCCCGGCGCGCGAACGCCGAAGGGGCCCGCGCCGCGAACGGCAACGGGCCCCTCCGGGCGGGAACGGGCGGGCCGTCAGGCCGCGGCCGTCTCCCGGACGGCGGCGAAGTGGCACGCCGACTGGTGCTTGGCCGGGCCGCTCAGCACCTCGGGCACCGCCAGCAGCGGGACCTCGGTCGAGCAGCGCTCCTCCGCCTTCCAGCAGCGGGTGCGGAAGCGGCAGCCCGACGGCGGGTTGGCCGGCGAGGGGATGTCACCGGTCAGGATGATCCGGTCGCGGTTCGCGCGCGCCTCCGGGTCCGGCACCGGCACCGCGGAGAGCAGCGCCTGGGTGTACGGGTGGGTGGCGTTCTCGTAGATCTCCTCGTCCGTGCCGATCTCGACCATCTTGCCGAGGTACATCACGCCGACGCGGTCGGAGATGTGCCGGACGATGGAGAGGTCGTGGGCGATGAACATGTAGGAGAGCTCGAAGTCGCTCTGCAGCTGCTCCAGCAGGTTGATCACCTGCGCCTGGACGGACACGTCCAGGGCCGAGACCGGCTCGTCGCAGATGATGACCTCCGGCTTGAGCGCCAGGCCGCGGGCGATGCCGATGCGCTGGCGCTGACCGCCCGAGAACTGGTGCGGGTACCGGTTGATGTACTCCGGGTTGAGGCCTACGACGTCCAGCAGGTCCTGGACCGCCCTGCGGCGGTCGCCCTTGGGAGCCACCTCGGGGTGGATCTCGAAGGGCTCGCCGATGATGTCGCCGACCGTCATGCGCGGGTTGAGCGAGGTGTACGGGTCCTGGAACACCATCTGGATGTTCCGGCGGACGGCCTTGAGGCCCGCGCCGGACAGCTTGGTGATGTCCTCGCCCTTGAACAGGACCTGGCCGGAGGTGGCCGTCTCCAGGTGCATCAGCACCTTGGCCAGCGTCGACTTGCCGCAGCCGGACTCGCCGACGATACCGAGCGTCTCGCCCTTCGCCAGCTCGAAGGAGACGCCGTCGACGGCCTTGACGGCGCCGACCTGCTTCTTGAACAGGATGCCCTGGGTCAGCGGGTAGTGCTTGACCAGGTCCTTGACCTCCAGGATGGGCTCAGCCATGGAGGGTCTCCTTCCAGAGGTGGCACGCGCTGCGGCGGCCGGTGAGCTCCTTGCCGTCCTTGTCGGTCACCTGGTGCAGCTTCGGGATCTCCGTGCGGCACAGGTCGGTGGCGACGTCACAGCGAGGGTTGAACGCGCAGCCGGCCGGAACCTTCAGCAGGTTCGGGGGCAGGCCCTTGATCGCGTACAGCTCCTGGCCCTTCTGGTCCAGGCGCGGGATGGAGCGGAGCAGGCCCTTGGTGTACGGGTGGGCCGGGCGCGCGTACAGCTCGTGCACCGGGGCGGTCTCGACGATCCGGCCGGCGTACATCACGGCGATCTTGTCCGCGACGTCGGCGACCACGCCGAGGTCGTGGGTGATCAGGATCAGGCCCATGTTGTACTCGTCCTGCAGCTCCGCGAGCAGGTCCATCACCTGGGCCTGGACGGTGACGTCCAGGGCGGTGGTGGGCTCGTCGGCGATGATCAGGTCGGGCTCCATGGAGAGCGCCATGGCGATCATGATGCGCTGGCGCATGCCGCCGGAGAACTGGTGCGGGTAGTCGCCCACACGCTGCTTGGCCGCGGGGATGCGCACCCGCTCCATCAGCTCGATGGCCTTCTCCCGGGCCTCCTTCTTGGAGGCGCCGCGGTGCACCCGGAACATCTCGCCCAGCTGCGCGCCGACGGTCATCACCGGGTTCAGCGAGGAGAGCGCGTCCTGGAAGATCATCGCGATCTTCTGGCCGCGGATCTGCCGGCGCTCCTCCTCCTTCATCGCGAGCATGTCCTGCCCGCGGAAGAGGATCTGGCCCTGGCTGATCTTGCCGGGCGGCATGTCGAGGATGCCCATGATGGTCTGGGCGGTCACCGACTTGCCGGAGCCGGACTCGCCGAGCACCGCCAGGGTCTCACCGGCGGAAACGGAGTAGTTGACGCCGTTCACGGCCTTGGCCACGCCGTCCCGGGTGTGGAACTCCACGTGGAGGTCCTTGACCTCCAGCAGCGGGGTGCCAACCTCCAGGCGGTTCTTCTGGTTCTTCTCGATCACGGTGGTCATCGGGTCGTCACCTCTTCTCTCAGCGGAGCTTCGGGTCGAGGGCGTCGCGCACCGCGTCGCCGAGCATGATGAACGCCAGCACGGTGATGCTCAGCACGGCGGCCGGGAAGAGCAGGACGTGCGGGGCGTTCAGGAAGCGGGGCTGAGCGTCGCTGATCATCAGGCCCCAGGAGATCTGCGGGGGCTGGACGCCGATGCCCAGGTAGGACAGCGCGGCCTCGGCGCCGATGTAGACGCCCAGGGAGATCGCGGCGACGACGATGACCGGCGCGATGGCGTTCGGCAGGATGTGCCGGAAGGTGATCCGGCCGGAGCCGGCACCCAGCGCGCGGGCCGCCATCACGTAGTCGTTGTTCTTGTTGGCCAGCACCGAGGCGCGCATGATGCGGAAGATCTGCGGCCAGCCGAGCACGGCCATGACCAGCGAGACGGTGTAGGCGTTGCCGGTGCCGAGCATCGACATGATCAGCATGCCGCCGAGCAGCAGCGGGATCGAGAAGAAGATCTCGGTGAAGCGGGACAGGATCGAGTCGACGATCCCGCCCTTCCAGCCCGCCAGCAGGCCGAGCAGGGAGCCCACCACGGTGACCGTCAGGGTGGTCAGCACGCCGACGGTGACCGAGTTGCGGGCGCCCCAGATGGTGCGGGTGTAGATGTCGCAGCCCTGGACGTCGAAGCCGAACCAGTGCTCGGCGCTCGGACGCTTCAGCGAGTTGTCCAGGTCGCAGGCACCGCCCGCGAACGGGCTGCCGTCGGTGAACAGCTGCGGCACCGCGGAGATGACCAGCAGGCAGAACACCAGCACCGCGCCGATGATGAAGACCGGGTTGCGGCGCAGGTCGCGCAGCGCGTCCGACCAGAGGCTCGCGACGCGCTCGGGCTTCTGGGCCTTCGCCGCGCCCTTCTCGCCGTTGTCGCCGGAAGGGGCCTCGGGGCCCTTGGTGATGGTGTCACTCATAGCGGATCCTCGGGTCGAGCACGGCGTACAGCAGGTCCACGAGCAGGGTGGTGATCAGGTAGATCAGCACCAGCAGCGTGACCACGCCGACGATGATCGTTCCCTGCTTCTGGTACACGGACTGGGCGAGCAGGCCGCCGATGCCGTGGATGTTGAAGATCCGCTCGGTGATGACCGCACCACCCATGAGACCGCCGAGGTCGGCGCCCAGGAAGGTGACGATCGGGATCAGCGCGTTGCGCAGCGCGTGACGGCCGATCACCCGACGGCGCTTCAGGCCCTTGGCGACCGCGGTGCGGACGTAGTCCGCGCGCATGGTCTCCATCAGGCTGGTGCGGGTCAGACGGGCGACGTACGCCAGCGACATCGAGGCGAGGACGAAAGCCGGCAGCAGGTACGCCCGGAGCCCGTCCTCCTCGTTGAAGGACACCGAGAAGATCTCGATGCCGTAGTCGTTCTTCAGCTTGACGCCGAGCACGAGCTGCAGCACGAAGCCGGTGACGAAGACCGGGATCGAGATGACCAGCAGCGTGCTGATGAGGACCAGCTGGTCCAGGAACTTCCCCTTGCGCAGGGCCGCCATGACACCGGCCGCGACACCGACGACCGCCTCGATGACAAAAGCCACCAGAGCGAGGTTGACGGTGTACGGGAAGGCGTCCCCGATCATCTCACTCACCGAACGGCCGGTGAGGCTCTCTCCCAGGTCGCCCTGGAAGACGCCGGTGATGTAGTTCCAGTACTGAACGAGGAACGGGTCGTTCAGGTGGTACTTTTCGCGGATCATGTCCGCGACGACCGGGTCGGCTCGCTTCTCGCCGGCCAGCGCCTGCACCGGGTCACCGGGCAGGTAGTGGACCAACGCGTAGATCAGCAGCGTCGCGCCGATAAGGACAGGGATCGCCTGTATCAGTCGGCGGATCACATAGCGGCCCATTAGACCTCCACACTTTCGGACAAGGAAGGGAGGCGGGGGGAGCCGGACTGTGGTCCGGTCTCCACCCGCCCCCTAACGTCTGCGTCTCAGATCAGCCGGCGAGCTCGACCTCGGCCAGGTTCATACGACCCTGGGCGTCGGTGTCGAAGTTCTTGATCTTCTTGGAGTACGCGGCGGAGGACATGTAGGTGTAGACCGGGATGTACGGCAGGTCCTCGATCAGGACGTCGTCGGCCTGCTGGTACAGCTTCAGGCCCTCCTCCGGGCTCTTCGCCTGGTCGGCCTGGTCCAGCAGCGACTCGAACTTGTCGTTGACGTAACCGCCGTAGTTCGAGCCGTTCTCGATGGCGACCTTGGAGAAGATCGGACGCTCGTAGTTCTCGATCGACGGGTAGTCCATCGACCACGCCATGCGGAAGGCACCGGAGTACTGCTTGGCGCCGAGCGCGTCCAGGATCTTGCCGAACTTCTCGAACGGCTTCGTGGTGACCTCGACGCCGAGGTTCTTCTTCAGCTGGTTGGCGACGGCCTCGATCCACTCCTTGTGGCCGCCGTCGGCGTTGTAGCCCAGCTCGATGGTGTTGTTCGGGACACCGCCGGCGGTGTCCCACAGCTGCTTGGCCTTGGCCGGGTCGAACTTCGCCGCGTCGCCCATGGCGCCCTTGCGGTAGCCCGGGATCAGCGGGTTGATGAAGTCGTCGGCCGGGACACGGGTGCCCGCGAAGATCTGCTTGGTGATCGCCTCGCGGTCGATCGCCATCGAGATCGCCTTGCGGATCTCCGGCTTGCCGTAGGTGGCCGGGTTGGTCGAGATCGGGAAGCCGATGTAACCGACGCCGGACTCCGGCTTGTAGATGTAGCGGTCGCCGAACTCGCCCTTGACGGTGCCCATGGCCGAGATCGGGAGCTTGTCGGTGGCCTGGATGTTGTCGGCGCGCAGGTCGTTGTACGCGGTGTCCAGGTTGTCGTAGATCTTGAAGGTGACACCCTGCAGCTTCGCCTTGCCGTCAGAGGCCGGGAAGTTGTCGTAGCGCTTGACCTTGATCTGCTTGTTGTGCTCCCACTTGCCGTCCATCTGGAACGGGCCGTTGCCGATCGGGGCGTCCCCGAACGACTTCGGGTCCTGGAAGAAGGCCTTCGGCAGCGGGTAGAACGCGTTGTATCCCAGCATGGTCTTGAACTGGGAGAACGGGTTGGTCAGGGTGACGGTGAAGGTCTTCTCGTCGACGACCTGCAGGCCCTTGAGCTTGTCGGTGGCCGGCTTCTTGTCCTTGCCCGGCGAGAGCTCCTCGGAGCCCTCGATCTTGGCGAAGAACGGCAGGCCCTCGGCCGCGTTGTCCTGGTTGGCGCCCCAGTTCCAGGCGTCGACGAAGGACTGGGCGGTGACCTTCTCACCGTTGTGGAAGGTGTAGCCGTCCTTCAGCTTGATCGTCCAGACCTTGCTGTCCGGGGACTCGATCGACTCGGCGACGCGCAGCTTCGGCTCGTTGGTCTTCCGGTCGTACTCGACCAGGCCGGCGAACAGCTGGCCCAGGACCTCGGCACCCTCGGACTCCGCGGTGTTCTGCGGAACCAGGCCGTGCTGCGGCTCACCGAGCTGAACGGCGATCGAGCCGCCGCCGGAGGCGGCCTTGTCGTCGCTCTTCGAGCTGGTGCTGCAGGCGGTCGCCGCGAGGGCGATCGCGGTCGCCGCGACGATCCACTTGGTCTGGGTTGCACCACGCATGGGGGGATGCCTCCTGAATTCGACTTTCCAACGAGGAGAGCACCGCGGGCGGTTGATCCGGTCCGCCGTGCCGTCCGCGCTCGTGGTTTCGGCGCGCACCCCTGCGCGTAACCCTTGACCCGAGCCTGACTGCACCCACTATGTGTCACGCACGGACACGAAAGTGACCACTGCCGATCTCAATTAGGTCACATGAACGGTCGGTAAGTTTCGAAAATCGGACATAAGAGACATACTCAGACAGGCATCAACCGGACAGTCGTCATGAATGACGGACTGTCACGTTCGCTCAGCGGACACCTCGGCGTGGTAAGCGCTATTCCGTTTATACGCGCGTCGACAGCGTGGAGTAGTTGAAAAAGTTCGCCCCCCTTCCCATCGGAAAGGGGGGCGAACGTTTCCGGCCAAAGCGCCGCCGGAAGGGCTCAGAAGGCCGTGATCACGCCTTCTTCGCGCGCGAGGCGGTACGGCCGCGGTCCTTCTGGTCCAGCACGACCTTACGGATGCGAACCGTCTCCGGGGTCACCTCGATGCACTCGTCCTCGCGGCAGAACTCCAGCGACTGCTCCAGCGAGAGCTTGCGCGGCGGGACGATCGACTCGGCGACGTCGGCGTTCGACGACCGCATGTTGGTGAGCTTCTTCTCCTTGGTGATGTTGACGTCCATGTCGTCGGCACGCGAGTTCTCGCCGACGATCATGCCCTCGTACACCTCGGTGCCCGGGTCGCAGAAGAGCACGCCGCGCTCCTGCAGGTTGGTCATCGCGAAGGCGGTGACCACGCCGGCCCGGTCGGCGACCAGCGAACCGTTGTTGCGGGTCGTCAGCGTGCCGAACCACGGCTCGTGGCCCTCGTGGATCGAGTGCGCGATACCGGTGCCGCGGGTGTTGGTGAGGAACTCGGTCCGGAAGCCGATCAGACCGCGGGACGGGACGACGAACTCCATCCGGACCCAGCCCGAGCCGTGGTTGGACATGTTGTCCATCCGGCCCTTGCGGATGCCCATGAGCTGGGTGACGGCACCCATGTGCTCCTCGGGCACGTCGACGGTCAGGCGCTCGACCGGCTCGTGGGTCTTGCCGTTGACCTCCTTGGTGACCACCTGCGGCTTGCCGACGGTCAGCTCGAAGCCCTCGCGGCGCATGGTCTCGATCAGGATGGCCAGCGCCAGCTCACCGCGGCCCTGCACCTCCCAGGCGTCCGGGCGCTCGGTGTCCAGGACGCGCAGCGAGACGTTACCGATCAGCTCGCGGTCCAGGCGGTCCTTCACCTGGCGGGCGGTGACCTTGCGGTCGACCCGGCCGGCCGACTTGGCGTCCGCGCCCTTGCCGCTGCCGCCCCGGCCGACCAGCGGCGAGGTGTTGGTGCCGATGGTCATCGAGATGGCCGGCTCGTCCACCGTGATCAGCGGCAGCGCGATCGGGTTCTCCGGGTCGGCCAGGGTCTCGCCGATCATGATGTCGGAGATGCCGGCGACGGCACAGATGTCACCGGGGCCCGCCACCTCGGCCGGCTTGCGGGTGAGCGCCTCGGTCATCAGCAGCTCGGAGATGCGGACGTTCGAGATGGAACCGTCGCGCTTGATCCAGGCCACCGTCTGGCCCTTGCGCAGCTCGCCCTGCTCGACGCGGAGCAGCGCGATGCGGCCGAGGAAGTTGTCGGCGTCCAGGTTGGTGACGTGGGCCTGCAGCGGGGCCTCGGCGTCGTAGGTCGGGGCCGGGACGTGCTCCAGGATGGTGGAGAAGAACGGCTCCAGGTTGTCGCTGTCCGCGGGAACGGTGCCGTTGTCCGGCTTGGTCAGCGAGGCGACGCCGTCACGCGCGCAGGCGTAGACGATCGGGAACTCGATCTGGTCCTCGTCCGCGTCCAGGTCGAGGAAGAGGTCGTAGGTCTCGTTGATGACCTCGTCGATCCGGGCGTCCGGACGGTCGGTCTTGTTGATGCAGAGGATGACGGGCAGCCGCGCGGTGAGCGCCTTGCGGAGCACGAAGCGGGTCTGCGGCAGCGGGCCCTCGGAGGCGTCGACCAGCAGGACGACCGCGTCCACCATCGACAGACCGCGCTCGACCTCGCCACCGAAGTCGGCGTGGCCCGGGGTGTCGATGATGTTGATGGTGATCGGCGCGCCACCATCCTTGGGGTGGTACTTGACCGCGGTGTTCTTCGCGAGAATGGTGATGCCCTTCTCGCGCTCCAGGTCGTTGGAGTCCATCATCCGGTCGTCCAGCTGCTGGTGAGCGGCGAAGGCACCGGCCTGCTTGAGCATGGCGTCGACCAGGGTGGTCTTGCCGTGGTCGACGTGAGCGACGATGGCGACGTTACGGATGTCGTTGCGCGTGGGCATGCCTAGCGGATTCTCCTGGAATCGTGGGTTAGAGCGCCCGGCTGCGTGACGCGCACTTGCGACCCCTGTCGGCCGCCACCACCCGTTCCGCCTGCTACTACCGGTCCACCCGCCGGGCAGAACATGCCACGGCTTCCTCCTATGGTACGGGGAACCGCCGAGCTCGGCCGAAACGGGCATCGCGGGCCCGGTCAAGATCACAGCTCGGTCACTCCCCTTTCACCCGGTGTTCCACCTCCGCCAGGCTTCGGCCGTGATCCACCACCTCCGCTCCGTCCTCCCTCCGATCGTCCTCGGCGCCGGCACCGTGGTTCTGTTCGCCAAGGTCGACCACGGCCTCCCGCCGTGGACCGCGCTCGGCTTCCTGGTCGGCACCCTGCTGGGCCAGGAGCCGCTCTCCGACCTCTGGCTCCTCCTCACCCACCGGCTGGGCGGGGGACGGTTCCTCGGCGTCTCCTACGGGTGGGGGCGGGTGCTGTGGCAGGGAACGGTCGCCGGGGTCCCGGTCACCCTGGGGCTGCGGCCCACCAGCGGCCTGCGCCTCCACTGGGGCCTGCTGCCCGTCCGGGCCCCGAGGCTGCGGCTCTGGGCCTGCTCGGTCGGCTGGCTCGCCGTGCACGGCGGTCTCGGAGCCTGGTTCGCGCTCTCCTTCACGGGGGCGGCCCGGGGCATCGGGCTCGGCCTGCTCTCCACCCTCGTTCTCCTCCTGCTCCTCGGGGCGCCGTCTCCGATCAACTCGATCTGGGCCGTCCTCGTCCTGCCCTTCCGCCCCCGGGCCCTGGAGCACCACCTCTGGTCGACCCGCGACATCACGGCCGAACGGCTGCTGTGGCGCGGCCGGATCCCCGAGGCACGCGCCGTGCTGGACGGGCCCGCCCCGGCCCAGGCGGGTCACACCCGCCTCACGGCCGCCGGGGTGGCGCTCGCCGAAGGCCGCCACGACGAGGCCGACCGGATCATCGAGCTGGCCCTGGCGCGAGGCTGCGGCCCGCGTCAGGCGCACGCCGTCGCCGCCGCGGTGATCGTGTGCCGCAGCGACAGTGGGGAACTGACCCCGGCCAGGGCCGGTGCGCTGTTGGCCCCGCTCCTGGAGGTGTTCGGCCACGACGAGCGGGCCAAGCTCCGCTACGTTCAGGGGGCGGCCGATCTCGCGCGCTTCAACGGCGATCCCGAGGCGGCCGTCCGCGCCGCCCGCCGCCACGCGGTCGACGCCCGGCTCTCCCCGCACTGGCGGGCTCACGCCGGCTGCACGCTGGCCGCCGCCCTGATCGCGACCGGGAAGCCCGAACGGGCCAGGAAGGCTCTCGCCCGCGCCCGCCGGGAGTGCCCCGGCCTCACCCGGATCGCCGACGTGGAGCGGATGCTGGAGCGGCCCGTCGAGGTCCGTTAGCCCGCCGCCCAGCCGAGGTCCTGGAGACGGGGGCGGGCCAGGCCCCGGATTCCGGCGCCGACCAGGCCGTCGCGGACCGCCACCGCCTCCGGGCGCTGGAAGAGCGGGACGGAGTGGCCCAGCTGCCAGATCCGCGCGTCGGTCTCCTGGAGCAGGGCGCGGCGGGCGTCCGGGTCGGGTTCGGCGGCGGCGAGGCCGAAGAGGCGGTCGATCTCGTCCGTCCCGGCCCGCGCGTAGTTGCGGCCGGCCTCCGGGGCGCCGTCCGGGCCGGGGCGGGGCTTGGCGTAGACGGGCCGCTGCTCGTCGGCCGGGGCGGGGCCGGCGGGCCAGGAGAACAGGGCGAGGTCGTAGTCGCCGGTGGCCAGGTGGTCGCGCAGGACCGCGTCCGCCGGCGCCTCCACGACCTGGACGGCCGCCCCGATCGCGCCGAGGTCCGCCGCCACCGCGTCGGCCGCCCGCCGGAGGGTCGCCGAGCCGGCCGGGACCAGCAGGGTGAGCGCCAGTTCGCGGCCGTCCCGGGCCCGGGTGCCGCCGCTCGCGGGGCGCTTCCAGCCGGCGATGTCCAGCATCCGCCCGGGATCGGCGACGCCCAGTGCGTCGGAGTCGTCCCGGTAGCCGGGCTGGTCGCCGGCCAGCAGGTGGTGGCCGAGCGGCGCGGCGGGCAGTCCGAACGGGGTCAGCGCGGCGTCGGCGGCGTGCCGCCGGTCGACGCCGCGGGCCAGCCCGCGGCGCAGCACCGGGTCGGTGAGCGGTTCGCGGGCGGCGTTCAGGGTGAGCTGGGCGAGGCCGGTCCCGGCGGCCCGGTGCAGGGTGACGCCGGGCAGCGCGGCGGCCCGGCGCAGCGCCTCGGCGGTGTCGGGCCCGGCGTGCTCGACCGCCGCGGTCAGCGGGGCGAGGTCGAGCCGGCCCCCGGCCAGTTCCTCGGCGCGGTGCTCGGGCGGGACGGCGAGGAACTCGATCCGGTCCGCCTTGGCCGGCTCGCCCCACCAGAACGGGTTGCGGACCAGGGTGGCCCGGCCGCCCGCCGGGTCGTAGCCGTCGACCAGGAACGGGCCGGCGGTCGGGTGGGCGGTGCCGCCGGGCAGCGGGTGCTCGAAGGCGGCGGGGGTGGCGGTCTCGGCGGCGGGGTAGAGCGGGCCGAACAGGGCCTGCCACTCGGCGCAGGGCTGTCGGAAGGTGACCCGGACCTCGTGCGGGTCGGCGCCCTGGGTGATGGAGTCGACGGCCGCGTACCCGGCGGGGCGGGCGGCGGTGGCGGCGGGGCCGGTGAGCGCGGTCCGCTGGGCGATGAAGTCGGCGGCGGAGAGCGGGGTGCCGTCGCTCCAGACGGCGTGCGGGTTGAGGTGGTAGGTGACCACCTGGGGCAGCCGTCCGGGCGGGGTGGACTCGGCGGCGGTCAGGTAGTCAGGGTCCGGCGTCCACTCGCCGTGCGCGTCCGGCCGGAACAGCGCCGGGTAGAGGGCGTGCGCGAGCAGTGCGGAGTCGGCGGTGGCGGCGCCCTGGTAGGCGTTCAGGGTGGCCGGGACGGCGTCGACGGCCCAGCGCAGGGTGCCGCCGTCGCGGACGGCGGCCCGGTCGACCGGGCGGACGTCCCCGGTGACGACGGCCGGGGCGGGCGGCGCGGGGTCGGGGGTGCGGACGGTGCCGGCCGGGTCGGGGCCGCCGAGGCAGCCGGCCGTGGCACCGAGGGCGAGCAGCAGCGCGGCGGCTGCGGCGGGGAGGCGGGCGCGCATGGCGGCCATGGAACGCCGCCCCCGCGCGCCCGGCGGCCCCGACACGGCGGGCCGGCGGGGACAGCACCCGATCGGCGGTACCGCCGGTCGGGTGGCTAGAGACCCAGCTCGAACCAGACGATCTTGCCCTTGGGCGTGCGCCGGCTGCCCCAGCGTTCGGCGAGCAGGCTGACCAGCTGGAGCCCGCGCCCGCCCTCGTCGGTCTCGTGGGCGCGGCGCTGCCGGGGCTGGGCGTAGCCGTCGTCCCAGACCTCGCACACCATGGTCCGGTCGCGCAGCAGCCGCAGCCGGATCTCGCCCCGGCCGTGCCGCAGCGCGTTGGTGACCAGCTCGCTGACCAGCAGCTCGGTGGTGTCGACCAGCTCGTCCAGGCCCCGGGCGAGCAGCCAGCTGCACGCGAACTCGCGGGCCTTGGCCACCGAGGTGGGCTCGGGCGGCAGGAACCACTGGCCGACGGCGTCCGCCGGGAAGGCGTGCACCTTGGCCATCAGCAGGGCGATGTCGTCCTCGCCGTGATGCGGGTTGAGCTCGCCGAGCACGTGGTCGCAGAGGTCCTCCAGGCCCTTGCCGCCGTCGGAGAGGGCGGTGCGGAAGGCCTTCAGGCCCTCGTCCAGCTGGTGCTTGCGGCTCTCGACCAGGCCATCGGTGTAGAGGCCGAGCACGGCGCCGTCCGGGAGGGTCAGCTCGACCTCCTCGAAGGGCTCGCCGCCGACGCCGAGCGGCAGGCCGGGCGGGACGTCCAGCATCCGGGCGGGCTCGCCGGGGCCGAGCAGGACGGGCGGCAGGTGGCCGGCGTTGGCGAAGGTGCAGCGCCGGGTGACCGCGTCGTACACGGCGTAGACGCAGGTGGCCAGGTAGACCTCGCGGGCCTCCTCGTCGGCGCTGGAGGTGAGCCGCCCGTACGGGTTGGACCGGCCGGTGGGCGCGGTGTCGTCGCCGAGGCCGCGGGCGATCTCGTCGAGCGCGGCGAGCACCTCGCCGGGTTCCAGGTCGAGCATGGCCAGGGTCCGGACGGCGGTGCGCAGCTGGCCCATGGCGACGGCGGCGCGCAGACCGCGGCCCATCACGTCGCCGATGACCAGGGCGGTGCGGTTGCCGGGCAGCGGGATGACGTCGAACCAGTCGCCGCCGACCTCGGTGTTGTTGTTGCTGGGCAGGTAGCGGCAGGCGATCTCCAGGCCGCTGGCGACCGGGTTGCCCGGGGGCAGCAGGCTGCGCTGGAGGATCAGCGCGCGCTCGTGCTCGCGGCGGTAGAGCCGGGCGTTGTCGATGCAGACGGCGGCGCGGGCGACGAGTTCCTCGGCGATGGCGACGTCGCGGGCGTCGAAGGGCTCGCTGCCGATCGCCCGGGAGAGCTGGACCAGGCCGAGCACCTGGTCGCGGGCGACCAGCGGGACGATCAGGGTGGAGCGCAGCAGCGGGTCGGGCCCGGGCTCGGGGACGACGCTGCGGCCGGTGCGCAGCGCCCGGGCGTGCGGGGAGCGGCGCGGGTAGCAGAGGGTGCCGCCGGCCTCGGCGATGGGCAGGCCGGTGACCGAGCCGAGCACCGAGGAGGCGCCGCCGACCACGCTGGAGACGGCGACCCGGCGCAGTTCGCCGCTGCCGTCGGTGAGCACGGTGTCGCCGAGCCGGCCGGCGCTGGGCACGGTCTCGCCGGAGAGCAGCGCGGTGTAGAGGTCGACGGTGGCGAGGTCGCAGAACGGCGGGACGACGACGTCCAGCAGCTCCTTGGCGGTGGTCTCCAGGTCGAGGGTGGAGCCGATGTGGGCGCTGGCCTCGTTGAGCAGGGCGAGGTTGCGGCGCACGCCGTCGGCCTCGCGTTCGGCGACGTGCCGGCTGGTGACGTCGGAGACCTGTCCGGCGACGCCCATCGGCTGGCCGGCCGCGCCGTTGAGGCGGTAGAGCGAGACGGCCCAGAGCCGGTTGCCCTCGCGGGTCGGGACGGCGGCGTGGAAGCGCAGGTCGAAGACGGGCTCGCCGCTGGCGAGGACCTTGCGCAGGGCGGCGGTGAGCCGGTCGGCCTCGGAGCCGGGGAAGATGTCGTGCGGGGTGAGGCCCTCCAGGTCGGTGGGGGCGAGGCCCATCCCGGAGGCGAAGGCGTCGTTGACGCGCTGGAGCCGGAGCCGGTCGTCGAAGAGCACGAAGCCGGTCGGCGTCTGGCCGAAAACCGCCTCGGACGCGGCCAGATCCGTCTCGATCCGGCGGAGCCGGCCGAGGTCGACCGCGAGACAGGTGGCGCCGGCAGTGGGCAGCGCGCTGTCCGGCATGAGGTAGAGCTCGGCGAGGCCCTCGCCGCCGTCGGCGTGCCGGTACGGGGTGGTGCCGACCCACTCCTCGCCCGCCAGGATGCGCTCCAGCCGGGCGCGACCGCGCCGCCAGAGCTCGCGGGGGACGAAGGTGGTCACCGGGTCGGCGCCGACCGCCTCGGCGGCGGGGACGCCGAAGAACTCGGCCGCGCGCTCGCTCCACTGGCTGATCCGGCCGTCGGGGCCGATCGCGAAGGTGGCGACCCGGATGTAGTCGTAGAACGAGCCCGGATCCCCGGCACCCCACCGCTGCTCCTCGGCCGTCGGCCGCGGGGCGCGGGCCGGTACGGGCAGCTGGTGGGCAGGGGCGGGCCGGCGTTGGGCGCCGGCCTGCCCGGGTACAGCGGCATGACCGCTGCTGCTCGGCGCATTGCGCGCCGGGGTGCTGTTCACGGACCGACCCCTCCAAACCCGCGACCGTCCGGATGTCGAGAAGACCGAGTATTCATCATCGAGGGGTACGTTCACACGCCCTCAACATCACAACATCAGATCGGGCGAAGGTTTTTGTCCTACCGCCCGCGCAACCACAATGCCACGCTCGCGCCCCCTGCCGGAGCGCGCGCTCCCCCGGGGGCTCCCGATGGCATATGCAGCGGCGTTCTCCCGCACGGCCCGTCCGCCGCTCAACCGCCGGACAACTCGGCCTCGGGGGTACCCGGCAGCGCCTGCTCGAACCAGACCACCTTGCCCATCCCCTCCGCCCTGGCCCCCCAGTGCAGGGCCAGCAGATCCACCAGTTCCAGCCCGCGGCCGCCCTCGTCCGCCTCGGCGGCGTGCCGCTCGCGCGGCGGGTCCGGCAGCGGGTCGGAGATCTCCACCAGCAGCGTCTCGCCGAGCGTCAGCCGCACCCCGATCGGCGCGCTCGCGTACCGGACGGCGTTCGTGACCAGCTCGCTGACCAGCAGCTCCGCGGTGTCGGTCAGCTCCTCGACGCCCCACTCGGCCAGCGTCGCCCGGACCAGCCGGCGGGCCCGGGAGACCGCGGTCGGCTCGGCGGGCAGCGTCCAGCCGGCCGTCGGGGTGCCGGCCTGCCCGTGGCCGAGCCGGGCCAGCAGCAGCGCCACGTCGTCCGGCTCGCGGCCCTGCTCCATGGTGTCCAGCACCGCCTCGCAGGCCGCCTGGATCGACGCGTAGGGCTGCTGGAGCACCGTGATCAGCCGGTCCAGGCCGACGTCCAGGTCCTTGTCCCGGGACTCCACCAGGCCGTCGGTGCACAGCGCCAGCAGGCTGCCCTCGGGGATCTTCAGCTCGACGGACTCGAACGGCACGCCGCCGACCCCGAGCGGGGCGCCGGAGGGCAGCTCCAGGATCCGGCCGGCGCCGCCGGGCAGCGGGCCGCCGTTGCGGGTCGGCCCGTCCGCCTCGTCGCCCGGCACCACCAGCACCGGCGGGATGTGGCCGGCCTTGGCGGCGGTCAGGGTCGCGGTGGCCGGGTCGAACACCGCGTAGACGCAGGTGGCGAGCAGCGCCTCGTCCGGGCCTTGGGCGAGGTCGTCGGCCAGCTCGTGGACGTGCCGCAGCAGCACGTCCGGCGGCAGGTCCAGGGCGGCCAGCACCCGGACGGCGGTCCGCAGCCGGCCCATCGTCGCGGCGGCCCGCAGGCCGTGGCCCATCACGTCGCCGACCACCAGCGCGGTCCGGTCGCCGGGCAGCGGGATGACGTCGAACCAGTCGCCGCCGACCTCGGTGCCGCTGCTGCCGGGCACGTAGCGGTAGGCGACCTCCACGCCGGTGGGCTGCGGCACCTGCTGCGGCAGCAGGGTGCGCTGGAGGGTGAGCGCGGCGGTGCGCTCGCGGGCGTACAGCCGGGCGTTGTCCAGCGAGGAGCCGGCCCGGTCCGCCAGCTCGACGGTGAACGCCAGGTCGTCCCGGTCGAAGCCCTCGCGGTAGCCGGCCCGGCTGACCAGCAGCAGGCCGATCACGATGCCCCGGGCCCGCAGCGGCACCACCAGCATCGAGTGCACGCCCAGGTCGTGCGCCGCCTGCATCTTCGGGTCGCCGGCGTAGGTGACGTCGCTCAGCTGGTCGGCGCCGGAGAGCAGCTCGGGCACGCCGGTGCGCAGCACCCGGCCGCAGGCGGAGTCCTCGGCGAAGGTGATCCGGGCGCCGCGCCGCAGCATCACCTCCACCTCCGGGCCGTCCTGGACGGAGGCCGTGCCGAGCTGGAGCAGCGAGGTGCGGCGGTCGTGGCCGTGCCGGGGCAGGTCGTCACCGTGCGCGACGGCCTGCAGCAGGATGACGGCGGCGTGGTCGGTCAGCCTGGGCACCACCGCGCTGGCCAGCTCCTGCGCGATCCGCGAGGCGTCCAGCAGGTCACCGACCCGGGAGCCGAACTCGTTGAGCAGCGAGAGGCGGCGGCGGGCGTGCTCGACCTTGGCCACCGCCCGGTAACGCTCGGTGACGTCCATCACGGTGCCGGAGATGCCGAGGACCCGGCCGGAGCGGTCGGTCATCCGGCTGTAGGAGACCGAGCGGTAACCGGACCTGGCGGTGATCGGCGAGGCCAGGGTGACGTCGATGACCGGCTCACCGGTGGCCAGCACCTGGCGTTGGATCGAGGTGATCTCGTCGGCGGCCCGCTCCGGCAGGGTCTCGCCGGTGGTGCGGCCGACGTGGTCCTCCGCCGCGACGCCGTTCATCTCGGCGAGGGTCCGGTTGACGGCCGTGTAGCGCAGCTCGGTGTCGAGGATCGCGATGCCCAGCGGGGACTGCTCGAACAGCGCGTCGCGCACCGCGAGGTCCCGCTCGACGGCCCGGACGGCCGCCGCCGCGGCCAGGTTGACCTGGAGGAACGGGGTGCCGTCGCCGTCCACCAGGAGCGAGATCCGGGCGTCCACCAGCACCGGGGCGCCCTCCCGGTCGCGCAGCTCGGCCGGGCCGGACCAGCGGCCGTGCCGCAGGGTGTCCTGGATCGCGCCCCGGAACCTGTCCACCTGCTCCTCGTCGGGGACCAGCGCGTCGATCCGGCGGCCGACCAGCAGCTCGCTCGGCCAGCCGAGCAGGTCCTCGGCGGCGGGGCTCCAGAGGACCACGCGGCCGGCGGTGTCCAGGATCGCGATGGCCACCCTGACCACGTCGAAGAGGCTGCCGCTCGCACGGCCGCCGCTCCCGGCGGCGGGGACCGCCCCGACGGCGCGCGGGCCGCCCGGGAACGCCCGACCGGGGCGGCTGCGCATGCCGGCCGACGGGGCCGCGTCGGGCACCGTCAGCGAGGGGGCGGGCTGCACCGGCTGGGCGGACGCCGCCCCCTCGGCCCCGCCCTCGCCCCGGCGGCGCCCGGCCGACCGCTCCCCGGCCGCCTCTGCCGCCCCGGCGCGGCCGTCGATCGCGCGGTCCGCGCCACGACGCAGCCGGGCGCGGGCGGCGGCGCCTCCGCCGGCGCCCGCCCGTCGCGCTCCCCCGCCGCCGTACCCACTGCTCGACACCGACGGGGCCTCCGGCTCTGCTCGGATCGGCGGCGCCGGCTGGGGCGGCTCACCGATGGTGACGAATAGTGCCGAAAAGTGACATACCCAGCAGAACCAAGGCTATCCCGCCGGTCGCGTCGGCTTTTCCGATTTGCCCGATCCGTCGCCCCCACGCGTCGTTCGCGGGCGCGGGGCGGCGGTTCGGCGGTGCGGACCGGTACCATCCGGGCCGCACCGGCCCGGACGCCCGGCCCGGAGGGGTGTCGGCAGGTCAGGGGGCGGTCAGCAGGCGGGCGACCTCGGGCAGGACCTCGCGGTCGTGCTCCAGCCACTCGACGTCGGCCAGCTCGGCGGGGCCGAGCCAGCGCAGCTCGTCATGGTCCTGCAGGGGGCGCGGCTCCCCGGAGAGCAGTTCGGCCGCCCAGAGCCGCAGCTCCAGGCCCGGGCGCACCAGCCACGCGCCGGGCAGCCGGGTGAGCGCCCGGGCGCGGACGCCCAGCTCCTCCATCAGCTCGCGCTCCAGCGCCTCGGTCTCGGTCTCGCCCGGCTCGGCCTTGCCGCCCGGGAACTCCCAGCGCCCAGCCACCTCCGCGGGCGCGCTCCGCCGGGCGGCGAGCACCCGCCCCCGGTGGATCAGCGCGCCGCCGACGACGATCCGGTTCTCCGCTGCGCCGCCGGCGGACGCCGACGGGTCGATGGTCCTGTCCATGGGCATCGACCTTAGGGCCTCCCCCTGGGCGTTCCCCGTCAGTCGCGCGGGCCGCGGGCCCCGGAGGCGCCGGCGGGCTCGGCCTCCACCCAGTACAGCTGCTTGTGGCCGCGCGCCTCGAACTCGGCCGCGAGCCGCTCGGCCGCCTCCTGGTCGATCCCCCCGACGACCAGGAAGCGGTTGCCGTTGTCGTCCTGCCGCATCACCCGGTAGGTGTCCATGCCGCCCAGATTAGGGGGCTCCTCAGACCCGGATGTCGGAGGCCTGCTCGCCGGTCGGCAGTCCCAGCTCGCCGCGGATCTCCACCACGAGCCGGTGGCTCTTGACCGTCTGCGCCTGCGCCTTCTGCACCTCGTGTTCGAGCGTCTGCGCGTCCGTGGACCTGGCGGCGGCGTCCCAGGCGTTGGCGGCGTCCAGCTGGACCGCGCCCAGCTCGATCAGCTTGGCCCTGGCCCCGCCCGGCCAGTCGGTCCCGCCGGCCGACAGGTCCGTGACCTCCTTGCGGCAGGCGGTGGCCATCGTCTTCGCCCAGCTGCGGTACTTCTCGGGCTCCTCGTCGACGTCGCCCTCCGGCATGGCGGCGAGCGCGCCGTTGTAGGCCTGCGCCGCGTCCAGGTAGGTGCGCTGGGCCTTGGTGAGCTTGCTCCGGTCGGTGCGGACGCTGCCCACGTGCACCCTCGTCTCGTCCTCGAAGGTGCAGGTCACCCGGCGGTCGTCGGACACCCAGGCGGCCTGGCTCGGGAAGTAGTAGGTCTCCACCACGCCGTCGGGCACGATCCAGGGGTCGAGGGCGTAGTCGTCGTGCACCGGGATGCAGAGCCGCGAGGCCTCCTTGCTGACCTCGTCCCGCCCGGGGTAGCGGCCGGGCGTGCCCGCGACGTTGGTGAAGCCGGCGACCTCGCCGTGATGCGGCGCCGAGCAGGGCACCACGACCACCCAGTAGACGCCCTTGGCGTCGGCGTCCTGCCCGGAGCTGAACGGCGGCCGGTTGAAGCAGTCGCCGGTCACCAGGTCCTCGACGGCCACCGACCCCTTGGGGCCGCGCGGGGAGTCCGCGTACCGCTCCCCCTCGTCCAGGCCGACCGCGAGGAGGCCGATGAACGCGAACAGGGTGACGACGGCCCCGAGGATGCCGGTGACCAGACCGGCGACCGCCATGCCGCGGCCCTTCTCGTTCCGCTTGGGGATCTGGACCAGCGCGACGATCGAGAAGGCCACCGCCAGCGGCCACATGCAGAACAGACCGGTGACCAGCGCGGCGACCGCGAAGCCGTTGGTGACCGTCGGGGCGGGGAGATAGGGGAAGCCGGGCTGGAAGCCGGAGTGGGCGGCGGGGGCGACGGCCGCCCAGCCGGTGGCACGCGGCCGGTCGGGGTCGACGGGCGCCAACAGCTCGGACGGGGCGGCCCACGGGTCGGCCGCGGGCGGGGCCGCCGCGGCGGCCTGGGCGGAGCCGGGGGTGGGTGTCGCCCAGGGATCGGGCACGGGCGCGGGGGCGACGGGGGCGGCGTCGGCGGGCGCGGGCGACGCGGCCTCAGGAGTGGCCTCAGGAGTGGCCTCGGGGGCGGGCCGGGGCGCGGCCTCGGGGGCGGGCGGCGCGGTGGGCTCCGCGGTGGGCTCCGCGGGGGCGGCCTCCGCGACGGCCTCGGGTTCGGCCGCCGGCTTGGTCAGCTCGACCCGCTCGACCGGCTCGGGCGCGGAGGCGGCGGCGTCGGACTCGGGCTTGGACACGTACGATCTCCCCCGGCCCGCGGGAGGCGGGCGACAGCTCGGCAGGACGACCCGCGGAGCCCGCGGGCGGATCGCGGCGGGCCGTCGGGCATGGGAACAGGCGCGCGACTCTACCGGATCTTGTGAAACATCCGCGCACCTTTTCCCCGCCGCACGAACCATCCCCTCACCGCACGGCCACGCCCGTGTTCAGCGGCGCGCCAGCACCTCCCCGTGCACCATCGCGAACCACCCGTCCCCGGCCGCCGCCCACTCCCGCCAGCCGGCCGCGATCCGGGCCAGTTCGGCCTCGTCGGCGTCCCCCCGCGCCACCGCCGTCCGCGCGATGGCGGAGCCCGTGATCCGGTCCGCCCACAGCCCGCCCCACCACGCGCGCTGATCGGGCGTCGCGTACGTCCAGGTGCTCGACGTGGCGGTGATGTCGGTGAAGCCGGCCGCCCGGGCCCAGGACAGCAGCCGCCGCCCGGCGTCCGGCTCGCCGCCGTTGCACCGGGCGATCCGCCGGTACAGCTCCAGCCAGCGGTCCAGTTCGGGCACCTCGGGGTACCAGGCCATGGTCGCGTGGTCGACGTCCCGGACGGCCACCACGCCGCCCTCGGCGGTGACCCGGCGCAGTTCGCGCAGCGCGCCGACCGGGTCGGCCACGTGCTGCAGCACCTGGTGGGCGTGCACCACGTCGAACTCCCCGTCCGCGTACGGCAGCCGGTGCACATCGGCGACCTCGAACGCGACGTTGGACAGGCCGCGCCCGGCGACGTGCGCGGCGGCCTCCTCCAGCACCTCCGCCGAGGCGTCGGCGGCCACCACCCGGCCCGTGGGCCCGACCAGTTCGGCCAGGTCGGCGGTGATCGTGCCCGGCCCGCAGCCGATGTCCAGCACGGCCTGCCCGGGCCGCAGCCGGTCGCGCAGGTACGCGGCGGAGTTCTCGACGGTCCGGGAGCGGTGCGAGCGCAGCACGGACTCCTGGTGGCCATGGGTGTAGACGGCGGGCTTCGCTGCGGTCATGGTGACGTCCCCCTCGGGATCGGCCGGTTCCTCGACGCCTCCGACGCTACTCGCCGTCCCGCATTTCAAGAAGATTCGTCTCACATACCGACCGCATTACCGCCGGGAGCGCAGCGGCCCCCACCCGGACGGCGAAGGTCCGGACGGGGGCCGACCGCCCTGCGGCAGTGCCTAGTTGAGGGTGAACCAGGTGGTCCGCGACTTCTTGAACTCCGGCTGGGTGAGGTCCTTCGCCGCGACGCCGTCGTTGTAGAGCACGGCCGAGCCGTCGTCGGTGATCAGCTGCACCCGGGCGCCGGGGGCGGTGAGGTCCGGGATGTCCGCCACGGCCTCCCAGCCGCCCGCGTCGGAGGTCGGCAGGTCGAGCACCTTCACCGGCTGCGAACCGGGCTGGCCGTCCCAGCGGTAGAGCGCGTACGGGTCGGAGTTGTCGTCCGCCGCCCAGGAGCCGGCCACGATCAGGTACTGGCCGAGCGCGTTGCGGCGCAGGTCGCGCACCGAGAGGCCGCCCAGGTTCAGCTCGATCGGCTCGCCGAAGGTGGCGTGCGAACCGCCGAGCAGCGACGGGAAGTTGGTGACCGGCACGATCAGCGCCCGGCCGCCGGTGACCGCCGGGGTGAGCGGCGCGCGGAAGCCCACGTACGCGGTGGTGGTGCTGCCCGGCGCGAACTCCAGGCCCTCCACGTTGAAGCCGTCGATCTGCTTGGGCGCCTGCCCGTCCGCCGCGCCGGCCGCGAAGCCGTAACGGTTGCCGTGCGCGCGGTCCCAGGCGATCAGGTCGTCACGCAGCCCCCGGTACGAACCGGACAGCGACAGCTGGGTGGTGGCGCCCGAGCCGGTGACGGTGGTGGCGAACACGGTCTGCCGGTCCGGCTTGACCACGCCGTCCTTGTTGTTGCCCAGCGAGCCGGTCCAGTAGATCGTATTGCCGACCCGGGTGGCGGCCTCGATGTCGATCTCCTTGGAGACGCCGAGCGCGGCGGAGAAGTCCCAGGTGCGGACGGGCGCGCCGGAGGCGTTGCGGTCGTACAGCCGCAGCACGTTGGACTCGTCGTCGGCCACCACGATGTACCCGTTGCCCGCGTCCACCGCCGCCGAGGCGTCGCTGGAGCCGGTCAGGTAGCGGCTGTCCGCCGAGAACTGCACCGCCGGCGAGGCCGCGTAGTGCAGCGTCTTCGACGCCGTCCGGCCGCCGAGCCCGGTGACCTTGACGGTGAGGTCGGTGTAGCCGACGCCCTGCGCGGCGACCGCCAGGGTGCGCGCGGAGCCGGTGCCGGCGACGGTGACGTCGGTGGTCCGGGCCACGGCGGTGCGGGTGCTGGCGGTGGCGGCCACGGCGAGGTCGGAGGCCGCCGCGCCGCTCTGCGCCACCGTGACGGTGACCGTCGGGTCGCCGGTGGCCCCGACGGCCCCGGACAGGTAGGCGGCGGAGAACGTGATCGTCGGGGTGCCGTAGGTCACGGCGGCGGCGGGACCGACCGGCAGCGCCAGCAGCGGCAGGGCGGCGGTGGCGACGGCCAGCGGCAGCAGGCGGCGGGAGGGACGGGACACGGTGACAGCCCTTCGACGTGGGGGCGGTGCGAGGTCCGGACCAGGGTGGGGCCCGTCGGCGAACGCCACCCCGACGGCAGCGGGCCGTCCGGCGAACACCGGCCCTCGCGCGGACTGCGCATCCGCCGGCGCCGTACCGTGGACGGGCAGCCGCCTCACAGAACGGTCCCCGCCATGCCCGCGCCGCGCCCCTTCGTCCTGCTGAGCGCCGCCATGTCGCTCGACGGGCACCTCGACGACGCCTCCCCCGAGCGGCTGCTGCTCTCCGGCCCGGTCGACTTCGACCGGGTGGACGCCGAGCGGGCGGCGAGCGACGCGATCCTGGTCGGCGGCAACACCCTGCGCGCGGACAACCCCCGGCTGCTGGTCAACGACCCGGCCCGGCGGGCCGCCCGGCGCGCGGCGGGCCGGCCGGAGTACCCGCTGAAGGTGACGCTCAGCGCGAGCGGCCGGCTGGACCGCTCGCTGCGGTTCTGGCACACCGGCGGCGAGCGGCTCGCCTACACCACGGACGGCGGGGCCGCCGTGCTGCGCCCGGAACTGGACGGGCTGGCCGAGGTGGTGGCGCTGGGACCGACGGTGGAGCTGGGCGCGGTGCTGGACGACCTCGGCGCGCGCGGGGTACGGCGGCTGATGGTCGAGGGCGGCAGCGGGGTGCACACCCAGTTCCTGGCCCAGGGCCTGGCGGACGAGCTCCAACTGGTGGTGGCCCCGCTGCTGGTCGGACAGGCGCGGGCGCCGCGGTTCGTCGGCCCGGCGGACTTCCCCGGCGGCCCTGCCCGGCGGATGCGGCTGCTGGAGGCCCGTACGGTGGGCGATGTCGTCCTGCTCAGGTACGCCCCGAAGGAGCCCGCCCCGTGACCGACCCGCACCCCGCCGACCTGGCCCTCCTCCGCCGGGCCGTCGAGCTCTCCCGCCGCTGCCCGCCCTCGGAGACCGCCTTCTCGGTCGGCGCCGTGGTCGTCGCCGCCGACGGCACGGTGCTGGCCGAGGGGTACAGCCGCGAGACGGACGGCCACGACCACGCCGAGGAGGCGGCGCTCGGCAAGCTCCCGGCCGGCGACCCGCGGCTGCGCGGCGCGACGGTCTACAGCTCGCTGGAACCCTGCGGGCAGCGCGCCTCCCGTCCGGTGCCGTGCGCCGAACTGCTGATCGCGGCCGGCGTCCCCCGGGTGGTGGTGGCCTGGCGCGAACCGTCCACCTTCGTCGCCGAGACCAGCGGCGCCGCACGGCTGGAGGCGGCCGGCGTCGAACTGGTGGAACTGCCCGAGCTGGCCGAGGAGGCCCGCGCGGTCAACGCGCACCTGCTGGGGTGACACCGCTCGAAGCGCGGGGCATCTTTTGTATCCTTATTGAACAATCCACTTCACCGCATGCGGCACGCCCGCTCGCCCCGCGCCCCCTGGAGCCGCCCGATGCCCGCGACGACCTTCACCCCCCGCGCCCTCCTGCTCGACATGGACGGCACCCTGGTCAACTCCGATGCCGTGGTCGAACGCTGCTGGCGCCGCTGGGCCGAGGAGCACGGCCTCGACCCGGCCGAGGTGCTGCGCGTCGCCCACGGCCGCCAGGGCCACACCACCATGGCCGTCCTGCTCCCCGACCGCCCGACCGAGGTCAACCTCGCCGAGAACCGGCAGATGCTCGCCACCGAGAAAGCCGACACCGACGGCGTCGTCCCGGTCCCCGGCGCCCCCGCCTTCCTCGCCGCCCTGGCCGGCCTCCCGCACGCCCTGGTCACCTCCGCCGACGCACCGCTCGCCCGGGTCCGGATGGCCGCCGCCGGCCTCCCCCTGCCGCCGGTCCTGGTCACCGCCGAATCCGTCGGCGCCGGCAAGCCCGACCCCGAGGGCTTCCTCAAGGGCGCCGCCGCCCTCGGCTTCGCCCCCGCCGACTGCCTCGCCTTCGAGGACTCCGAGGCCGGCATCGCCGCCGCCCACGCCGCCGGCGTCCCGGTCATCGGCGTCGGCCCCCGCGCCGCCGCCCACCACCCCACCGCCCACGCCCCCACCCTCGAATCCCTCGCCATCACCCGGGGCCCCGCCCCCACCTTCACCGTCACCCTCGCCTGACCCCCGACGACAACGCCCCGCCACCGGCGAGCGAGCCGGGCGGCGGGGCGCAGCGGGCGACAGCGCGAGCGGGCCGGACTCCGGAGAGTCCGGCCCGCTCGGCACGCGGTGGTGGCCGGGTCGGACGAACTCGCCGGCCATCAGTAGTGGTAACGGGCGGCCAGAACGATGATCTCCCGGTCCGTCACCAAGTAGACGAGGCGGTGCTCATCGTCGATCCGCCGGGACCAGGCCCCGGGCAAGTGGTACTTCAGCGGCTCGGGCTTGCCGATGCCGGTGAACGGGTCGCGCAACACGTCCTCGACGAGCCTGTTGATCCGGGCGAGCATCTTGCGGTCGCTCTTGAGCCAGGAGGTGTAGTCCTCCCAGCCGGTCTCCTCGAAGACGAGCCTCACGCGGCACCCTTCTCGCCATCCGCCGCGTCAGGGTCGATGAGCTCCCGCTCGGAAAGCCCTATGCCACCAAGGGCGTTCTCGTACGCCTTGAGCAAGCGGCGGGCGTTCACCGGCGAGCGCAACAGGTAGGAGCCTTCACGCAGGGCGGCGTAGTCCTCGGCCGAGACGAGTACGGCGTTCCCGTGCTTGGAGACGATCTCAATGGCCTCGTGATCGTCGTTGACCTTCTTGATCAACGGGAAGAGAGCCTTGCGCGCCTCGCTGGCAGTGATCGACATCGACTGAACTCCCTCCACGGCTGGTACCACATAACGTACCACTCAAGTGGATGCGACGAGCCGAAGAAGTCAGCACCAAGTCAGCACGGAAAAGAGATCGGGGCCCGCCTCATGGGAGGCGAGCCCCGTCCGACCTGCGCATTCGACAGATCGATCTACCTCAAAGTCATGAAGCGATCACACGTTGAAGCGGAACTCCACGACGTCGCCGTCCTGCATGATGTACTCCTTGCCCTCGATGCGGGCCTTGCCCTTGGCGCGGGCCTCGGGGAGGGAGCCGGTCTCGACGAGGTCGGCGAAGGAGATGACCTCGGCCTTGATGAAGCCCTTCTGGAAGTCGGTGTGGATCACACCGGCGGCCTCGGGGGCGGTGGCGCCCTTCTTGATGGTCCAGGCGCGGGCTTCCTTGGGACCGGCGGTGAGGTAGGTCTGCAGGCCGAGGGTGTCGAAGCCGACGCGGGCGAGGGTGGCGAGGCCGGGCTCGTCCTGGCCCATCGACTGGAGGAGCTCCAGGGCCTCGGCGTCGTCCAGCTCGATCAGCTCGGACTCGATCTTGGCGTTGAGGAAGATCGCCTCGGCGGGGGCGACCAGCGCGCGCTGGGCCTGCTTGAAGTCCTCGTCGGACAGCTCGTCCTCGTCGACGTTGAAGACGTAGAGGAAGGGCTTGGCGGTCAGCAGGTGCAGCTCGCGGATCGGGGCGGTGTCGAAGCCGGCCTCGAAGAGGGTCTTGCCGGTCTCCAGGATCGCCTGGGCGGCCTCGGCGGCGGCCAGGACGGGGGCGGTGTCCTTCTTGAGGCGCGCCTCCTTCTGGAGCCGGGGCAGCACCTTCTCGATGGTCTGGAGGTCGGCCAGGATCAGCTCGGTGTGGATGGTCTCGATGTCGTCCTTGGGCGACACCTTGCCGTCCACGTGGACCACGTCGGGGTCGGTGAAGGCGCGCACGACCTGGCAGATGGCGTCCGACTCGCGGATGTTGGCGAGGAACTTGTTGCCCAGGCCCTCGCCCTCGCTGGCGCCGCGGACGATGCCCGCGATGTCGACGAAGTCGACGGTGGCCGGGAGGATGCGCTGCGAGCCGAAGATCTCGGCGAGCTTGTTCAGCCGCTCGTCCGGGACGCCGACGACGCCGACGTTGGGCTCGATGGTGGCGAACGGGTAGTTGGCCGCCAGCACGTCGTTCTTGGTCAGGGCGTTGAACAGGGTCGACTTGCCGACGTTCGGCAGGCCGACGATTCCGATCGTGAGCGACATGAAGCGCAGTCCCGTGGGCTTGGAGGAGTTGGGCCGGCCCGGACGCCGGACCGATCCCCCAGTCTACGGGCAGCGGGTCCGCCGTCGGCCGCCCCGGCGGCGGCGGTGCAGTTGAGCGGCGGTCACACCAATACGCCGTCCGGGGACACGGACCAAGCCCCGACAGCCCATTACACAGTGTGGCGATGATCGGACCGTACGTTGGGTGGGTGGAGCAGAGCATCCGTACCCAGCCGCCAGGGCCCAGACGCCGACCGCCGAACGGCGCGGCCGGGGCCGCCGTCCCCGGGCCGGGCCGGGCCCGCGAGAGTGCGGGGGAATCGGCCGTTCCCGCCCTCAGGGCCAGGGGGAGAACCCCCGGGAAGGCCGCGGGCAACCCCCCCGGCAAGGCCTCGGCCAAGACCGCCGCACGGGGCGGCGGCTCCGGGTCCCGGCTGCGCGCCGTGTCCGGCCCCCCTGAGCGGCCCCGGATCACCGGGCGGCTCTACGGGCGGCGGCGCAGCGGCCGGCCGGCCCGGCTGACCGCGGTCGGCACCGGGGTGGTCGCGCTGACCGCGACGGTGGCGGTGGCCGGCCTGGACCGGCTGGCCTTCGGCGGGCTCGGGGTCCTGTTCGGCATCGGCTACCTGCTGATCTGCTTCCAGCTGGCGGTCCGGGTCCGGTACGCCGACCTGCTGGCCGCGCCGATCAGCGGGCCGATCGCCTTCGCCGTGGCGCTGCTGGCGTTCGGGCCGGTCACCTCCACCGGGATGACGGCGCAGGTGGTGGCGCTGGCGACCAACCTGGCCGGCCGGGCCGGCTGGCTGTTCTCCGGCACCGGCCTGGCCGCCGTGATCGTGCTGGCCCGGTTCGTGGCCCAGCGCCGGATCCACCGCGCGCGCTGAGGACGCGCTCGGGGAGCCGGCCAAGGGACCGACGGCAGGCCCCCGGGGGGTTCAGGCGGTGGCGCGGGCCGCCGCCATGGCCGCGCCGACGATGCCGGCGTCGTTGCGCAGCTCCGCCGGGACGAGCCGCGCCCGGCGCTCGCGCAGCAGCGGCAGGAACTTCTCGTGCTTGCGGCTCACCCCGCCGCCGATCACCACCAGTTGCGGCGAGAACAGCATCTCCACCAGGTCCAGGTACTCGTCCACCCGCTCGGCCCACTGCGCCCAGCTCAGCCCGTGCCGCTCCTTGGCCGCCGAGGAGGCCCGCCGTTCAGCGTCCTTGCCGCGCAGCTCCAGGTGGCCGAGCTCGGTGTTGGGCACCAGCACGCCGTCCACGAACAGGGCGCTGCCGATGCCGGTGCCGAAGGTGAGGACCAGGACCACCCCCGCCTGCCCGCGGCCGGCGCCGTGCGCGGTCTCGGCGAGGCCGGCCGCGTCGGCGTCGTTGAGCACCACCGCCGGCAGGTCGAGCGCCTCGCGGAACAGGCCGGCCGCGTCCAGACCGACCCAGCCCTTGTCGACGTTGGCGGCGGTCCTGGTCTGCCCGTCGACGACCACGCCGGGGAAGGTCAGTCCGACCGGGCCCCGGTGGCCGAAGTGGCGGACCACCTCGCAGACGGCGTCGACCACGGCCCGGGGGTCGGAGGGCTGCGGGGTGAGGACCTTGTGCCGCTCCTGCGCGAGCGCGCCCCGGGTGAGGTCGACGGGGGCTCCCTTGATGCCCGACCCGCCGATGTCCACACCGAATACCGCCGTCATGACGACCGCCCTCCGCCGAAGGTTCTCCACAGGCCTGTGCACGACCACGGGCCCTGTGCACAGAACCTACGAGAACCCGCCTGCCCCCGCACAGCGGAGGACCCGGCACCCGAACGGGCCACCGGGTCCTCCGCCGGAACGCGGGACGGTCCTACAGCTTGCCGGCGGCCTCGGCGCGCAGGTCGCGGCGGAGCTCCTTGGGCAGCGAGAAGATCAGGTGCTCCTCGGCCGTCTTCACGATCGAGACCTCGCCGTAGCCGCGCGCGGCCAGCCACTCCAGCACGCCCTCGACCAGGACCTCCGGCACCGAGGCGCCGCTGGTCAGGCCGACCGTGCTGACGCCCTCCAGCCACTCCTCCCGGATCTCCTCGGCGAAGTCGACCAGGTGGGCGGCCTTGGCGCCGTACTCCAGGCCGACCTCGACGAGCCGCACCGAGTTGGAGGAGTTCTTCGAGCCGACCACGATCAGCAGGTCGGCCTCCGGGGCCAGCTGCTTGACGGCGACCTGGCGGTTCTGGGTGGCGTAGCAGATGTCGTCGCTGGGGGGGCTGACCAGCAGCGGGAAGCGCTTCTTCAGCTCGCCGACGGTGGCCATCGTCTCGTCCACCGAGAGCGTGGTCTGGGACAGCCAGACGACCTTGGACTCGTCGCGCACCTGCACCCCGGCGACGTCCTCGGCACCGTCCACCAGGTGGATCCGGTCCGGGGCCTCGCCCATCGTGCCGATGACCTCCTCGTGGCCCTCGTGGCCGACCAGCAGGATGTCGTAGCCCTCGTCGGCGAAGCGCACGGCCTCCTTGTGCACCTTGGTCACCAGCGGGCAGGTGGCGTCGACGGTGGCGAGCTTGCCGATCCGGGCCTCGTCGTGCACCGAGGGCGCGACACCGTGGGCCGAGAAGACCACGATCGAGCCCTCGGGCACCTCCTCCGTCTCGTCGACGAAGATCGCGCCCTTCTTCTCCAGGGTCTGCACCACGTACTTGTTGTGGACGATCTGCTTGCGCACGTAGATGGGGGCCCCATACTGCTCCAGGGCCTTCTCCACGGCGATCACGGCGCGGTCGACGCCCGCGCAGTAGCCCCGGGGGGCGGCGAGCAGGACACGGCGCTGCGCGGTGTTGGAGGACATGGCTCCATCGTACGGGCGGAGCGCAGCCGCGCCGACGCGAGCGGCGTTCCCGTCGGAACCGGTCACGGGTGCTCAAATGTGGAAGCTATGAGCGAGCGAGTCGAGCGGGACGAGCCGGGCGGCCGGGACGGACGGGGCGGGCTGCGGCGCAGCCTGGGCGTGCGCGATCTGGTGGTGTACGGACTGCTGTTCATCGCCCCGATGGCCCCGGTGGGCGTGTTCGGGGTGCTCGACGCCAAGAGCCACGGGGCGGTCGCCGCGGTCTACCTGGTGGCCACCGTGGCGATGGGGTTCACCGCCGTCTCGTACGCCCGGATGGTGCGGGCGGTGCCGCAGACCGGTTCGGTGTACGCCTACGCGCGGGCCGGGCTGGGCGACGCGGCCGGGTTCATCGCCGGCTGGATGGCGATGCTCGACTACCTGCTGATCCCGGCGGTCGCCTACCTGTTCTCCGGCATCGCGCTCAACTCGCTGGTGCCGGACGTCTCCCGGTGGGTGTGGACGGCGCTCGCCGTGCTGCTGACCACCGGGCTCAACCTGGCCGGGGTGCGGACGGCGGCGGCGGTGGGCCTCGCGGTGCTGGCGATGGAGCTGGTGGTGCTGGCGGTGTTCGTGGTCGCGGCCGTGGTGGTGCTGGCCAGGGACGGCGCGCAGCGCGACTGGGCGAGCCCGTTCACGGCGGTCGGCGGCTTCTCGACGGCCGCCGTGCTCTCGGCGGTCTCCGTGGCCGTGCTGTCCTACCTGGGCTTCGACGCCATCGCGACCTTCGTGGAGGAGGCGGTCGGCGCCTCGGCGGCGGTGGCCAGGGCGGTGCTCTGGTGCCTGGTGCTGTCCGGCGCGCTGTTCGTGGCGCAGACCTATCTGGCGGCGCTGCTGGAGCCGCTCGCCCCGCAGCAGCTGGCGGCGGACCCGGCGGCGCAGGGATCGGCGTTCTACGACACGGTGGAGGGCGCGGTCGGGCACTGGCTGCACGTGCTGGTCGCGGCGAGCAAGGCGATCGGCGCGGCCTTCGCGGCGCTGGCCGGGCAGGCGGCGGCCGGGCGGCTGCTGTTCGCGATGGGCCGGGACGGACGGCTGCCGCGCTTCCTGGGCGCGGTCGACCCGGGCTCGGCGGTGCCGCGCCGGGCGCTGCTGGTGTCGGCGGCGATCACCATGGCGGCGGCGGTCTGGGCGGCCAACCGGGACGACGGGCTGGACCGGCTGACCTCGGTGGTGAACATCGGCGCGCTCACCGCCTTCACCCTGCTGCACGCCTCGGTGGTGGGCTGGTACGCGGTGAAGCACCGGTCCCGCAGTCCGCTGACGGACGTGGTGGTGCCGGTGCTGGGCGTGGCGGTGATCGGCGCGGTGGTGGCCGAGGCCTCGGGCACCGCGCAGGTGGTGGGGTTGGTCTGGCTGGCCGTCGGGCTGCTGGTGCTCCTCGGCCGGCGGGCTTCCGCTGTCGGCGGACGCCGATAGCCTCGTAGGCATGGCCAACCCCAGTTCCCCCGAAGCGCCGCTCCCGGTCGGCAAGGTCTCCGCGCTGATCGGGGGCTGGGTCGACCGGCTCGGCGCGGTCTGGGTGGAGGGGCAGATCACCCAGCTCAGCCGACGGCCGGGGGCGGGCGTGGTGTTCCTGACGCTGCGCGACCCGCAGGCCGACGTCTCACTGACCGTGACGTGCTTCCGCTCCGTCTTCGACCAGGTCGCGGACGCGGTGCAGGAGGGCTCGCGGGTCGTCGTGCACGCCAAGCCGGAGTGGTACGCGGCGCGCGGCCAGCTGTCGCTGCGGGCCGCCGAGATCCGGCTGGTCGGGCTGGGCGAGCTGCTGGCCAGGCTGGAGCAGCTGAAGCGGCGGCTGGCCGGCGAGGGCCTGTTCGCCGCGGACCGCAAGAAGCCGCTGCCGTTCCTGCCGCAGTGCGTCGGGCTGGTCACCGGCCGGGACTCGGCGGCGGAGCGGGACGTCCTGGAGAACGCCCGGCGGCGCTGGCCGGCGGTCCGCTTCGAGATCCGCAACGTGCCGGTGCAGGGCGTCAGCGCGGTGGAGCGGGTGAGCGCGGCCGTCCGGGAGCTGGACGAGCACCCCGAGGTGGACGTGATCGTCGTGGCCCGGGGCGGCGGCAGCGTCGAGGACCTGCTGCCGTTCTCGGACGAGGGCCTGGTGCGGCTGGTCGCGGCCGCCCGGACGCCGGTGGTCAGCGCGATCGGCCACGAGCCGGACCAGCCGCTGCTGGACTTCGTCGCCGACCTGCGCGCCTCCACGCCCACCGACGCCGCCAAACGGGTGGTTCCGGACGTCGGCGAGGAGCTGGCCAAGGTCCGCCAGCTGCGCGACCGGGCCCGGCGGCACGTGCTGGCCCGGGTGGAGCGCGAGCAGCACGGGCTGGACGGCGTGCGCAGCCGACCGGTGCTGGCCGCGCCGCAGCGGATGCTGGACGGGCGCGGGCAGGAGGTGGACGGCCTGCTGGAGCGGGCCCGGCGCACGCTGCGCCACCGGCTGGACCACGCGCAGAGCGACCTCGGGCACACCCTGGCCCGGGTGGTGGCGCTCTCCCCGGCGGCCACCCTGGAACGCGGCTACGCGGTGCTGCAGCGGGGCGACGGCACGGTGGTGACCGATCCGGCACAGGCCCCGGCGGGCGAGGGACTGCACGCCCGGGTGGCGGGCGGCGGCTTCGACGTCACGGTGGCCGGCGGCTGAGCGGGCGGGTCCGCGGGGCGGTTCGCGCTGTCGGTGCGGGCCCCTACGCTGGCTGCCATGGCAGATCAGGAACAGGACGCGACGGCGGCCCCCGTGCAGACCCCGACCCCGGACGACGCGCTCGGCTACGAGCACGCCCGGGACGCGCTGCTGGAGGTGGTCCGGCAGCTGGAGAACGGCGGCACCTCGCTGGAGGAGTCGCTGGCGCTGTGGGAGCGCGGCGAGCAGCTGGCGAAGGTCTGCCAGCGCTGGCTGGACGGCGCGCGGGCCCGGCTGGACGCCGCGCTGGCCGCCGAGGAGGGAGCCCCGCCGCAGGGGTGACGCACGAGGGGTGAGACAGGTCACAACGAGTAGGGGAACAGTTGAATGTTCATCTATGTTGGGAGTCAGTGATCGGCCCCGGCCGCTCACCGACAGACGGACCCCACCGTTCCTTCCTCCCCCGAGGTGCACAGACATGACCACCGACGCCCTGGTTCTCGACGCCGCCGCCCAGGACCTGCTGTTCCGCGAGGCCCGCACCGCCAACACCTTCACCGACGAGCCGGTCTCCGACGAGCAGGTCCAGGCCATCTACGAGCTCGTGAAGTTCGGCCCGACGGCGATGAACCAGCAGCCGCTGCGGGTCGTCCTGGTCCGCTCGGCCGAGGCCCGCGAGCGCCTGGTCCAGCACCTCGGCGACGGCAACAAGGCCAAGACCGCCTCCGCCCCGCTGACCGCCATCCTCGCCGTGGACAACGAGTTCCACGAGGAGCTGCCGACCGTCTTCCCGCACTTCCCCGGTGCCAAGGACTTCTTCTCCGAGCGCCCGGTCCGCGAGTCCTCGGCCGCGATGAACGGCGCCCTGCAGGCGGGCTACTTCATCATCGGCGTGCGCGCCGCCGGCCTGGCCGCCGGCCCGATGACCGGCTACGACGCCGAGGGCATCAACAAGGAGTTCTTCGCCGACGGCGAGCACTCGGTGCTGGCCGTCGTGAACATCGGCAAGCCGGGCGAGGGCGCCTGGTACCCGCGCTCCCCGCGCCTGGCCTTCGACGAGGTCGTCACCACCGTCTGAGCCCGAGCGCCCCGGACACCGCGAAAGGGCCCCGCACGCAGCGCGTGCGGGGCCCTTCCGCGTTCCGGACTACTTCAGCGCCTGCGCCAGCTCGGCCAGCTCCTCGTAGGAGGCGGTGCCGGTCAGCAGGGTCGTCGCCCCGCCGGACTGCACGGTGAGCGCCCGCGCCTTGGGACCCTGCACCTTCTCCCAGGTCTGCCCGGCGACGTCCACGGTGCCGTCCGGCTTGGCGTCGGAGACCGCCGACTTGAGCATGTCCTCCGGCTTGGCGTCGCTCTGCTCCACGGCCGCGTACTGGCCGGAGGGGGTGACGAAGCCAAGGTGCCAGGCGTTGCCCCGGCCGCCGCCCAGCTCCGCCGGGTTGTACGTCACCGAGGTGGCCCGCCACTGCGCGGGCAGGCCCTCCGGGGCGAGCAGCGGGTACGGGGCGGCCCGCTTGGCGGAGGCCGCGGCCACCTTGTACTCGACCGTGCGGACCCCGTCGCCGTCCGCGTCGTGCGGCAGGAACAGGTACCCGACCCAGACCACGACGCCGACCGCCAGCATCGACAGGATCATGTCCCGTACCGTCTGCCGGCCCCTCATGCCCTTGCTCTCTCCAGCCACCCCCACATGGTGACTCATGCCGACGCGCGCCCGCTCACCCGGGGTGTCCACGTCCGGGTGAAGGCGCCGGAACCTGCCGCTCCCGTCCCCGCGGGGGGACCGCGCCACAGACACCCGTCCCGGGGGCAGATACGATCGCAACACCCTCACCACGGCGTTCGACCAGGCAGTAGTCGGGCGCTCACTGGCCGTCGCGTACAGAGAGGTAACGACGATGACCACGCAGTACCCGCATCACCTGCCCAGCGCCCTGGAGGTCGCGCCGGAGGCTCCTGACCGGAACCTCGCGCTCGAGCTCGTCCGGGTCACCGAGGCCGCGGCGCTCGCAGCCGGCCGCTGGGTCGGCCGGGGCGACAAGAACGGCGCCGACGGCGCGGCCGTCCGGGCCATGCGCACCCTCGTCTCCACCGTCTCGATGAACGGCATCGTCGTCATCGGCGAGGGCGAGAAGGACGAGGCGCCCATGCTCTACAACGGCGAGCGGGTCGGCGACGGCACCGGCGCCGAGTGCGACGTCGCGGTGGACCCGGTCGACGGGACCACCCTCACCGCCAAGGGCATGAACAACGCGGTCGCCGTCCTGGCAGTCGCCGACCGCGGCACCATGTTCGACCCGAGCGCGGTCTTCTACATGGACAAGCTGGTCGCCGGCCCGGAGGCCGCCGACTTCGTCGACATCACCGCCCCGCCGGCCGTCAACATCCGCCGGGTCGCCAAGGCCAAGGGCATCGCCGTCGAGGACGTCACCGTGGTCGTCCTCGACCGCCCGCGCCACGAGGGCCTGGTCCGGGAGATCCGCGAGGCGGGCGCCCGGATCAAGTACATCTCCGACGGCGACGTCGCCGGCGCCATCATGGCCGCCCGCGAGGGCACCGGCGTGGACCTGCTGATGGGCATCGGCGGCACCCCCGAGGGCATCATCGCGGCCTGCGCGATGAAGTGCATGGGCGGTGTGATCCAGGGCAAGCTCTGGCCCAAGGACGAGGCCGAGCGCCAGAAGGCCCTGGACGCCGGGCACGACCTCGACCGGGTGCTCTCCACCGACGACCTGGTCAGCGGCGAGAACGTGTTCTTCGTCGCCACCGGCATCACCGACGGCGAGCTGCTGCGCGGCGTGCACTACCGCCAGGAGACCGCCACCACCAGCTCGCTGGTGATGCGTTCCAAGAGCGGCACCATCCGGCAGATCGACTCCACCCACAAGCTGTCCAAGCTGCGGGCCTACAGCGCGATCGACTTCGACCGCGCCAACTGACCCACCTCCGGGCCGCGGGGCCCGAAGGCACGACTCGGCCCGCGGTCTCGGCGAAATCCCCCTTCGCCGAGACCGCGGGCGGTCTCCTCGCCACCGGCCCGCGCCGGATCAGCCCGCGATCCGGCCGCGCGACGCCGGCACCCTGGCCGCCTCGCGCAGCTCGGCGTCCCGGCGGCGGCGGCGGGCCAGCACCACCCGGCGCTCGGCCGCCGTCAGCCCGCCCCAGACCCCGTACGGCTCGGGCTGCGCCAGCGCGTGCTCCCGGCAGTCCAGCAGCACCGGGCACCGGGCACACACCTGCTTCGCCTGCTCCTCGCGCGACAGCCGGGCCGCGGTCGGCTCCTTGGACGGCGCGAAGAACAGACCCACCTCGTCCCGCCGACAGGCCGCGGCGGTGTGCCACGGATTGTCCTCACCCGCCGGCTGCGGGGCCGGGCGCCGCTCCAGCAACTGGGCCGCGACCACCGGCGAGGCGGCGGCGGACGGCCGCGCGACCGGAGACGGGGCGGCCGGCGCGGGGACGGCGGACGAGGTGGTGCGGGACTCGATCGGATGCAGCACGGCCGTACTCCTGACGAGGCTCTCGGACACGGGGAAGCTCGCTCCCCTGCCCAGCTGCGGGCCCCCGTTCACACCCCCGGGCCGGCCTCAGGCCGCCTCCGGTACGCAGCCGTACAAGAAGCGATGTGCCAGAGGAACTACCCCACGCCCGAGCAATTCATGCACACTGCACGCAACCGACTACAGCGTGCACTCGACGCAAGGACGAGTGCCCGGCCCGGAAGTCGCCTCCCGGGCCGGGCAGCGGGCCGGTCTTCCGTGCGCGGCTCAGTCGGCGCCGAGCTGCTTGCGCACCCACTCCTTGAGCTTCTTGCCCCGGCGCGGCTTGGCCTCGCACCCGCCGAACACCGCGGTGCCCTTCACCCGCACCACCGGCGCGTACGGGTCGGCCGCGGTCTGCTCCTTGACGTCGAAGCCGCCGAAGATGCCGACGCCGCCGCCGTGCAGGCTGACGTTCTCCGGCACCTTGATCTCCACCCCGCCGAAGATCGCCACCACGTCGATCACCACCTCGGGCGACTCGAACACGGCGTCGGTCAGATCGATCTCGACCCCGCCGAAGATCGCCACGGCCCGCAGGTGGGAGCCCACCCGCCAGCGGCCCTTGCGGGACGAGCCGCCGAAGACCGCCAGCATGGTCGGCGCCTCGTTGCGGGCCGGCAGCCGCACCGGGCCCTCCGGCCGCGGGCCGGCCGCCGGCTCCGGGGCGCCCAGCGGCGGCTTCTCGAAGGAGATCTCGCGGTGCACCGGGAGGTCCCGGGTCAGCGGCACGAGCTCGCCCAGGGTCTTGGCCGCGTAGGCCGCCTCGATCCGCTCGGCGTGCTCCTCGACGTCCAGCCGCCCCTCGGCGTAGGCATCGCGCAGCAGCTCCGCGACCCGTTCGCGGTCGGCGTCCGAGGCCCGCATCTCGGCCTGCGCCACCGGGGCGTGCGCGGGCGGTGCGGGCGGCGCCGCCGCGGGCTTGGTCATCGGTACGGGCCGCTGCCCCTGATCGTCCATCCGCTGGTCCTGCGGGTCCTTCGACGGCGAGTTGTCCACGAGGGCAAGCCTAGTCACCAGGGCAAGCCCCGGGTGACCCTGGTCACGCAGGCGGACCTTCCCGCGTGCGGGAAATCGCCGGGTCCTACCCTTGAGGGTGCTTCCGCCCCTCCAGGGTGCTTCGCCGACGCAGCCGGAACACCGGCACAACTGGACACCTAAGGACCGCCCCCATGGCTCCCACGCCGGACTTCGAGTACAGCGACCTGCTCCCCCTGGGCGCTGACCCGACCCCCTACCGCAAGCTCACCTCCGAAGGCGTCTCCACCTTCGAGGCCGGCGGACGCACGTTCCTGCAGGTCGAGCCCGAGGCCCTGCGGCTGCTCACCGCCGAGGCGATGCACGACATCTCGCACTACCTGCGCCCGGCCCACCTCGCCCAGCTGCGCCGCATCCTGGACGACCCCGAGGCCAGCCCGAACGACCGCTTCGTCGCGCTGGACCTGCTGAAGAACGTCAACATCTCGGCCGGCGGCATCCTGCCGATGTGCCAGGACACCGGCACCGCCATCGTCATGGGCAAGCGCGGCCAGAACGTGCTCACCGAGGGCGGCGACGAGGCCGCCATCGCGCGCGGCGTCTACGACGCGTACACCAAGCTGAACCTGCGCTACTCCCAGATGGCCCCGGTGACCATGTGGGACGAGAAGAACACCGGCAACAACCTGCCGGCGCAGATCGAGCTGTACGCGACCGACGGCGACGCCTACAAGTTCCTCTTCATGGCCAAGGGCGGCGGCTCGGCCAACAAGTCGTACCTGTACCAGGAGACCAAGGCGATCCTGAACGAGGCCAGCATGCTCTCGTTCCTGGAGCAGAAGATCCGCTCGCTGGGCACCGCGGCCTGCCCGCCGTACCACCTGGCGATCGTGATCGGCGGCACCAGCGCCGAGTTCGCGCTGAAGACCGCCAAGTACGCCTCCGCGCACTACCTGGACAACCTGCCGACCTCCGGCGACGCGAAGACCGGCCACGGCTTCCGCGACCTGGAGCTGGAGGCCAAGGTCACCGAGCTGACCCAGAAGATCGGCATCGGCGCCCAGTTCGGCGGCAAGTACTTCTGCCACGACGTGCGCGTGGTCCGCCTCCCGCGCCACGGCGCCTCGCTGCCGGTCGCGATGGCCGTCTCCTGCTCGGCCGACCGCCAGGCGCTCGGCAAGATCACCGCCGAGGGCGTCTTCCTGGAGCAGCTGGAGACCGACCCGGCGAAGTACCTGCCGGACACCACCGACGAGGCCCTGCTGGTCAGCGGCTCCGCCGGGGGCGACGACGGCGTGGTGCGCATCGACCTCGACCAGCCGATGTCCGCGATCCGCGCCGAGCTCTCCAAGTACCCGGTGAAGACCCGCCTCTCGCTCACCGGCACCCTGGTCGTCGCCCGCGACATCGCGCACGCCAAGATCAAGGAGCGCCTGGACGCCGGCGAGGGCATGCCCAAGTACCTCCAGGACCACCCGGTCTACTACGCCGGCCCGGCCAAGACCCCCGAGGGCTTCGCCTCCGGCTCCTTCGGCCCCACCACGGCCGGCCGGATGGACTCCTACGTCGACCAGTTCCAGGCCGCCGGCGGCTCGATGGTCATGCTCGCCAAGGGCAACCGCTCCAAGCAGGTCACCGACGCCTGCGCCCAGCACGGCGGCTTCTACCTCGGCTCCATCGGCGGCCCGGCCGCCCGCCTCGCCCAGGACTGCATCAAGAAGGTCGAGGTCCTGGAGTACGCCGAGCTCGGCATGGAGGCCGTCTGGCGCATCGAGGTCGAGGACTTCCCGGCCTTCATCGTCGTCGACGACAAGGGCAACGACTTCTTCCGCGAGACCACCGAGGGCCCGCTCATCACCAGCCTGCGCGTCCGCTCCAAGGAGTAGTCCGCCCCGCCCCATCCCGGCACCACCCCCGCCCCGGCCGCACCGCCGCGCCCGGGGCGGGCCCGTTCGGCGGGGTGGGTGAAGGTCCTCGGGGCCCCGCCGCCACGACGGGTGACGCGGGCGGCCGGTCGGACGCTCAGGCGCTCAGGCGCTCAGGCGTCGAAGTCGTACTCAAGGACGTAGGAGGCGGCGTCGAGGGTCATCTCGTTCAGCTCGACGACCTGGCCCTCGTCGGCGAAGGCGGTGCGGCAGATGAGGATGACGGGGGTGCCGGCGGAGAGTTCGAGGCGGGTGGCCTCCTCGGCGCTCGGCATCCGGGAGCGGACCTCCTCGCGGAAGTGCACCGGCTTGGCGCCGATCTCGGCGAGGCGGGCGTAGGTGCCGCCGGGGCCGGTGTCCTCACGGGTGATCGCGGTGCCCGAGACCAGGCCCGCCGGGAGGTAGGAGGTCGACAGCAGGACCGGCTTGCCGTCCAGCACGAAGCGCCGGTGGCGCACGCACATCGGCGCGCCCGGGTCGACTCCGAGCACCCGGGCCACGTGCTCCGGCGCGCCCTGCTCGGTGACCGTGACCTGGTCGACGACGAGGCTGCGGCGGTCGATGTCGGCCGACCATATCGAGCGGCCCGAGCCCCACTGCCCCTGGGCGAGCCGCTGGATCCCGCGCCGGCGCAGCGGCCGGAAGTCGCGGACGAAGACGCCCGCCCCGCGGCGGGCCTCGGCGATGCCCTCGCTCTGCAGCACCCCGAGCGCCTGGCGGGCGGTCATCCGGGCCACGCCGTAGGTGTCCATCAGGTCGTTCTCGCCGGGGAGCCGGTCGCCCGGGCGGTACTCGCCGGCGTCGATGGCCGCCTTCAGCGTGTCGGCGATCCGTTGGTACTTGGGCTGCTTCTCGCCGCTACTGCTGCCGACCATCGCCGTCTCCCTCGTCCCTCGCCGGAAATCGTAGGCGCGCCTTCGGTCTGCGGTAAGCCGATAGGACCGGTTCGACCGTTGACATCTCTAGAGATATTAGCTTCTCTAGAGATGCTGGGTAGTCGCCGAGCAGAGCCGAACCAAGCCAAGCCACGACAGCGACCAGGGCCGGCCACCACCGTCGCCGCGCCCGCACCGGAGCAGCAAGGAGCAGCGCGGTGAGCATCCGAAAGCGCGCCGCCGCGGCCTACCGGCCGCGCGTGGGGGAACCGGTCCTCGACAGCAGGACCGGGCGTACCGGCATCTACATGGACACCATCGGTGGGGAGCACTACCTCCGCCCGCCCGAGGGCGGCTGCGAGTGGACCGCCCGCCCCGAGCACATCGCCCCCGCGGCCCCGGCCGGCGGCGGGGCGGCCCGCGAGAGCGCCGCCGCGGCCGAGCCGGCGGGACGGACCGGGCCCGCCCGCCGGGCCGGACCCTCCGCCGTCCACGCGGCCTGATGCCCGCTCCGGCGGGCAAGCGCACCGGCGAGTTCCGGCCACCGGACGCGCACCGGGCCGCCCACCGTGTCGGCGGGCGGCCCGGCGGATACCAACCGCTGCCCGTCAGGGGCAGTTGGTGACGTTCCCGGCGAAGGCGCCTGCGGCGGTGGCCACGTACGCGGCCGAGACGACCACCGTCGAAGCGGCGACCACGGCAAGACGGCGAAGCGTGCTCATGAGCGATTCCCCCTGGTGTCGGGGCCGCCCCCCTGGCGGCCCGAGTGCTGAAAAGTACAGCCGCCACGGCCCCTCGATCAACATCGGCACACGATCCGGAATCCCGAATACCCGTATGTCACACCGAATCCCCCACCCCCACGACGTTTGCCCCGCACCACCGGGACGGCGGGGTGCGGGGCACACGGGTGCTGTGTGGGGCTACGGGTGACCGGCGATCACTCCGGCGAAGGCGCCGGTGGCCGTCACGAGGTAGCCGGTGGTCACCACGATCGTCGAGACGGCGACGACCGAGAGGCGACGGATCGTGTTCAAGCGTTCCCCCCTGGAACCGCTGGTACGACGTGCTTACGGGTGGCTGGCGATGACACCCTGCGGCTCGCGCTCGGCGCTCGCCCCGCCGTCGGCCGGCACCTCGGTCTCCACCACGTACTGGGCCTCGTCGCCGAAGAGGTCGTCCTCCAGGTCGGCCTTGCGGTCGGCGGAGGGCTCGGTGTAGCCGGCCGCGTCGGAGGTCGCGGTGACCGCGCCCTCGACGGCCTCGTCGGCCTGTACGCTCGCCGCGGGGGACTCACTCTGGTCGTTGGCCATGCGTGGGCCGCCTTTCGGTCATCAAACGGTGTTCCGCCCCACCGGATTGGCGCGGGCTCGGGCTCAGTATCGTAGGGTTGACTAAATGTCCGATAAACAACGTGCGGCTGACCGTGCCGTCCGGCAGAGTCGGGCCCCCGCCTAAGCTGAGGCCACCACAAGGGCGGAACCGCCGAGCGCCCTACCGGGAAATCGACACCAGGCCATCGGGGGACCACATGGAGTTGCGGGAGATGCCGCCCGCACCGGCGCTGCGCTTCCAGGTACTCGGTCCGGTCCGGGCCTGGCTCGACGACAGGCCGCTCGCCCTCGGTTCACCGCAGCAGCAGGCCGTCCTGACCATGCTCCTGCTGCACGCCGGACGCCCGGTCACCACCCAGGACCTCGTCGACGGCCTCTGGGGCGAGCGCCCGCCCACCCAGGCCGTCGCGGCGCTGCGCACCTACGTCTCCCGGCTGCGCACGGTCATCGAACCGCGCCGCGAGGTGCGGCGGCCCGCCGAGTTCCTGGTCTCGGTCGCCGACGGCTACGCCCTGCACATCCCGGGCGAGGCCCTGGACGTGACGGTCTTCGAGCAGCTCGCCGCCGAGGCCGCGACCGCCCGCAACGCCGGGAACCTCGACAACGCCCACCACCTGCTGCTCCGCTCGCTCGCCCTGTTCGCCGGCCGCCCGCTCACCGGCGTCCCCGGCCCGTACGCGGACGCCCAGCGGCTGCGGCTCGCCGAGCGGCAGGTCGCGGTCGCCGAGGAGCGGTGCGCGCTGGCCCTCGACATCGGCCTGCACGCCGACGTGGTGGGCGAGTTGAACTCGCTCACCGCCGAGCACCCGCTGCGCGAGCGGCTGCGCGAACTGCTGATGCTCGCGCTGTACCGCTGCGGCCGGCAGGCGGAGGCGCTGGGCGTCTACACCGACACCCGCAAGCTGCTGATCGACGAGCTGGGCGTCGAACCGGGCGCCGGACTCTCCACCATGCACTCCCGGATCCTCGCCGCCGACCCGGCACTGGCCCTGCCCACCGTGCCCGCGCCGCCCGCCGTCGCCCGCGAGGAGGGGCCGGCCGCGCCGCCCGCTCCGGCCCAACTGCCCGCCGACGTCTCGGACTTCAGCGGCCGAACGGAGATGGTCGCCGACCTCTCGGCCGTCCTGATGAACGCCACCGGCCAGGCCGTGGTCGTCACCTCGCTGGCCGGCATCGGCGGCGTCGGGAAGACCACGCTCGCCGTGCACGTCGCCCACCGGGTGCGCGCGGAGTTCCCGGACGGCCAGCTCTACGTGGACCTGCGCGGCGCCGGCGCCTCGCCCGCCGACCCGGCGGTGGTGCTCGGTGACTTCCTGCACTCCCTGGGCGTCACCGACAACCCGGACTCGCTGGAGCAGCGCGCCGCGCTCTACCGCTCGCTGCTCGCCAGCCGGCGGATGCTGATCCTGCTCGACAACGCCCAGGACGCCGAGCAGATCCGGCCGCTGATCCCCGGGGTCTCCAGCTGCGCGGTGCTCGCCACCAGCCGCTCCCGGCTGGCCGGCATCCCCGGCGCGCACCTGGTGGACGTCGAGGAGCTGACCGAGGAGGAGGCGCTGGCGCTGTTCTCCGCGATCGTCGGCGAGCAGCGCGTCGCCGCCGAACCGGAGGCGGCCATGGCGGTGGTGACCGCCTGCGGCTTCCTGCCGCTCGCCGTCCGGATCGCCGCGGCCCGGCTCGCCAGCCGTCCGCGCTGGAGCGTCTCGGACCTCGCCCGCCGCTTAGCCGACCAGCGCCGGCGCCTGGACGAGCTCCAGCTCGGCAACCTCGCCGTGGAGACCACCATCGGGCTCGGCTACGGACAGCTGTCCCCCGCCGAGGCCCGGGCCTTCCGCCTGCTCTCGGTGGTGGACTCGCCGGACCTGCCGCTGCCGGCCGTGTCGGCGCTGCTCGGGGTGAGCGAGACCGAGGCCGAGAACCTCGCCGAGGCGCTCGTCGAGGCCAACATGCTGGAAACCTTCTCGGCGGGCCGCTACCGGTACCACGACCTGCTCCGGCTCTACGCGCAGCGGCAGAACGAGCGGGTGGGGGACGTCGAGGAGCAGCAGGCCGCCGTTCTGCGGCTGCTCGACCTGCTGCTCGCCACGGTCCGCAACGCCGCCCAGGCCATCGAGCCCGACGACCAGTTGCCAGACCCCCTGGACGCTCCGGGTTCCACCGGCATCCCGCTGATCACCGGCGAATACGCTCAGGAGTGGATCCGGGCCGAGATCGGCCTTCTGCTCAGCTCGGTCGAGGCGGCCGTTCAGGGGCCGAGCGGGCTGCTGCGGCCCGCCGTCGACCTGCTGATCATCCTGGACAGCCTTGTGGAGGACCCGACGCACGGGCCGCGGGTGCGCCGCATGCTGGAGACGGCCGAAAGGAGTGCCGAGACGCACGGGGATGCCGCGGCACTCGCACGGGTGCACTTCGCCTTCGGCACCCTGCAATCCGTCACCGGTGACTTCCAGAGCTCCGAACAGTCGCTGCGCAAGAGCCTGGGTCTGCTGGGCGCCGACGACATGACCGTCATGCGGTCGATGGCGGCCAACACCCTCGGCATCATCCTCAGCCTCGGCAACCGCCCGGCCGAGGCGGCACCGTTCTTCGAGCAGGCCCTGACCATCAGCCGCGTCGTAGGCGCACCGATCGGTGAGGCGCGGCTGCTCGCCAACCTCGCCCGGGCCCAACTCGGGCTCGGACTGGTCGAACAGGCCGTCCGCTCCGTCACCGAGGCGGTGGCCACCGCGCGCGCCTCCAAGAACGGTCCCTGCCTGGCCGACACCCTGTACCAGCTCGGCGTCGTCCTCTCCTCCGCCGACGATCCCGCGACCGCCGCCGAGCACCTGCGCGAGTCCCACCGGCTCTACCGGTCGCAGCAGAACCGGCTGCGCGAGGGCTACACCCTGGCCCGGCTCTCCTCCGCGCTGCTCGTCGCCGGCCAGCAGGCCGAGGCCGCCGAGGCCGCCGAGGAGTCGCTGGCGATCGGGCTGGAGATGGACTCCGCCTACTGCCAGGGCCTGGCCGACGCCGCGCTGGGCGAGGCGCTGCTCGCCCTCGCCCAGCCCGCGCGCGGCCTGGCGTGCCTGCGCGAGGCGCACGCCATCTTCATCCGGCTCGGTGTGCCCGAGGCCTCCCCCGTGGCGAACCTCATCTCCCAGCAGCACACCGAGCCCCTCTCTCCCCCCGCGCCGTGAGGCCTCCGCTCCCCCGTGTCCCCCGTGGAGGCCTTCCCCCGTGAGCGTTCGGCGCTCCCGCAGCCCCCCGGCTGCGGGAACGCCTTCAACGCTTCCCCGGCGCTGGACACCACTGTGCACCGGCCCGATTGACGTTCAATAAACGCCCGCCAGGCGGCTCCCGGGACCGGTGGAACCGCAGGTCGGGGCCGTTCGGCGGCCGGCCGCACGGCGTGCGGAGCCCGGCCGCACCACCCCGGCCCGCGCCCCGTGCTTCCGGACGGGGGTGCGGCACCGGCCAACCGCCACGAGTTGGCCGGAAACGGACCCCATGGCGGAGTGATCACGCATATTCTCGGAGGCCAGTACACACACGAGTGCACTTCTCCGGTGGAGCAATCCGGAAAAGGCAGCGCGGCGGCGCTCCCGCAGTGCAGAGTGTCTCTGTGCAAAGAGTCTGTGCAAAGTGTCAGCGTGCAGTCAGCGTGGCAATGCAGTCATTGTGACGCGGGGAGCGTGACGTACCGCCACCGGCAGCGGGCCGGCGGGGCAGCGCGGGCGCCGGGAGGAGACGGCGGTCCGGCCTCGCGTCTCGTCCGGCCGACCGGAGGCCCGGCCGAAAGGTGCCTCTCAATCGTGACGACCGGACAGATATCGGATCCGTTCCCCGTCGACGAGGACGCGGGTGGCGACGACGGGTCCGACGTCCTGCGCCGCCGGGCCGAACGCGCCCTCCAGGCGGTCGCCTTCGACACCATCGGCACCGGCTACGCGGAGGCGTTCCCCTCGAAGGACGGCCAGCTGGCCTGCGGGCGCCGGCTGCTGGCCGGGCTGGAGCCCGGCGCCGCGGTGCTGGACGTCGGCTGCGGCAACGGCGAGCCGACCGTCCGCCAGCTGACCGAGGCCGGGATGCGGGTCACCGGGATCGACCTCTCCGACGTCATGCTGACCCTGGCCCGGCAGGCCCGTCACCCGGGGCCGCACCCGCCCGCCCTGCACCGCATCGACATGTACGACCTCGCCACCGAGCGCGCCGCCTCCGCCTGGAACCTGCCGCGGCTCGGCCCCGCCGGGCGGGGCACCTTCGACGCGGTCACCGCCTTCTTCTCGCTGATCCTGCTCCCCCAGGACGAGATCCCCACCGTGCTGGGCCGGTTGCACACCCTGCTGCGGCCCGGCGGGCTGCTGGCGCTCGGTATGGTCGAGGCGGACCTCGATCACGTTCCCCTGCCGTTCCTCGGCCGGGAGCTGCGGATCAGCGGGTACCTGCGCGAGGATCTCGAACGGGTCCTGCTGGCCGCCGGGTTCGTGGTCGAGGAGCAGGAGGGCCGCCCGTACGCGCCCGCCAGCACCTCGTTGCCGCCGGAGGAGCAGCTCTTCCTCCGCTGCCGGCGGACCGGCTGACGGGCCGGACCGCAGGCCCAGGCAGTTCCAGGCAGGCCCAGGCAGTTCCCGGCAGTCCCCCGACAGACCACAGACCGTACCGATCCCAGGACAGGCACCCGTGCGCGACCAGCTCAAACCCGAGGCCGGACAGCCGCCTGCCCTGCCGACCCCGCGCCGCCCGTCGTCACCCCCGGAGCACGTCCCCGAACGCCTGGCCTACCTCGACTCCGCGACCCGGCGGATCAACAGCGCGCTCGACCTGGCCGCCACCCTGCGCAACGCCGGCCGGGTGCTCGTCCCCGCCCTCGCCGACGCCGCCGTCGTCCACCTGCGCGACCCGCTGCCCAACGTCGAGCGCGAGCCCGGCTTCCCCGAGCAGCTGCGGATCCACCACAGCCAGGGCACCCGGCTGGGCCGGCGCGGCCGCCCGGCCGGCGACGACCGCCGCGACCGCTACGGCAGCCGGTACGGCGCCCGCTCCACCGCCGACCCCGGCCCCGCCACCCCGGTCACCCGCGGCGGCGCGCTCGCCCACACCCTGCTCAGCCGCCGCCCCGCCGAACCGGTCGTGCTCGGCGCCGCCGAGGACAGCGGCAGCGCCCGCACCACCGAGCTGCTGCGCGAGCTGTACGGTGCCCGCGGCCTGGCCCGGCTCAGCCCCGGGACCTCCGTGCTCGCCCTGCCGCTGCGCGGGCGCAAGACCGTGCTCGGACTGCTGGTGCTGATCCGGCGCCCGTCCGCCAAGAGCGGCCGGCCCGGCTTCGACGCCACCGACACCGCCACCGCCACCCACCTCGCCACCCAGGCCGGGCTGGCCGTCGACACCGCGCTGCGCTACGCCCGCGAATGGGAGATAGCCAACGAGCTCCAGCGCAGCATGCTGCCGCTGCGCCTGCCCCAGCCGCACGGCGTCCGGCTCGCCCAGCGCTACCTGCCCGGCGAGCGCGGCGCCCAGGTCGGCGGCGACTGGTACGACGCCGTGCCGCTGCCTGGCAACCGGGTGGCACTGATCGTCGGCGACGTGATGGGCCACTCGCTGACCTCGGCAGCCATCATGGGCCAGCTGCGCACCAGCGCGCAGACCCTGGCCGCGCTCGACCTGCCGCCGCACGAGGTGCTCTACCACCTGGACGAGCAGGCCCAGCGGCTCGGCCGCGAGCAGCACCTGGCGACCTGCGTCTACGCCGTCTACGACCCGATCGCCAACCGGGTGGTGCTCGCCAACGCCGGGCACGTGCCGCCGGTGCTCGTCCGGCCGGACGGCGCGGCCGAGCTGCTCGACCTGGAGGCCGGCGCGCCGATCGGCGTCGGCGGGGTGGACTTCTCCTCCGTCGAACTGCCCGCCCCGCCCGGTTCGGCCCTGCTGCTGTTCACCGACGGTCTGGTGGAGACCCGCAACCGGCCGCTCAGCGACGGCCTCGAACTGCTCCGCGCCCGGCTCGCCGGCGCCCAGCGGCACGCACCCGAGCACCTCTGCCAGGAGGCGCTGAGGATCCTGCCGCCCGGCGACCGCGGCGACGACATCGCGCTGCTGGCCGCCTGCTTCGACGGCATCCCGGCCGGGGACGTCGCGCACTGGTACCTCCAGCCGCGCAACGAGACGCCCGGGCGGGCGCGCCGGCTGGCCGCGCACACCCTGCGCCGCTGGGGGCTGGAGGAGCTGACCGAGGCGACCGAGCTGATGGTCAGCGAGCTGGTCACCAACGCCGTCCAGCACGCCACCCGCCCGGTGACCCTGAGCCTGGTCCGCACCACCCGGCTGCGCTGCGAGGTCGGCGACGACAGCCCGCTGCTGCCCCGGCCGCGGCGGACCGGGCCGGAGGACGAGCGCGGGCGGGGCCTGCAGATAGTGGCCCGGTGCGCCGAGCGCTGGGGCGCGACCCGGCTGGGCACGGGCAAGGTGGTCTGGTTCGAACAGCGCCTGCCGTGACGTGCGAAGGGGCCGCCCCGGCGCGGTTCGCCGGGGCGGCCCCTCGCGGTGGCGTCAGACCCGCTCGGGCTCCTTCACGTCCCGGGCGGCGCCGCTCCCGGTGGACTCCAGCCGGGCCATCAGCTGCTCGCCCTCCATGTCGACCCGCGGCACCACCCGGTCCAGGCTCCTCGGGAACCACCAGGCGGCCCGGCCGAACAGCGTCATCGCGGCCGGCACCAGGGCCATCCGCACCACGAAGGCGTCCACCAGCACGCCCACCGCGAGCGCGAAGCCGATCGGCTGGACGATCGGGTCGTGGCCGAAGACGAACGAGCCGAAGACCGCGATCATGATCAGGGCGGCCGCGGTGACCACCCGGGCGCCGTTCTTCACCCCGGCCACCACCGCCTCGCGCGGTGCCGCGCCGTGCACGTACTGCTCCTTCATCCCGGAGACCAGGAACAGCTCGTAGTCCATCGCCAGCCCGAACAGCACGCCGATCAGCAGGATCGGCACGAAGCTGACCACCGGGCCGACCTTCGGCACGTCGATCAGGCCGTCCAGCCAGCCCCACTGGTAGACCGCGACGACGGCGCCGAGCGAGGCCGTGATGGAGAGCAGGAAGCCCGCGACCGCCTTCAGCGGCACCAGGATCGAGCGGAAGGCCAGCGCCAGCAGCACCAGCGCGATGCCCGCGATCACCGCGACGAACGGCGGCAGCGCGTCGGAGAGCTTGGCGGAGACGTCGATGTTGGCGGCGGTGGTGCCGGTGACGTCGATCCGCGCGCCGGTCCCGGCCTGGATCGCGTCCCGCTGCTCGCGGATGTCGGTGACCAGCTGCCGGGTGTCGGCGTGGTCCGGGCCGGTCTTCGGGATCACCGGGACGAGCGCGGTGCGGCTCGGCTGGTCGAGCTGCGGCGGGAGCAGTGTCTGCACGCCGGGCAGGGCGGCGAGCCGGCCCGCCACACCCTGCACCGCCTGCTCCGGCTGCGCGGCGTCCGCGGCGTCGACCACGACCACCAGCGGGGCGTTGAAGCCGGGGCCGAAGCTGCGGTCGACCAGGTCGTACGCGGTGCGGGCGTCGGTGCCCTTGGCCTGCGAGCCGCCGCCGGGCAGGCCGAGGGTGAGGCTCGCGGCGGGCACGGCGAGCGCGACCAGCGCGGCCAGGCCGGCCAGCAGGACGGCGAGCGGGCGGCGCACCACGAAGCCCGCCCAGCGCTCGCCCAGCGTCGTGCGCCCGGCGCTCCGCAGCGCGCCCCGCCAGACCGGCAGCCGGTCGATGCCGCGGCCGGCGAAGCCGAGCAGGGCGGGCAGCAGGGTGATCGCGACGAGCACCGCGATGACGACCGCGCCGGAGGCGGCCAGGCCCATCACGGTCAGGAAGGGCACCCCGGCGACGGCCAGGCCGGCCAGGGCGACCACGACGGTGAGCCCGGCGAAGACCACGGCGCTGCCGGCGGTCGCGTTGGCGCGGGCGGCGGCCTCCTCCGGCTCCAGCCCCTCGGCGAGGTGGCGGCGGTGCCGGGAGAGGATGAACAGGGCGTAGTCGATGCCGACCGCGAGGCCCACCATCAGCGCCAGCACCGGCGCGGTGGAGATGATCTCGAACGAGCCCGCCACCGTGAACACGCCGGCCATCGCGACGCCGACCCCGATCAGGGCGGTGGCCAACGGGAGCCCGGCCGCGACCAGCGAGCCCAGGGTGATCACCAGGACCAGCCCGGCCACCACGAGTCCGATCGCCTCGCCGCCGTCGACCTGGGCCATCTTGTTGTAGGCGTCGCCGCCGAAGGCGACCGTGACCCCGGCCGCGCGGGCCGGGTCGGCCGCCGCCCGGACGGCGTCGCGCTGCTGGTCGGTGATGTCGCCGAGCTTGCCGTCGAAGGAGACCAGGCCCAGCGCCACCTTGCCGTCCGGGGACAGCGCGCCGGTGGCGTACGGGTCGGGGACGCCCGCGACGCCCGGGACGGCGGCGATCCGGGTGACCGCCTCGCCCACCGCCCTGGCGGTCTCGGGGGCGGCGATGCCGCCGGGCGCCTCGGTGGCGAAGACCACCTGGGCGGAGCCGTGGCCCTGCTCGGGGAAGGTGCCCTTGATCCGGTCCAGGGTCGCCTGGGCCTCGGTGCCGGGGACCTTGAACTCCTCGGAGGTCGAGCCGCCGAAGGCCGCCGCCGCGCCGCCGACGGCGATCAGCAGGGCCAGCCAGACGGCGAGCACGGTACGCCTGCGGCGGAAGCAGCGGCGGCCCAGGCGGTACAGGTAGGTGGCCATGCGTCACCTTCGGGTCGGGTCGTTCCGGGCTCGTCGCCCAGTCGTCCGCACCACCGTACGCGCAACTTAGTCATGTGACAAAGTCAATCGACGAGAGCGTGTGACGCAATCGATCGATCTGGTTGCGCGAACATGGCGATACCCTGGCCCAATGGCTCATGTCCCGGCCGCCGAACGGCGCCCCCAACTCATCCAGGCCGCCATCGACCTGATGGCCCGCGAGGGCGTGGCCGCCGGCAGCACCCGCGCCATCGCGGCCGAGCTGGGCGTGGCGCAGGCGACGGTGCACTACACCTTCGGCACCAAGAAGGACCTCTACCGGGCCGTCGTCGAGCAGCTGACCGCCGACTTCATCGGCCAGGTGCGGGCGTCCGCGCCGGACGAGGGCCCGTTCGGCGAGCAGGTCCGCACGATGGTCCACGCCCTGTGGGACAGCGCCGTCGGCGAGCGCGGCAGGTGTGCGCTGATCACCGAATTCTCCGCGATGGCGCTGCGCGACCTGGACCTGCAGGAGATCATGCGGGCGGTCCAGCACGAGATCGAGGCCACCGCCGCCGAGCTCCTCACCGGGCTCGCCGCCGCCCACGAGCAGCCGCTGACGCTGCCCGCGCAGGAGATCGCGGTGTACTTCCTGGCCGGCTTCAACGGACTGACCGACCGCTACCTGGTCCTCAAGGCCGCCGGCGAGGACCCCGAGGAGGAGTCCCGCCGGGCGCTCGACCTGCTGGTCGCCACCACGGTCGGCCTCTGCCTCGGCGCCCCCGCCGGGGTCTGAGGACGCGCCCTACGGCTCGACGATCCGGACCGGCAGCTCGGCCAGCACCTCGCGCAGCGTGACGGCGAAGCGGTCGTACTCGGCGCTGCGGGCCGAGCCCGGCCGGGTGGCGAGGCCGATCCGGCGGCCCGGGGCGGGCGCGGCGAAGCGGACGGCGGCCAGCCGGTCGGCGCGGCCCGCCTCCACGTCCAGCGCCGTGGCGGGCAGCAGGGTCACCCCCAGACCGCCGGCCACCAGCTGCACCAGGGTCGACAGGCCGGCCGCCCGGGTGGTGGAGCCGGCCTGGTCGGCGCCGACCTCGCGGCAGATGTCGAGGGCCTGGTCGCGCAGGCAGTGGCCCTCCTCCAGCAGCAGCACGTCCAGGTCGAGCAGCACGTCGCGCGGCACGTCGGCCCGGCCGGCCAGCTCGTGGTCGGGCGGCGTGACCAGGACGAAGTCCTCGTCGAACAGCGGGATGTCCCGGGTCGGCGCGCTCCCGCCGGCCGGCAGCGCCAGCAGCAGCACGTCCAGCCGCCCGGCGGCCAGCCCCTCCAGCAGCGAGGGCGTCCGCTCCTCGTGGACGTGCAGCTCCAGCTCCGGGTAGCGGTCGCGGACCAGCCGCAGCACGGTCGGCAGCAGATAGGGCGCGACGGTCGGGATCACGCCCAGGTGCAGCGGCCCGGTGAACGGACGGCGGGCGGCCTCCACCTCCTCGGTCAGCGCCTGCAGGGAGGCGAGCACCCGGCGCGAGTGCTCCAGTACGCGCTCCCCCAGTGGAGTGATCATCACCCGTCGCGTCGTACGCTCGACGAGCTGCGCGCCCAGCGACTCCTCCAGCGCCGCGACCGCCCCGGAGAGCGCCGGCTGGCTCGTCCCGGTGGCCGCGGCGGCCTCCCGGAAGTGCCGGTGCTCGGCCACCGCCACGAAGGCCCTGAGCTGGGCGACCGTGGGTGTCCGGGGACTGCGTGGGGTGGCGTTCGCCACAGTCGCCCCGGGTTTGCGGGCGGGAGCCCTGTGACGGGCGGGGCGGGAGGGGGGTACGGGGCCGTTGATAACTCTCTCCGATCAGACACATCGAGTGTAGCTATTTCCCTGATCAGTCCACGATGTGGAATGGTGGAACCCGTTCCGCAAACCGGACAAACTCCCCACCCCTCACAGGAGAAGCTAACGTGCTGACGATCGGTGACCAGTTCCCGGCTTACAACCTCAAGGGCGTGGAAGGCCCGTCCGCCGACAAGCTGGAGTTCAAGGACTACACCTCGGAGGACCAGAAGGGCTGGAAGGTCGTCTTCTTCTGGCCGATGGACTTCACCTTCGTGTGTCCGACCGAGATCGCCGCGTTCGGCAAGCTGAACGAGGAGTTCGCCGACCGCGACGCCCAGATCCTCGGCGTCTCCGGCGACTCGGAGTTCGTGCACCACGCCTGGCGCAAGGACCACAAGGACCTCAACGACCTGCCGTTCCCGATGCTGGCCGACATCAAGCACGACCTGATGCGCGCCTGCGGCATCGAGAACGCGGACGGCACCGCCCAGCGCGCCGTCTTCATCGTCGACCCGAACAACGAGGTCCAGTTCGTCATGGTGACCGCCGGCTCCGTCGGCCGTAACCCGAAGGAGGTCCTGCGGGTGCTGGACGCCCTGCAGACCGACGAGCTGTGCCCGTGCAACTGGAACAAGGGCGAGGACACCCTCGACGCCCAGGCCCTCCTGGCGGGCTGACCCATGGCCCTCGACGACCTGAAGTCCGCCCTCCCGGACTACGCCAAGGACCTCAAGCTCAACCTGGGCTCGGTCATCGGCAACTCCGACCTCCCCGCCCAGCAGCTGTGGGGCACCGTCCTCGCCTGCGCGATGGCCACCCGCAGCCCCGCCGTCCTGCGCGAGCTGGAGCCGGAGGCCAAGGCCAACCTCTCCCCGGAGGCGTACAACGCCGCCAAGGGCGCGGCCGCGGTCATGGGGATGAACAACGTCTACTACCGGACGCTGCACCTGCTCTCCGACAAGGAGTACAGCAGCATGCGGGCCGGTCTGCGGATGAACATCATCGGCACTCCGGGCGTCGAGAAGGTCGACTTCGAGCTCTGGTGCTTCGCGGTCTCCGCGATCAACGGCTGCGGTCAGTGCCTCGACTCCCACGAGGCCGTCCTGCGCAAGGCCGGCGTCGACCGCGAGGTCGTCCAGGCCTCGATGAAGATCGCCGCGGTCCTCCAGGCCGTCGCCGGTGTCCTCGACTCCGAGGCCGCCCTCGCGACCGTCACCGCCTGACCCGCACCACCCCGAACGGGCCCCTCCCCCGGACTCCCCCCGAGTCCCGGCGAGGGGCCCGTTCGCGTACCGGCATTCCCCCACATCCGCCGCCCTCCCCGACTACAGTCCGAACCGGACCGAACACACTTTCCGGAGGAGAGGAAGGACCACATGCCCGGCGCAGGGGGGAACGCAGGGTTCCAGGTACGACCTGAGGAACTACAGGCAGCCGGACGCACAGCAGCCGAGATCGGGGCAGTCGTCAGTGGGCATGCGGACCAGGTGCGGAGGGTGGGCGGTCGGTGAATCGGTCCGATGAGAGGCCCGTTCCGCCTCCGCACCCGGCCCGCCTCGGCGGGCCTCACCGACGGACCGCCCGCGCCGGGAGCGGGTGGGCGAGGCTCGCCGTGGTCTATTGGGTGCTGGTCGGACTCGCCGTGGCCGGGTGGGTCACGATCGCCTCGCTCCTCTCGCTGTTCGGGCTGGACGAGGACTGGAGGTTGGACCGGGCCGCGCGGGTGGTTCTGCTGCCGCTGGTCGGGCCGGCGGCGGGCGGCCTGTTGAGTTGGGTGCTGCTGGCCGTGACGCCGGCCCGGCGGTGGGCGCGGATGACCAAGTCGGCGCTGGTGGCGAACGGCGCGCTGATCGGCTGCATGGGTGCGTTGATCTGGGGTGCGGTACTCGCCGCACGCTGACCGGACGACCGTGGACGGGCCCCGGAGAGGGGCCCGTCCACGCGGGTCAGGGGGTCGGGGGGCGGGTAGCGGCTTCGCGGGCGGCTTCGAGGGCGGTGAAGACGGCCTGGCCGGCCTCGTTGCGGCGGCGGAGGTGGGTGACCACGGTGTTGGTGACGGCGATCAGGGGGACGGCGACGATGGCGCCGCCGATGCCGCCGATGATGGAGCCGGCGGCCACGCCGAGGACGACGCCGAGCGGGTGGACGCGCACGGCGCGGCCGAGGATCAGCGGCTGGAGCACATGGCCCTCGATCTGCTGGACGGCGATCAGGACCACCAGCACCATCAGCGCCGTCCACGGCGTCGTGGTGACCAGCGCGATCAGCACCGCGACCGTCCCGGTGACCAGCGCGCCGACCAGCGGGACGAAGGCGCCCAGGAAGATGATCACGGCGAGCGGCAGCGCCATCGGCACGCCGAGCAGCTGGATACCGGTGCCGATGCAGACCGCGTCGATGAAGGCCACGCAGACGGTGCCGCGGACGTAGGCGGTGAGCGTGGCCCAGGCCTTCGGGCCGGCGCCGGCCATCGCGTAGCGGGAGTGCCGGGGCAGGCCGCGCAGCGCCCAGTTCCAGATCCGCTCGCCGTCGTAGAGCAGGAAGAAGGTGGTGAAGAAGGCGAGCAGGACGGCGGTCAGCACCTCGACGGCGATCTGCGCGCCGGTGATGCTGGCCGAGGTGATCTGCTCGGTGTTGGTGCTGATCGCCTTGGTGATCTGGTTGGCGAAGTCGGTGATCTGCTGCTCGGTCAGGTGCAGCGGCCCGGTGATCAGCCAGTCCCGCAGCTGGTCGACACCGGCCTTGACCTTGCTGGTGACGGTCTCCAGGTTGGTGGTCACCTGCCAGACCACGAACCAGCCGACCAGCCCGATGCCGGCCAGTCCGCTCATGAACACCCCGCCGGCGGCCAGCGAGCGCGGGACGCCGTGGCGGCGCAGCCAGGAGACGGTGGGCTCCAGCAGCGCGGAGATCAGCAGCGAGGCGAGCACCGCGAAGGCGACCAGCCGCAGCATGTCGACGATGTAGAAGACGACGTACAGCGCGGCGCCGAGCAGCAGCAGCCGCCAGGTGGACTCGGCGGCGACCCGCAGGCCCCACGGCACCGCCTCGGCGGGGGTGGCGGGCCGGCCGAAGTGCCCGTGGGAGGAAACCGGAGGGGACGAGGGGGCCGGCGCGGGAGCGGGAGCGGGAGCGGGGACGGCGGGCGCCGCCGGAGCGGCCTCGGTCCGTGGCCCCGGCACCGGGTCGGACGGCAGCGGGTCGGACGGCGGCGGCACCGGGGCGAGCGGCGGTTCGTGGAAGTCGGCCGCCATCGCGGCCCGTCGGCGTCGCTCGATCACGGCCGCCGCGCTCGCCGCCACGGCCATGCCCTTGGCCACGGCCTTGAAGGCCTTTCCGCCCCGCGCCATGCTCGCTACCACTTCTCCCCGCCGGAGCCGCCCGGTGCGGCGGCACGCCGTGGGTCCCGCCACGGCCGTCAGGGAGACGCTACCCGGCCGGGGCGTGGTGAGTCCGCTCCGCGGGTGCGATCCGTGCGGGATCTTCGGGGCCGATTCCGGGGCAAAACAGCATGTCCCGGGTGGTTTCAGGCACCCGGTGGCGGGGAGGAGTCGGTCGGGAACCCAGAGCCAACTGTCGGCGGACCGGCCGGCGCGGGGAGCTACCAGGACCCCTCCCCGTCCCCGCGTCCGCACCCGGGTCCGCACCGCCCGCGGGCGCACTGGTCAGCGCGACACGGGCGGCGCGGCCCGTCGACGGGTCGGAGAGACCGCGGCGGGAGACACCGCGGCAGGGAACGCCGCGGCCCCCGGTCACGGCCGAAGCGTGACCGGGGGCCGCGGCGGCGTTCCCGGTACCGGGTGTTCCTAGTACCAGTGGTGCGACTGCCAGAACGACCAGGCGCCGCAGGGGCTGCCGTAACGGCTGTTCATGTAGCCGAGACCCCACTTGATCTGGGTGCCCGGGTTGGTGCGCCAGTCGGCGCCCGCCGAAGCCATCTTGGAGCCGGGCAGCGCCTGGACCAGGCCGTACGCGCCGGAGCTCTTGTTGGTGGCGGTGTAGTTCCAGCCGCTCTCGCGCTTCACGATCTGGCTGAAGCACTGGAACTGGGCGTCGTTGCCGATGATCTGCTGGGCCAGCTCCTGCACCGAACCGGGGCTGACCGAGACCGCCGGGGCGGACGGCGCGGCGCTGTCGGTGGCGGCCATCGCCGAGCGGGCCTTGGAGCGGTTGGCAGCGGCCTCGTCGGCCTTGCGCTTCTCCTCGGCGGCCTTCGCGGCCTTCTCCGCCTCGGCCTTGGCGGCCGCGTCGGCGGCCTCCTTGGCGGCGGCATCGGCCTTGGCCTGCGCCTCGGCGGCGGCCTGCTGGCGGGCGGCCTCCTCGGCCGCCTTCTGCTCGGCGGCGGCCTTGGCGGCGGCGTCGGCGGCGGCCTGCTGGGCGGATGCCTGCGTGCCGATGTTGTCGCTGATGGTCTGCGCCTGGGCGCCGGAGGGGACTTCGGCAAGCAGCGTCGCGCCGGCGACATCGACCGTCTGCGTCGTCTTGCCCTCGCTGCCCGACGCCATTCCCACCACGGCACCGACAGCGGTGACGGCGGTGGCGGAGGCGACAGCAACTCCCCGGACCGAGATCCGAGTCACATGGATTCCTTCCAGCATCGCCCACGCGTGACCGTACGGGCGCAAGATGCCCCTTGGCGCGGCCCTCCGTACGGTGCTGGTCACGGGAGGGACTGACCCGGCGTCCGGCCGAGGTGAGGCGACCGGGCGTTGCGATCGGGTGGCGTACGGCTCACGGTCTTCAATTGTGCGTCCACCGACCGGAGTTGGTGGACCGTCCGGGCCGGACCCCCGGTCTCCCGGAAGCCCTGCCATGCCGTACGCGGGGCCTGACAGAACCCTCACCATGCCGCACGGGGACCTGTCGACGCAATTCCCCGTTGCGTGGCGGATGTCACAATCGCCGAACCGGCGTTCGTCCAACGCAGGCCACTCGATGTGATGAAAAGGGCGGAGCCCGCTCCCTCAGGAGCGGGCTCCGTGCTAGGAATTGACGCCTTTGTCCACTGATGTCCGGAATGCCGGACATCGGCGGATCACGGGTTGACGTCCTCCAGCATCTCCGTCACCAGCGCCGCGATCGGCGAACGCTCCGAGCGGGTCAGCGTGATGTGCGCGAAGAGCGGATGCCCCTTCAGCTTCTCCACCACCGCCACCACGCCGTCGTACCGGCCGACCCGGAGGTTGTCCCGCTGCGCCACGTCGTGGGTGAGCACCACCCGCGAGCCCTGGCCGATCCGGGACAGCACCGTCAGCAGGACGTTGCGCTCCAGCGACTGCGCCTCGTCCACGATCACGAAGGCGTCGTGCAGGGAACGCCCGCGGATGTGGGTGAGCGGCAGGACCTCCAGCATGCCCCGGGAGATGACCTCCTCGATCACGTCCGGGGTGGTGACCGCCGAGAGGGTGTCGAAGACCGCCTGGGCCCAGGGGCTCATCTTCTCCGTCTCGGTGCCCGGGAGGTAGCCGAGCTCCTGCCCGCCGACCGCGTACAGCGGCCGGAAGACCATCACCTTGCGGTGCTGCTGCCGCTCGAGGACCGCCTCCAGGCCGGCGCACAGCGCCAGCGCGGACTTGCCGGTACCGGCCCGGCCGCCCAGCGAGACGATCCCGACCTCCGGGTCGAGCAGCAGGTCCAGCGCCACCCGCTGCTCGGCGCTGCGCCCGCGCAGGCCGAACGCCTCGCGCTCCCCGCGCACCAGCCGCACCCGGCCGTCCCCGGCCACCCGGCCGAGCGCCCTGCCCCGCTCGGAGGTGAGCACGAGCCCGGTGTGCACCGGCAGCTCGGCGGCGCCCTCGACGTCCACCCCGGCGTCGTGGCCGGCCGCGAACAGCGCGTCCACGTCGTCGGCGGGCACGTGCAGCTCGGACATGCCCGTCCAGCCGGAGGTGATCGCCAGCTCGGCCCGGTACTCCTCGGCGAGCAGGCCGACCGAGGACGCCTTGATCCGCAGCGGGAGGTCCTTGGAGACGACGGTGACGTCGTACCCCTCGGCCTGCAGGTTGCGGGCCACCGCCAGGATCCGGGTGTCGGCCTCGCCGCCACCGGCCCGGTAGCCGGCCGGCAGTATCGACGGGTCGGAGTGGTTGAGCTCCACCCTGATGGTGCCGCCGAGCTCCCCGACCGGGATCGGCTCGTCGAGGCGGCCGAACCGGATCCGGTAGTCGTCGAGCAGTCGCAGCGCCTGCCGGGCGAAGTACCCCAGCTCCGGGTGGTGCCGCTTGGCCTCCAGCTCCGTCACCACGACCACCGGGAGGACGACCTCGTGCTCCTCGAAACGGGTCATGGCGAGCGGGTCCGCCAGGAGCACACTGGTGTCGAGAACGTACGTGCGCCGGTCTGGTGTCCGGCGGCTCTTGGAACTGACCACTAGGCCTCCAGGGCGGATGACCCTGCGTCATCCGCGGCAAGCCGGCCCCCGCTGCCCCGGTGGCCTCGGGGCCGGTCTGATCGGAGTATTCCCAGGCGGGGGGCGGTGCATTCGCGCCGTCGGCGAACTGACGGATCATTGCGGGTGAACGTTTGGCCTCGCCCGGCCGCCGGGTAAGCCAGCCCCTACGGTGGTCAATCCGGCGCGCCGCGCCGGCCCGGTCCCCCGGAACCGCCGTACGCCCCGGTCAGAGGCCCATCCGCCGGTTGCGCTGCTCGAAGGCGCGCAGCGCCCGCAGGAAGTCGACCTTGCGGAAGGCCGGCCAGTACGCCTCGCAGAAGTAGAACTCGCTGTGCGCGCTCTGCCAGAGCAGGAAGCCGGAGAGCCGCTGCTCCCCCGAGGTGCGGATGACCAGGTCGGGGTCGGGCTGGCCCTTGGTGTAGAGGTGCTCGGCGATGTGCTCGACGTCCAGGATCTCGGCCAGTTCCTCGATCGAGGTGCCCCGGCCGGCGTGCTCCTGGAGCAGTGAGCGGACGGCGTCGGCGATCTCGTGCCGGCCGCCGTAGCCGACGGCCACGTTCACGGTGATGCCCTCGATGCCCGCGGTCTCCTCGGCGGCCCGCTTCAGGACGTCCGAGGTGTGCTGCGGCAGCAGGTCCAGGGCGCCGACCGGGTTGATCCGCCAGCGGCGGGCGGCGGCGAGGTTGGTGACGGCGTCCTCGATGATGCCGAGCAGCGGGACCAGCTCGTCGGCCGGGCGGTCGAGGTTGTCGGTGGAGAGCATCCACAGGGTGACGACCTTGACGTGCGTCTCGTCGCACCAGCCGAGGAACTCGCTGATCTTGTCGGCGCCGCGCTGGTGGCCGTAGGCGGTGGAGCCGCCGGTCGCGCGGGCCCAGCGGCGGTTGCCGTCGAGGATCACGCCGATGTGGTGCGGGGTGCGGGCGAGGTGCACCTCCACCCGGCGACCGTAGAGGCCGTACATCCCGTCCAGCAGGACGCGCAGACCCGGCGTGCGTTCGACGACATCGCGCAGACCCATGGTTTTTCGGCCCCTCCGTACTCACTTCACCGGGTGCTTCAGAACCCCCGGCGCAGCCTACTCCCGCGTCGTGGTGGCACGGAAAGCCGCAGGTCGCGGGAGGGTCACGGTCCTGTGCGAAGTCTGTCGCGACGGGCGTGCCGGAGGTGGCCTGAACGCACCGGCACGACGTCCCGGGGACGCTCCGGGGAACGGCCGGCGGCCGGATACGGAACGGTCTCCGATTCCTTAAGGAATCCGTAAGCCGACGGTTCAATGCTTGACGACCCCCAATGGTCTAGTCCAGCTTTTGTTCCCAGGGCGGAACAGAACACCGGACCCGCCCTCGTCAAGGCAGTACTTCGGACGCAATGCCCTCCCCCACACGCGGCCGCCGCGCCCCCCACCGCGGCGGCCGCTCCTCCCCCACAGGAGCGCACCTCCATGGCCCGTACGCTGAACCGGCCCGTGTCGCACAAGCGCCGCCGCGGCCCCGTCCCGGCCCTCGCCGCGGGCGCCACCGCCCTCGCCCTGGCCGGCACCGGCCTCGCCCTCTTCGCCGGCGGCGCCAACGCGGCCGCCGGGAACCTGGTCACCAACGGCGGCTTCGACGGCTCGCTGAGCGGCTGGGTCTGCGCCGGTGCCGCGAGCGCCGTCACCACGCCGGTCCACTCGGGCTCGGGCGCGCTGCAGGCCACCCCGAGCGCCGGGGACACCGCCGAGTGCACCCAGACCATCAGCGTGCTGCCCAACACCAGCTACACCCTGAGCGCCTGGGTCCAGGGCCCGTACGCCTACCTCGGCGCGCGGGGCACCGGCGGCACCGACCCGAGCGTCTGGTCCAACCAGAACAGCTGGAACCAGCTCTCCACCACCTTCACCACCGGTGCGAGCGCCAAGACCGTCACCGTCTACCTGCACGGCTGGTACGGCCAGAGCGCCTTCTACGCCGACGACGTCGTGCTGAGCGGCCCGGGCGGCCCCACCACCCCGAGCCCGACCGCGACGGTCACCCCCACCCCGACCGTCACCCCCACGGTCACGCCGACCGCGACCGCCTCGCCGACGGCCACCGCCACACCGACCCAGACCGTCACGCCGACGCCCACCCAGACGGTCACCCCGACCCCCACGGCGACCAGCACCGGCAACCCGAACACCGGTGTGCCGAAGCACGCGATCACCGGCTACTGGCACAACTTCGACAACAAGGGCAACAACCTCCAGAAGCTGAGCGACGTCCAGAGCGCGTACGACATCATCGCGGTCTCGTTCGCCGACGCCGTCCCCAGCCGCGCGGGCGCCATCACCTTCAAGCTGGACCCGGAGCTCTCCGCCGGCCTCGGCGGCTACACCGACGCCCAGTTCCGCGCCGACGTGAAGGCCAAGCAGGCGGCCGGCAAGAAGGTCATCATCTCGGTCGGCGGCCAGAACGGCGCCATCTCGGTCAACGACGCCACCGCCGCCCAGACCTTCGTCGACACCGCCTACGCCGTCATCAAGGACTACGGCTTCGACGGCATCGACATCGACCTGGAGAACGGGGTCAACCCGACCCACATGGGCAACGCCCTGCACAGCCTCCAGGCCAAGGTCGGTTCCAACTTCGTCCTGACGATGGCCCCCGAGACCATCGGGATGTACTCCACCGCCGGCGCCTACTTCCAGCTGGCGCTGAACACCAAGGACATCCTGACCGTCGTCAACACCCAGTTCTACAACTCGGGCGGCATGAACGGCTGCGACGGCAAGGTCTACACCCAGGGCACCATCGACTTCATCACCTCGCAGATCTGCACCCAGATCCAGGGCGGTCTGCGGCCCGACCAGGTCGGCATCGGCGTCCCCGCCTCCTCCAAGGCGGCCGGCGGCGGCTACGTCGCGCCGAGCGTCGTCAACAACGCGCTGGACTGCCTCGCCACCGGCAAGAACTGCGGCAGCTTCGTCCCGCCGGCCAAGTGGCCGACCATCCGGGGCGCGATGACCTGGTCCACCAACTGGGACTCCGTCAACGGGAACGCCTTCTCCAACACGGTCGGCCCGTTCGTCCACCAGATGCCGTAACTCCCCCCGGCGCGCCGCTCCTTGAGGGTGGGGCCTGCGCGTCGGCGCCGGGCCCGCCGTACCTACCGGTACGGCGGGCCCGTCCGCTTTCCCGGGCGGTGCGCGCCTCGGGCCGGGAGCGCCTCAGGAGTGCCCGAGCACCGCCAGCAGGGTGCCGAGCAGCAGGAACGGGCCCAGCGGCACCTCCCGGCCGCGCACCGGACGGCGGCGCACCAGGGAGGCCAGCAGCACGCCGACCGACCAGAGCCCGGCCAGCAGCACGAAGGCCGCCAGGCCTGCGAACGCGGCGGACCAGCCGTAGCGGCCGAGCAGCGCGCCGAGGCCGAGCGCCAGCACGGTGTCCCCGCCGCCCACCAGCCCCATCTGGACCGGGACTTCGAACAGCACCCCGGCGGCCAGCGCCACCAGCAGGCAGCGCGTCAGCACGCCGGGGGCGCCCTCGGCCAGCTGCACCACCGGCAGCAGCACCGCGAGGCCCGCCGCCAGCGTCCAGGTGAGCGGGTAGGGCAGCCGGTGCACCCGGGCGTCGGTGAAGCCCAGCACCACGCCGGGCCCGGCCAGCCAGAGCAGCAGCAGCGCGTCCGCCGGATGCGCGGCGGCGAGTGCGGCGGCGGCGGCCGCGGCGGTGACCGCCTCCACCAGCCAGGCGCCGGGGCCGAGCCCGGTCCGGCAGCCCGGACACCGGCCGGTGGGCGGCAGGCCGCGCAGCTCCCGTCCGCAGGACGGGCAGGCCAGGCACCACGGTTCGTCCTGCGGCACGGCGTAGCGCACCACCAGGCCGCGCAGGGCCGGCGCCACCAGCAGACCGGCCAGTACCGCTCCCAGCGCGCTCGCGATCACGGCTCTCCCCCTCCTCGCCCCGGTCCGGCCGCCGACCCGCCGCCGACCGGCCCGGACCCTGCCCGGAACCGGCCGGACACCGTCCGCGTCCGACACTCACGGCACCGCACAACCCGGGTGCCGCACCGACCACATCATCCACGGGGGAGACGCACCTTGACGAAGCTTCGGAGCACTCTGCGCGCCGCGGCCCCGGTCGCCGTACTGGCGCTGGCGCTGACCGCCTGCGGCCCGGAGAACGACGACCCGGCGGTCGTCGCCGCCCCGACCGCGGCGCCGACCACGGCACCGCCCGCCGCCGACACCCCGGCCGCCACCCCCACCGGCGCCGCGACGTCCGCCCCGACCTCCGCGCCCGCGTCCGCCCCGACCTCCGCCCCGGCCGGCGGCGCGGGCGGCGCGGCCGGCGGTGCGACGGCCCCCAACCCGCTGCCGACCGCCGCGACCAGCGGCAACCCGATCGGCGGCACGAGCGGCGGAAAGAGCAAGATCACCTTCGAGAGCCCGCTGCCGCTCACCGCCACCGGCAGTTACCTGGGCAGGACCAAGGCCGACGTCACCCCGGTCTCGGTGGTCAAGGGCACCGCCGCCGAGATCGCGCCGTACCGGTTCAAGCCGGCCGACACCGCGGGCATGACCCCGTATTACGTGACGGTCAACTTCACCAACCGGACCGGCACCCCGCTGCAGGACGAGTACTTCATGATGCGGTTCAAGGTGCAGACCGACCCCGCGGGGAGCGGCATCCTGCCCGCCCCGACGATCCTGAAGTCGATCCCGCAGTGCGACACCGGCAAGCAGCCGGGCGTGCTGAACGACGGCCAGAGCCAGCAGCAGTGTGCCGTCTATCTCGTTCCGGACGGCACCCCGCCGCAGTTCCTCGTCTTCGGCAGCGTTCTGGACACCGAGCCGCTGATCTGGAAGGCGAGCTGAGGCCTCCGCCTCCTGATCGAAGGCGGCGCGGAACGACAGCGTCCGGGCGGTCCGACGGGTGTCCCACGACACGCGCCGGACCGCCCGTTCGTACCCCTAAAGTAGGCAGGCATGCAGGTCATCCAGTCCAGCAAACTCGCCAATGTCTGTTACGACATCCGCGGTCCGGTGCTCGACGAGGCGATGCGGCTGGAGGAACAGGGCCACCGCATCCTGAAGCTCAATACCGGCAATCCCGCGCTGTTCGGCTTCGAAGCGCCGCCGGAGATCCTCCAGGACATCCTGCGCAACCTCTCCACCGCGCACGGCTACGGGGACTCCAAGGGACTGCTCTCCGCGCGCCGCGCCGTGGTGATGCACTACGAGGAGCGCGGCCTGGACGGCCTGACGGTCGAGGACGTCTTCCTCGGCAACGGCGTCTCCGAACTGATCCAGCTGGCGATGACCGCGCTGCTGGACGACGGCGACGAGGTGCTCGTCCCGGCCCCGGACTACCCGCTGTGGACGGCCTCCGTCTCGCTGGCCGGCGGCACGGCTGTCCACTACCGCTGTGACGAGCAGTCGGAGTGGTACCCGGACCTCGCCGACATCGAGTCCAAGGTCACCGACCGGACCAGGGCGCTGGTGGTGATCAACCCCAACAACCCGACCGGCGCGGTCTATCCGCGCGAGGTGCTGGAGGGGCTGGCCGCGATCGCCCGCCGCCACCGGCTGGTGATCTACGCGGACGAGATCTACGACAAGATCCTCTACGACGACGCCGAGCACGTCCCGCTGGCCACCCTGGCGCCCGACCTCTTCTGCGTCACCTTCAACGGCCTGTCCAAGGCCTACCGGGTGGCAGGCTTCCGCTCCGGCTGGATGGTGCTCTCCGGTGACCGGAGCCGGGCCCGCAGTTACGTCGAGGGCCTGACCGTGCTCGCCTCGATGCGGCTGTGCGCCAACATGCCGGCCCAGCACGCGGTGGCCGCGGCGCTCGGCGGGCGGCAGTCGATCAAGGACCTGATCCTGCCCGGCGGACGGCTGCTGGAGTCCCGGGACGCCGCGTTCCGGCTGCTCAACGAGATCCCCGGGGTCAGCTGCGTGAAGCCGAAGGGCGCGCTGTACGCCTTCCCCCGGCTGGACCCCAAGGTGTTCAAGATCAAGGACGACGCCCGGATGGTGCTCGACCTGCTGCGGTCCGAGCGGATCCTGCTGGTCCAGGGCACCGGCTTCAACTGGCCCGAGCCGGACCACTTCCGGCTGGTCACGCTGCCGCGCGCGGAGGAGATCACCGACGCGGTCACCCGGATCGGGATGTTCCTGAGCGGCTACACCCAGCCCTGACGGGCGGGTGGAAAAGCTACGGCCGGAGTCCCGGTCGGACGATCTCCTTGGTCGGGGAAAGATCGTCCGTCGGGGCTCCGGCCGTCCTGTCGCCGACCGGTGCGCGGTTCGTGCGGCGCACCGGCCTCTCTACCGCTCCTGCTGAGGCTCAGGCTCAGCCGAGGCGGGCGACCAGGTCTCGGTACTCGTCCCACAGCTCGGTCGGCGTGTGCTCGCCGAAGAGCTCCAGGTGGGCCGGGACGAGCGCGGCCTCCTGACGCCAGATGTCGGCGTCGACGGTGAAGAGCAGGTCGAGGTCCTCCTTCGCCAGCTCCAGGCCGTCCAGGTCGAAGCCCTCGACGGTCGGCAGCACGCCGATCGGGGTCTCGACGCCCTCGCCGGTGCCCTCCAGGCGCTCGACGACCCACTTCAGCACGCGGCTGTTCTCGCCGTAGCCCGGCCAGACGAACTGGCCGTCGGCGTTCTTGCGGAACCAGTTCACGTAGTAGATCTTCGGCAGCTTGGCGGCGTCCGCCTGGGCACCGATCTTCAGCCAGTGGGCGAAGTAGTCACCCATGTTGTAGCCGCAGAACGGCAGCATCGCGAACGGGTCGCGGCGCAGCTCGCCCACGGTGCCCTCGGCGGCAGCGGTCTTCTCGGAGGCGATGTTGGCGCCCAGGAAGACACCGTGCTGCCAGTTGAAGGACTCCGTCACCAGCGGGACGGCGGTGGCGCGACGGCCGCCGAACAGGATCGCCGAGATCGGCACGCCCGCCGGGTCCTCCCACTCGGGGGCGATGGTCGGGCACTGCGCGGCCGGGACGGCGAAGCGGGCGTTCGGGTGGGCGGCCGGGGTCCCGGACTCCGGCGTCCAGTCGTTGCCGCGCCAGTCGGTGAGGTGGGCCGGCTTCTCGTCGGTGAGGCCCTCCCACCAGACGTCACCGTCGTCGGTGAGCGCGACGTTGGTGAAGACGGTGTTGCCCCAGAGGGTCTCGATCGCGTTGGCGTTGGTGTCCACGCCGGTGCCGGGGGCGACACCGAAGAAGCCCGCCTCGGGGTTGATGGCGTACAGGCGGCCGTCGGCGCCGAAGCGCATCCAGGCGATGTCGTCGCCGATCGTCTCGACCTTCCAGCCCGGGACGGTGGGCTGGAGCATCGCCAGGTTGGTCTTGCCGCAGGCGGACGGGAAGGCCGCCGCGACGTACTTGGGCTCCGAGTCGCCCGCGGGGCCCGCCGGCGGGGTGAGCTTCAGGATGAGCATGTGCTCGGCCAGCCAGCCCTCGTCACGGGCCATGGTCGAGGCGATGCGCAGCGCGTAGCACTTCTTGCCGAGCAGGGCGTTGCCGCCGTAGCCGGAGCCGAAGGACCAGATCTCCCGGCTCTCCGGGAAGTGCGAGATGTACTTGGTGGTGCTGCACGGCCACGGCACGTCCGCCTGGCCCTCGGCGAGCGGGGCGCCGACGGTGTGCACGGCCTTGACGAAGTCGCCGTCCTCGCCGAGCTGGTCGAGCACGGCCCGGCCCATGCGGGTCATCACGCGCATCGACACGGCGACGTAGGCGGAGTCGGTGATCTCGACGCCGTAGGCGGCCAGCGGGGAGCCGACCGGGCCCATCGAGAACGGCACGACGTACATGGTGCGGCCCTTCATGGCGCCGCGGAACAGGCCCTGCTCGCCCTGGAAGATCTCGCGCATCTCGGCGGGAGCCTTCCAGTGGTTCGTCGGGCCGGCGTCCTTCTCCTGCTCGGAGCAGATGAAGGTGCGGTCCTCCACGCGCGCCACGTCCGAGGGGTCGGAGGCGGCGTAGTAGGAGTTGGGTCGCTTCTCCTCGTTGAGCTTCTTGAAAGTGCCCTGGGCGACGAGCAGATCCGCGAGGCGCTGGTACTCCTCCTCGGAACCGTCGCACCATTCGACGCGGTCCGGCTGGGTGAGCTCCGCGATCTCGCTCACCCAGGCCAGCAGGCGCTGGTGGCGGGTGGGCGCGGCGCTGAGAGCAGCCGAGTTCTCGTTCGACACGATCGCTCCGTTTCACGCCATCCCGGCGGGGAGACGGCGTAGCGGGGGTTGAGGGTGCTTCGAGCGTAGCTCCGGACCCCCGCCCCCAACGCGGCAGATCGGCAGAGTTGACGCATCTTTTACTACAGTACGGATGATTACCAGCCAGTAGGACAACACCTTCGGCACCTCCGGAGGCCGATCAACCCCCCTTCCAATGCTCCAAAACGTCCAAGTCGTGATGAGCGCCACTTCCTACGGCCGGGTAACCTACGGACCCGTAGGTAGCGGGTAGCATGCCGCTCATGACTGCTGAGCTCCTGGAGAGCACGGGGCGTGCCGAGCACAAGCCGAAGTGGCGCGGCTGGCTGCACGCCGGAATGTTCCCCGCCACGGTGGCCGCCGGGATCGTACTGATCTGCCTGGCCGAACCGGGCCCCGCGAGGATCGCGTGCGCGATCTACTCCGTCAGCGCCTGGCTGCTGTTCGGGGTCAGCGCGGTCTACCACCGCTTCCACTGGGGCCCGCGCGGCGACGCGATCCTGCGCCGGCTGGACCACGCGAACATCTTCCTGATCATCGCGGGCACCTACACCCCGTTCACCATCCTGCTGCTGGACGGCGCCGCCCGGCAGGTGCTGCTCTGGGCGGTCTGGGGCGGCGCGCTGGCGGGGATAGCCTTCCGGGTCTTCTGGGTCGGCGCGCCGCGCTGGCTCTACACGCCGGTGTACCTCGCGCTGGGCTGGGCCGCCGCGTTCTTCCTGCCGGACTTCCTGCACACCGGCGGCGTCGCGGTCCTGGTGCTGATGATCGTCGGCGGCGTGCTCTACAGCATCGGCGGCGTGGTGTACGGGCTCAAGCGGCCGAACCCCTCACCCCGCTGGTTCGGCTTCCACGAGGTGTTCCACGCCTTCACCCTCGGGGCCTTCATCACGCAGTACGTCGGGGTCTCACTGGTGGCCTACAGCGCGGCCGGCTGAGCCCGGCGCCCCGTGACGGGCGGTCGGCCGGTCGTGCGACCGGACGGCCGCCCGTTCCGCCGTCCACTCCCGGACCGGGTGCTCGTGCGCCCGGTCGTGCGGCGTGCGGTCGTACGCGGCCCGCTCGTGGGTCCCGTCGTGCCGGCGCTCGCGCGGCCGGTCGAGGCGCTCGTGGGTGTGCGGGACGTGGACCGGCCGCCCGGCCTGGCGCGCGTCGATCGCCTCCCGGGCCCGGCGGCAGCGCTCGCAGTGCGCCGCGTCCACCCTGCCGGCGGGCGGGCGCTGCCCGCGCGGAGACGACCGGCGGTCCGGCTCGGGCGCCCGATGGAGCAGCTGCCAGCGCCGCCCCACGTAGACCATCAGCAGCAGTACCTCGACCCCGGCGACCACCAGCACCAGTGCGGCACCGTGGATCAGGTAGGCCGCGACCACGGCCAGCGCCGAGCCCACCACCGCCGCAGCGCCCCAGATCTGGGCACCCGACTCCCGAACGGCCATGACGGCTTCTCCTTCCTGCGCCGGGCTCGTGGTCGGCCCCTGCCGCCCCACCCCTTCTCCGCTCTCGGCACGCGCCGATCCGCACTGACCGACGGCCACATCGTATCTACCGACAGTCACTCGCAGCCGCCGGAAAGCGGCGAACGACAGATCAACGTTGCGTCAATTCCCCGTGCGGAACGAGCACTTCCAGGACACATCACGGAGCGTGACCGAAGCTGACGCCTTCCGGACATTGACGGCGGCCATCTTTTGAGAGTTACTGTCATTTGACAGAGACTCCCTTTGCCGGCCCCGGAGGTTTTCCCGTGCCAACTCCGCCCGTCGAGCCCACCGCGTCCCCGGCGTCCGCCGAGGACCGGGCGGCCCCGCCCGGCCCGGACCCACGGCGCTGGCTCGCGCTCGTCGCGGTCGCGCTGAGCGTCCTGGTGATCAGCCTCGACATGACGGTGCTGAACGTCGCCCTGCCCACGCTGGCCTCGCAGCTCGGGGCCACCACCGGGCAGCAGCAGTGGATCGTCGACTCCTACACCGTGGTCTTCGCCGCCGTGATGCTCCCCGCCGGGCTGATCGGCGACCGCTTCGGCCGCCGCTTCACGCTCACCCTGGGCCTCGCCCTGTTCGGCCTGGCCTCGGCGGTCGGCATGCTGGCCGACAGCCCGGCCACGCTGATCGCCGCCCGCGCCGCGATGGGCCTGGCCGGCGCGCTGGTGATGCCGATGTCGATGGCGGTGATCCCCGGCCTCTTCCCGCCCGGCGAGCAGCGGCGCGCCACCGCGATCCTGGCCGCCTCGCTGGCCGTCGGCACCCCGCTCGGCCCGCTGATCGGCGGTTTCATCCTCCAGCACTACTGGTGGGGCGCGATCTTCGTGATCAACCTGCCGCTGGTGGCCATCGGCATCGCCGCCTGCGTCCTCCTGCTGCCGGAGACCCGCAACCCCATCGCGCCCCCGATCGACGTGCCCGCCACCCTGCTCGGCGCCGGCGGACTGGCCGCGCTCACCTACGGCATCATCGAGAGCCCCGAGCGCGGCTGGGCGGACCCGCTGGTGCTCGGCACCGTCGGCGGCGCGCTGGTCGCGCTCACCCTGCTGGTCCTGCGCAGCCGGCGCCAGTCGGCGCCGATGCTCGATCTCTCGCTGCTCGCCGACGCCGCCTTCCGCTGGTCGACGGTGGCCGCGACGCTGGTCTCGCTGGTCCTGTTCGGCGCCTTCTTCGTGCTCCCGCTGTACTTCCAGAGCGTGCTCGGCGCGGACGCCTTCGGCACCGGACTGCGGCTGATGCCGATGATGCTCGGCCTGATGGTGGCCGCCCGGCTCAGCGACAAGCTGGTCGCCCGCAGCAGCCCCCGGACGGTGATCGTGCTGGGGCTGGCCCTGCTGGCCGCGGCCCTGCTCATCGGCAGCCGGACGGAGGTCTCCGACGGCTACGCCCTCGCCGCCGGCTGGCTCACCCTGCTCGGGGTCGGCATGGGCCTGTCCCTGATCACCGCGCAGGCCACCGCGCTGCTCACGCTGCCGCCCGCCCGGGCCGGGGTCGGCTCCGGGCTGCTGCAGACCTTCCGCCAGGTCGGCGGGGCGATCGGGGTGGCCGTCTTCGGCAGCCTGCTCGCCAACGTCTACCGGGGCGCGCTGGACACCGGCGGGCTGGCGGCTGGCGCGGCCGACCAGGCCGGCCGGTCGGTGGTCGCGGCCGACGCGGTCGCCGCCGCGGCCGGCGACCCGGCGCTCGCCGCCTCCGCGCACGGCGCCTATGTGCACGGGATGACGGTGGTGCTGCTGGTCTCCGGGGCGATCGCGGTGCTGTCGGCGGTGCTGGTCGCGGTGCGGATGCCCGCCGTCGAACCGGCCGGGCCCGCCGGGCCTCCTGTCCCGGAGACCGGCCCGGTGCCCGCGACCGATCACGGATAATCGAAGACATGAACGCAACGCGGCCGGCGACGGCACCTCCGGCGGCACCGGGCAACCCGATCCAGGTGATGCTGGAGGCGCCGCTGTCGCTGCGCGAGCGGAAGAAGCTGAAGACCCGCCAGACCATCCGCCGCGAGGCGTACCGGCTGATCGCCGAACAGGGGTACGAGAACACCACGGTGGACCAGATCGCGGCCGCCGCCGAGATCTCCCCGTCCACCTTCTTCCGGTACTTCGCCACCAAGGAGGACCTCGTCCTCACCGACGAGTACGACCCGGCGATGATCGAGGCGCTGCTCGCCCGACCTTCCGACGAACCGTTTCTGCGTTCCTGCCGGGAGGCCGTCATCGGCATGATCCGGCACCTGCTGGAGCACGAGCGCGAGGAACTGCTCGTCCGGATGCGGCTGGTCAGGGACGTCCCGGCGCTGCGCGCCCGGATGATGGACAGCGCCAACGACCCGCGACAGCTCTACCTCACCGTCCTGACCCGGCGGGCCGGCGTCCCGGAGCCGACCTTCACGATGCGGATCGCCGCCACCGCGCTCGCCGCGGCCACGACGGAGACGGTGCTGCAGTGGGCCGAGTCCGAGGGCGCCGAGGACATCGCCGACCTGGTCGACCGCACCTTCGCCGTCCTGGAGAACGGCTTCGCCGGCCTGTAGGGCGCGGCGGACGGCGGGGCCCGGGGCCCCGCCGTCCGCCGCGCGTTCTCCGTCGTCCGCGCTCCGACGTCCGCGCTCCGACGTCCGCGGGCTACCCGTTCCGCAGGGCCGTCCGCCGACGCAGGGCCACGCCCGCGCCCGCGAGCGCGGTGGCGCCCAGGGCCGCGGCCGCCGTCACGGCCGGCAGCGCCGTACCGCCCGCCGTCCGCTCGGCGGCGGGCTCGTAGCCGCCGCCCCGGCCCGCCCGGTCGTACGCCGAGCCGGGCAGCTTGTCGCCGTACCGCTGCCGGACCAGACCCTGGTACGCGGCCAGGCTCACCCCGGCCTCGCCCACCGAACGGCGCGCCTCGTCGTCCAGCGGCAGCACCCGGCCGTCGCGCAGCACATACCAGGCGTTGATCTGCGGCTCGCGGAACGCCGTTCCGCCGCCGCCCTCCGCCGCCCGCTGCGCGTAGTCGCCCTCGTCGCCGCCGGTGGCGATGTTGACGACCCGCCAGCCGCCGCCCTGCTTCACCGTCCAGACCGAGGCGACCCGGCCGTCGGCGGCCACCACCCGGCTCGCGGTGAACTCGGCCCGGGCCACCGGGGCGCCCGGCGTGCCGGACACGAAGGCGGCGTCCAGCGTGTACACCGGCACGGTGTCCCCGGCCAGCCGGGGTGCGGTGGCGGCGGGCGCCGCCTCCTCGGCCGCCCCCGGGGCGAGCCTGCCGGTCGGCGGGAGGCCCTCGCGGGCGAAGAAGCGGCCCACCTGGTCGAGCACGGCCGGGTTCTGCACCGCGCCGCGGGCCTCGGCCAGCTCCGCGGCCGGCACCGGCTCGGGCACCCCGGCGCCACCGGACCCGCCGACCGCACCGGCCGGCCCTGCGGCGGACGCGGCCGGCGCGAGCGCCAGACCCAGACCGGCGGCGAGCAGGACGGCCGCCGCGCCGCGGACCAGCGCGGCCCTCTGCATGCTGCTCATGTCGCCCCTCACGCGCCGATCCGGTACAGGGAGTGGGTCCAGGAGAACGTGCCGTTCGACACGTAGTAGGTGTAGTCCGCGCAATGGTTGCGCGGATGTAGGTTCGGTAACTCTTTGCCTGCTGACCGTGCAACCTGCGGGTTCGTCGAGGTGCGGGCCGGTCCGGCTCGTGGCCTGGCCCGACCGCCGGCCGGGCGGGCACACGAGGTGGCGGGAAGCTTTGGGCGGGGTCCTGCCGGTGGTGGGGTCGGGCATGGCCGGGGGGCCGTAAGCTGTTGCGACTCGGTCAGGGCTCTTTGGGCCTGACCGCAATTTGGCCGAGTGGCCCCCCGGGTTTGCCCGACGCGGGTCCCGCCAGCGGTGGGTGCGTAAAGCTTCCCGCCACCGGCCCACGCCAATGCGCGGCAGCCCGAAACCCGAACGACCCCGTCGCGCTGGGGGCACGACGGGGCCTAGGAGCGGCGCGGGCTCAGGCTGGGTCGAACACGCCAGCCCGCACGGCGTCAACGAACGCCGCGAAGCTCTCCGCCGGAAAGATCAGCGCGGGCCCCTGAGGGTCCTTGGAGTCACGGACGGGCACGACGCCGGGGTAGTTGGGTGCTACCTCAATGCAAGTGCCACCGTTCTGGCTGTAGCTCGACTTGAACCACGCGGCCTTGGATAGGTCATGTTCGGTCACGTCAGTTCCCTTCGCGTGTCGCGGATCAGATCCAGAGTCGCCGTCATGGACAGCGCCTCTACCTGGAGACGATCGTAGGCCCTCTCCCAACTGGCCACAGTCTCAGAGTCGTGGATCACGAAGCCTCGGTCTGCGGACTCCGTGTAGCCCGCAACCGTCCGATCCGAAAATGTGAGGAGCGTGACAACGCCGCTGAACGGCAAAGGGTCGGCGAGAGAAAACGGAGCGACCTGGAGCAGTATGTGAGGCCGCTTGGCCAGGGCAGTTAGATGATCGAGCTGTTCTCTCATGACCTCGGCTCCGCCGGTCCGCCGCCGGATACCGCTCTCGTCGATCACCGCATGGACCATCGGCGGCGTCTTCCGCTGATGGAGCTTCTGACGAGAGGCAAGGAAGATCAGCCGCTCATCGGCCTGGGCCTGCGTGATGTTTCCGCGACGGACACTTGCCGAGGCATGCGCAGCAGCGTAAGCGGGGGTCTGTAGCAGGCCGGGGATGATGCTCGGTTCGAAGACGCGGATCTCGGCGGATCGCGCCTCCTGGGCGGCGTGCTCCGGGAATCCCGGTAGGGCTGAACGCTTCACGCCCCACCACATCAGCTCAAGCGTTTGGCCGGTGCCGAGGGCCTTGTCGGCTGCCTTGGCGAACTTGAGCGAGGGAGACTTGCGACCAACTTCCACTGCCGAGATGTACGTCCCGGAGTACCCCATCACCTCGCCGAGTTCATCCTGCGTCAGGTTAGCCGCGTCACGTGAGCTGCGAAGCTGTGCTCCGAAGGCCGCGCCTGCGGACTCCGCTGGGTCGAGCTTCTTGCGGTTCAACTCCCCTCCTCTACTTGCACTTTGGCGCCAGACAGGTTGAACGGTTCCCGAGCATAGGCCACATTGAAGGCTCCCGGTAGCGAAGCGACTACGGAAGGGAGCGGCGTTATGTCGGGAAAGAACTCGGGTTCGGCCAGGCTGGACTACCGGCCGGAACTCGGGGAACTCGTCCGGGACTTGGCTCACCGTGGTGCCGTCGGCGCCTACATGGGTACCGTGGGAGGCCAGATCTACCTGCGGCGGCCGGACGGCGGGATCGAGTGGACTACCTATCCCAGCGAGATCGAGCCGGCGGCCTCGGCTGACGGCCCGCCCACGGTGACGGTGACCGGCGCGGCCTGACGGGCAAACCGCGCGAAAGCTCCCGCTTCGGCGGCTCGGCGTCGGGAATCAACGAGCCGCTGGGGCGGGGTCCGACCCTGGGACGCGCTTCGTGGGAGCAGCGTATCCCTGGGTGGGCGTTCTGGTCCTCGTACGGCCTACGAGCGCCCAGCCTCTCGCGGCCCGGTGGACGCGTGAGGCGGCCGGTCCTGAGCGACCCCCCGCGCGCTCGGGACCGGCAAATCAATGCCGCGCCTACCTGGGGCTGTCCGGGCAGATGCGGTGAACGGTCTCGCTCACGGTCGCATCCCCCGATCGCCGTGGGCGAGACCCCCAAGACGGGCCCCTCCCGCACGGGGGTGTGGGAGGGGTCTCCAACCCCGAGTTGAACCCCCATGGAGCCCAAGTGGCCAACACGACGAGTACGCCCATGGCGAGGATCGAACCTCGTCGACGGGTGGGTGCCCTGGTTCTCATCCGGACCCAACAGGACGATGTGCTGTTGCTGAAACCCGCCTACCGGCCGGACTGGTTGCTTCCCGGAGGAGGGGCGCACCCCGGCGAACCGATCGCCTACGCTGCCGCCCGCGAGTTGGCCGAGGAACTCGGCCTTCGCCGAAGGATCACCCATGCGCTGGCGATCGACCACGTTGCCGCCAACCCCGACACGCGGCACTCCGAGGGCCTGAACGTCGTCTGTGACGGTGGCCTGCTGTCCAACGCAGAGGCGGCTGCGCTCTCCGTGCCGCTGCGGGCGGCCAGTGAGATCGAGGCACTGGCCTGGGTATCTCCGAACAAGCTGTCGGACTACGTGGCGCCGTTCATGGAGTACCGCATCCGTGCCGCGTTCGCCGCCGCTGCTAGCGGCTTCCGGCTCCCGTTGCTCTACAACGGCGAACCGGCGGACTGCGCGGCCGGATAGTTCCCCTCAAAGCCCCGTGTGCACTGGGGGTGCACACGGTTGGGCCCCGCTCGTTGCTCAGACCTCCGTCCGTGCCGGGCGGGGCCCCTTGCACCGCCAGCGGACCGCTATCCCCCAAACCGGCGGCCGGCTCTGCGGAAGGAACACCCCAACCCTGGCGCGCCGACGGGATGCCCCTATATGGGGGCGCACTATTTCAACCAACCACAGAGAGAGGAAAGGAAATGTCAACGAACGGTACCGGCAATAACAGATTCATCGACCTGCCGAGCAGGTTGGAGGACGCCCTCATCAAGACCGCGAAGACACTCCCGGAATGGGAAATGGCGGGTACGTTCCTGGCGCCCTCCGCGATCGCGCAGTACCGGGCCGAGTTGGCCTCTGTCCCGCAGTTCGGCGAAACCGTCGAATCCCTGCGCGCCAAGCTGCGCACCGTCGACACCGGATACACCGTCGTGCGCCTGGGGAACATCGCCCAGGAGCTGGGGTTCGGTGAAGCGTTTCTACGCCTGGCCACCGCAATTCTCGCCGAGGTCGCGATCCCGTTCCAGCCCTTCCTGCGGTGGCCGCTGTGGAAGGAGATTGGCACCAACCTGGCGGCCAGCCCGGGAATGTCCACTGGCATCGGCTACAACGCCTTTCACATGGACCTGGTCAACGCGACCATGCCGCCGGACTACTCGGTGCTCCTGTGCGTCCGGCCTGACCCGCTTGGCGCCGGCGCGAGCATTCTGTCCGACGCCAGAGCCGCCACGGCGCGTCTCACGCCGTCAAGCCGGGCCCTTCTCGCCGACGTGGTGTACCGCTACGGCTCGTTCTTCGAGCTGTCGGATGTCGGCGAGGAGTACCGCCCGTTCCCCGTCTTGGACGGCGAACCCGATGCACGTGGGTTCATCCGGTTCACCGCCAAGATGCTCACAGGTGAGATCGACCTGACCGCAGACCACATCCGAGCAGCGAAGGACCTGGCGGACCAGCTGATCGCCGGACAGCTCTCCTTCATCCTCCAACGGGGGGACTTCCTGATCGTGAACCAGCACAAGTGGCTCCACGGCCGCGAACCGCTCGCCAGCGGCCAGCACGACGTAGCACCCGAGGAACGGCGCTTGCTCCTCCAACTGTTCATGCGTGACGCAAGCGCCGTCTGAACGGATGTCCCGAATGGGCTAGATTCGAGCCTTGCGCAGTGAGTGCCATGTGGCTCCGGCCAGGGCTTGCGTCGACCGCGCAAGCGACAGCCCTTCGCGTGCGCGGTACAACTCCCAGTTGTACGGAACGAGAGACAGTTTGTTCGAGGACAGCGACCCTGCGCGGTGGGACCTGTACACCGCAAGTGGCTCGGGCAGGCCCCGAGCCACGGTACCGTCACGCATGATGGACAACCACAGGGCGTAGTCCTGTCGCTTGCGCATCTCCGGCATCAGCCTCGTGCCGAGGACGTTGCGGTCGTACATTGCAGTGAGGGCGCCGATGTGATCTTGAATCAGCATCGCGCGGTAGTCCACGCGCTCGCGCGCCTGGACGACTCGCCCATTCGGGATGAAGTCGGCGCCCTCGCCCTCATACTCGGCGTCCATCTTGTAATATGAGGTGAATGTCAGAGGCGCGGCAGCGGTCACCGCAAATTCGATTTGTCGCTCAGTCTTGGTCGGAAGCCATAGATCATCGCTGTCCAAGAATGCGACATATTCGCCGCCGGCCCGCGCGATGGAGAGATTGCGCGCCCGGGCGGCACCTCCTCGTTCGGGCGCCGATTGCGGCAACACGCGGTCGTCCTGTCGGGCGAATTCCATGATCAGGTCCATCGAACCATCGGAAGACCCGTCGTCAGTGATCAGCAATTCCAGATCTGCATGGGTCTGCATGAGTACTGACCGAATAGCAGCGCCGAGGGTAGTCGCCGAGTTAAATACGGGCATCACCACAGACACCAACGGCACAGCAGCTCTCCTCGATAGGCCATGGGCAGGGCCGTCCAAGCCCTAGAATTCTAGTGCCTGATTGGGGCCGGCGCGCACGCTGTTGACACTGGCAAGGGCCGGCGAGGTTTCAGCTCACCGTCCGTGCGGGCAACGCGGGCGTCTGCTCACAAGAATCGAATGCCCGTCCGCGCCTCGCGCCGCGTCGCCCTGCTGGCGATCCGGCAGGGCGAGGCCTACTGCTCTCCGTCAGGGGCTTCCGCAGAAGTCGTCACATAGGTGCCTCGGCTCGGGACTGTGTGGACCAAGCCCTCCTCGCGGAGCACGCGCAACGCCGACCGAACCGTGTCCCGAGCCACGCCGAACCGGTCTGACAGCGCCTTCTCAGACGGGACAGCGCTTCCCGGAGCCAGCGCGCCAGTCTTGATCTCGGCAGCCAGGATCGCCGCTACCTGCCGAAATGGGGGCTTGGCGCCCCGGGGGTCGATTTCGCGTGCCGCCATGCGGAGCAGCCTAGACAGTTTGGCCGACCTATACCGAGCCCTACAGGGCTAGACCCAATGCCAGTGACTTTGTCCTTCGATCCTCGTTGGTTGTGGTGTGGCGAGGGTGGGGCAGGTCAAGTCGCCTGCGGGTGAGCGGTTGTCGGACC
>NZ_JBEXJT010000030.1:0-96351 GCF_040609255.1 Kitasatospora sp. NPDC004723 | reverse complement strand
GGCATCTCCGGCGCCATCCAGCACCGGGCCGGCATGCAGACCTCGAAGACCATCGTGGCCGTCAACAAGGACCCCGAGGCCCCGATCTTCGAGCTGGTCGACTACGGCGTGGTCGGCGACCTGTTCGCGGTCCTGCCGCAGCTCACCGCCGAGGTGAAGGCCCGCAAGGCCTGATACGGCGAGAAGTCGGAGCGGGGGCGCGCCCGGGAGTTCCCCGGGCGCGCCCCCGCCGTCCTTCCCCCGGACGCCGGGCCGGCCGCCGTGGGCCCGTAGAGTCGGTCGGCGGCGCGCGGCGACCCCGCGGCGCGCCGCGGACCACCGTGGACATCCTGGACAGGGGCGAGGGCAGACGCATGACACTCTTGACGGCGCTTCAGGGCGGATCCGGCGACTCGGCCGACGCCCTGCGGATCTCCGACGGCCCCGGGCTCTCCCGCGAGCGGCTGCTCGGCGCGGCCACCGCCGTCGCCGACCGGGTGGCCGGCGCCCCCGCCCTGGCGGTGCTCGCCCGCCCCACCGCCGAGACCGTCGCCGCCGTCGTCGGCGGGCTGGTCGCCGGGGTGCCGGTGGTGCCGCTGCCGCCCGACTCCGGGCCCAAGGAACGCGCGCACATCCTGCGCGACTCCGGCGCCGCCCTGCTCGCCCACGCCGCCGCCGACGGCCCGCCGCAGGACGCCGGGATCCCCGGCCTCCCGGTCGACCTGAGCGAGCGCTCCGCCACCACGCACCCCGAGCCGGACCCGTCGGCGACCGCCTTCGTGCTCTACACCTCCGGTACCACCGGCGCGCCCAAGGGGGCGATGATCGGCCGCGCCGCCGTCGCCGCCGACCTCGACGCGCTCGCCGACGCCTGGCAGTGGACCGCCGAGGACACCCTGGTGCACGGCCTGCCGCTGTTCCACGTGCACGGACTGGTGCTCGGCGTGCTCGGCGCGCTGCGCACCGGCAGCCGGCTGGTGCACACCGGACGGCCCACCCCCGCCGGGTACGCGGCGGCGGGCGGCAGCCTCTACTTCGGCGTGCCGACCGTCTGGTCCCGGGTGGCGGGGGACCCGCAGGCGGCCGCCCGGCTCGCCTCCGCCCGGCTGCTGGTCTCCGGCAGCGCCCCGCTGCCCGTCCCGGTGTTCGAGCGGCTCGCCGCGCTGACCGGCCACGCCCCGATCGAGCGCTACGGCATGACGGAGTCGCTGATCACCGTCTCCACCCGGGCCGACGGCGAGCGCCGCCCCGGCAGCGTCGGCCTGCCGCTGGCCGGGGTGCGCACCCGGCTGGTCGGCGAGGACGGCTCGCCCGTCCCGTACGACGGCGAGAGCGTCGGCGAGCTCCAGGTGGCCGGGCCCACCCTGTTCCGCGGCTACCTCAACCGGCCGGACGCCGATGCCGAGGCCTGGACCGCCGACGGCTGGTTCCGCACCGGGGACGTCGCGGTGATCGGCCCGGACGGCTTCCACCGGATCGTCGGGCGCGCCTCGGTCGACCTGATCAAGAGCGGCGGGTACCGGATCGGCGCCGGCGAGGTCGAGGCGGCGCTGCGCGACCACCCGGCGGTGGCCGACGCCGCCGTCGTCGGTGCGCCGGACGAGGACCTCGGCCAGGCGATCGTCGCGTACGTGGTGGCGGACGGCCCCGTGACGGGTGAGCAGCTGACGGCCTTCGTGGCGGAACGGCTCTCGGTGCACAAGCGGCCCCGCCGGGTGGTGCTGGTGGCGGAACTGCCCAGGAACGCCCTGGGAAAGGTGCTGAAGAAGCAGCTGACGGCGGACTCGGCACACGGGTGACGGGCGGTCACCCGGCGCCGGGTCGGGTGACGGTCGCTCACCTTGCGTGAGCCTTCCTTTGGCGCACTCCACTGCGCGCCGTGAGCGGACGCGTGCCTAACGTGACAAGCGGCGCGGCCGGGACCGACCAGGCCCCGCGCACCGCGTCCAGCGTTCAGCTCCCAGCGTTCGGCGCGATCGAGGCGCCCGGCGCGATCAGCGAAGGAAGACAGCAGCATGACGACCGTCAACACCGGCGCACCGGGTGCCGCCGACGACGCGACCGGGCAGCACACCGCCTCCTCCCCCCGGCCGGCGGCGGCTGCCCGGCCTTCCCGTGCGGCGCGGATCCGGCGGGGGATAGGCACGGTGGCCGTGATCGCGGCCGGGACCTGCGTGATCGGCCTGGGCACGGGCGCGGGAATCGCGGCGGCCGAGCGGGCGCCCGCTCACGCCGGCTGGGACGGCTCGCGGTACTGGTTCAAGGACGGCCAGGGCCACTGGCGCTGGACCTCGCACTACGACGTCTACCTGGCGCGCACCGGCGGGTCCGCCCCGGCGCCGGCGGCGTCCACGGCGAAGACGGCCGGCTCCGCCGGAGGGATCACCCAGGGGTGGGACGGCTCGCGCTACTGGTTCCGCAACAGCCAGGGCCAGTGGCGCTGGACCTCGCACTACGACGTCTACCTGGAACGCACCGGCGGGTCCGCCGCCGCCTCCTCCTCCTCGGAGGACTCGGCGTCCCCGCCCCCGGCCGCGGCCCCGGCGGCGGACGGTGACGTCGAGACGGCTGTGCAGTTCGCGCTCGCGCAGCTGGGCAAGCCGTTCCGGACGGCCGGCAACGGACCGGACGGCTACGACTGCTCGGGCCTGGTCCAGCAGTCCTTCCGGCGCGGCGGCATCTCCCTGCCGCGGATCGCCAACGACCAGTACGCGGCCACCACGCCGGTGACGGCCGGGCAGCTGCGCCGCGGCGACCTGCTGTTCTGGTCGGACGACCGCACCGCGCGGGGCATCCACCACGTGGCGATCTACCTGGGCGACAACCAGTACGTGGAGGCCGCCCGGCCCGGCACCTCGATCCGGGTCTCGCGGATCAGCAGCGGCTACTACCCGACCCACATGGGCCGCCCCTGACGGGTCCGCGCCGTCCCGCCGGTGCCCCGGGCCGCCGAGGCCCGCACACCGGTGGGACGGGGGAACCCCACACGCAACGGGGCGCGCGTGGTGCGGCGGGGGCGCGCGCCAAGGGACAGGACCCCGGTGCCCGGAGGGATGGACGCCGGCGCGCCGGGGGTCGTACGGGAATCGTCGCAGACCCCTGACCTGGGCACATGCCCCTGTCAAGCGGAACGGGAAACCGTCATGAGCGGGGCGGACGTGGAGGTATGGGGACCGGCGTGGCGGGGGTACCACCTCCGGTGGCGCCGGCTCGACCGACGGGGGCGCCGCCCGGGGCGAACGGCGCCGGGGAGGGCGAGAACATGGGGGCGTGCGTGATTGTCTGGGTCAATGGCACATTCGGGGCGGGCAAGACCAGCTCCTGCCGCGAACTGGTGGAGCTGCTGCCGGGCAGCATGATGTTCGATCCCGAGCTGGTGGGCTTCGGGCTGCGCGCGATGCTGCCCGCCGACCGGATGGCGGCGGTGTCGGACTTCCAGGACCTGCCCGCCTGGCGCCGGCTCGTCCCCGAGACGGCGGCGGCACTGCTCGGTGAGGTCCCCGGGCCGCTGGTGGTCCCGATGACACTGCTGCGGGAGGACTACCGGGACGAGATCTTCGGGTCGCTCGCCTCGCACGGCATCGTTGTGCACCACCTCGTCCTGGACCCTGAAGAAACGATCCTGCGCGAGCGCATCGCCCAGCGCGACGAATTCCCGGACGACCCGCAGCGCAGCGAGCAGGTCCGCCGCTGGTGCCTGGAACACCTGCCGCGCTACCGCGCCGCCCGCCGCTGGCTGCGCCGCGACGCCCGGCTCGTCGACACCTCCGGCCTCACCCCGCGCGAGACCGCCGTCCGGCTCGCCCGGCTGGTCGACGACGGCTCGGCCCGCTGCCCGATCGCGCAGAGCCCCGACCCCACCGGGGACACCGTGGCCGCCGCCGTCCTGTTCTTCGACGAGCAGGACCGGGTGCTGCTCGTCGACCCCGTCTACAAACCCGACTGGGAGTTTCCCGGCGGCGTCGTCGAACGCGGCGAGGCACCCACCGACGCCGCCCTCAGGGAGACCGCCGAGGAACTCGGCCTGCGCCTCGACCCGGCGGCGCTGCGCCTGCTCGCCGTCGACTGGGAACCGCGCACCGGCCCGCGCCGGGGCGGGCTGCGCCTGGTCTACGACGGCGGGCTGCTCGACGCCACCGCCCGGCAGGGGCTGCGGCTCCAGCAGGAGGAACTGCGGGGCTGGCGGTTCGTCAGCCTGGAGGAGGCCGCCGGGCTGCTGCCCCCGGGCCGCCACCGGCGACTGGCGGCGGCGCTGGACGCCCGCCGCTGCGGGGAACTGCGCTACCTGGAGGCCGGACAGCGGGCCGGCCTGGGGTCGGCCCGCACCGCCGACGCGGCGTGAGCCCGGCTCCGGGGTGAGCCCCGTTCCGGCGCGCGCCCCGCGAACGCGCCGCGCGCCGGAGCCGGGCGCCGCAGACGGGCCCGGCCGGGCGGCGGCAGGATGAGGACATGCCGTTCACCCTGAGCCACCCGGCCGCCGTGCTGCCCCTGCTGCGCGCGGCGGGCCGGCGCGGGCCGCTGGTCGCGTCGGCGCTGGTCGCCGGCTCGCTGGCGCCCGACGTGCCGTTCTTCGCCGAGTCGCTGCTGCCCGGGGTGTACCGGCACGGCGCGCCGACCCACCGCTGGTGGGCGGTGCCGACACTGGACGTGGCGCTCGCGGCCGCCCTGGTGGCGGGCTGGCACGGGCTGGTGCGCGGACCGCTGGTCGCGCTGCTCCCGGACCGGTGGGCGGGCGCCGCCGAGGCGCTGACGGCCCGCCGGGCCGGCCGGGGGCGGCCGTCGGGCGCGGACCTCGGATGGTTCACGCTCTCGGCGGCGGTCGGCGCGGCGAGCCACGTCGGCTGGGACGGTTTCACCCATGCGGGGCGTTTCGGGTCCCGGCTGGTGCCGGCGCTGGAGCGGCCGGTGGCGGGCGGCCCGCCGCTGTACCAGGTGCTGCAGTACGGCAGCTCGGTGCCCGCGCTGGCCGCGGTGGCGGGGTACGCGGTGCGGGCGGCCCGGGCGGTGGAGCCGGTCCGCCCGGCCGACCGGCCGTCGCGGCGGGCCCGGCGGGCCGGTGCGGTGGTGCTGGGGGCGGCCACCGCGGCGGGGGCGGCGCACCGGCTGCTGCCGCTGCGCCGCGGGCCGCTCGCGGAGCTGTGCTTCGGGGCGGGGGCCGGGCTGGCGGTGGGCGCGGCCGGCTGGGCACTGGCCCGGGCGGCGGTGACGGGTGCGGCGGGCGTCGCGGGGGCGCGCCGAGGCACGGCGGGTGCACGGGCGGCGCGCGGGCGACCGTAGGGCGCGCGGGGAGCGGTTCGCGCGGGCGTGCGGTGGTGCCGGCGTGCGGTGGTGCGGTGGTGCCGGCGTGCGGTGCTACGGGGCGGGCCGCGCCGTCCTGGACGGCGCGGCCCGGTGCCGGGGCGTCAGACGGAGCGCAGCTCGGCGTAGCGGCGCAGGAACAGCGCCTCGGTGAGGGCCATCCGCTCCAGCTCCAGCGGGTCGACGCTCTCGTTGACCGCGTGGATCTGGGTGGTCGGCTCCTCGACGCCGATCAGGATGATCTCGGCCTGCGGGTAGAGGGTGCGCAGCGTGTTGCAGAGCGGGATCGAGCCGCCCTCGCCGGAGGCCACCATCGGGGTGCCGAAGGCCTCGGCCATCGCCTCGCCCATCGCCTCGTAGGCCGGTCCGGAGGTGTCGGCGCTGAACGCCGCGCCGTTGCCCTGCCGCTCCACGGTGATCTGCGCGCCGAACGGCACCCGGCTCTCCAGGTGGGCGACCAGCGCCTCCTGGGCGGCCGCGGTGTCCATGCCCGGCGGCACCCGCAGGCTGACCGAGGCCTTGGCGGACGCCTGCACGGAGGAGGTCGCGCCGATCACCGGCGGGGCGTCGATGCCGACCACGGTGACCGAGGGGCGGGCCCAGAGCCGGTCGGCGACGGTGCCGGTACCGGTCAGCGCGACGCCGTCCAGCACCTTGGCGTCGGCGCGGAACTGCTCGTCGGGGTACTGCACCCCGCTCCAGGACTGGTCGGCGGCCAGGCCGGCCACCGCGACGTCGCCGTTCTCGTCGTGCAGCGAGGCGAGCACCTTGACCAGCGCCTGCAGGGCGTCCGGGGCGGCGCCGCCGAAGGCGCCGGAGTGCAGGTTGCCCGCCAGCGTGCGGACCGAGACGTCGACCACCGTCATGCCGCGCAGCGAGGCGGTGACGGTCGGCAGGCCGGGGGCGAAGTTGCCGGTGTCGCCGATCACGATGGCGTCGGCGGTGAGCAGCTCGGGGTGGGCCTCGGCGTAGCGCTCCAGACCGCCGGTGCCCTGCTCCTCCGAGCCCTCGACGATGACCTTCAGCCCGACCGGGTAGCCGCCGTCCACCTGGCGCAGCGCCCGAAGGGCCGTCAGGTGCATCAGGATGTTGCCCTTGCAGTCGGCGGCGCCGCGCCCGTACCAGCGGCCGTCGCGCTCGGTGAGCTCGAAGGCGGGGCTGAGCCAGGCGTCCTCGTCGAGCGGCGGCTGGACGTCGTAGTGCGAGTAGAGCAGCACGGTCGGGGCTCCGGCCGGGCCGGGGAGCTCGCCGTAGACGGACTGGGTGCCGTCGGGGGTGTCCAGCAGCCGGATGTTCGTCAGGCCCTCGGCGGCGAAGGCGTCGGCGACCCAGCGGGCGGCCTTCTCGCACTCCTCGACCGGGAACTGGCGCGGGTCGGCGACCGAGGGGAAGGCGACCAGGTCGGCGAGGTCGGCGCGGGCGCGGTCCATGAGGGACCGGACGGCGTCGGCCAGGGGCTGCTGCGGCTGCGGCATCGGGTGCTCCGGGGAGGGCTGGTCCGTCCGAGGGGGTGGTGCGGGCGAACGGCGTTGACGGTGGGTGATGCCGATCATAGGCGGCGCGCGGCGGTGGCCCGCGGGGGAGTGCCGCCCGGTGCCGCCCGGTGCCGCCGGGTGCGGTCGGGTGCGGCCGGCCGACCGTGCCCGACCGGCTGCGCCCGACCGGCGATTCGGTCGCCCGTTCGGGGCGGTGCGGCCGACGGCGGCGGGGGTGGCCGCATAGGATTGCTGCCCGTGACTGACTCCGGAAGCCCCGATTCTCGTAGCCCGCTCGACGCCGAGGCCGGCGGGCCGGACCGGCAGGGCCCGCTGGACGGCGTCTGGGACGTCGTCGTGGTCGGCGCCGGGCCGGCCGGCTCCTCCGCCGCGCACGCCGCGGCCGTGCAGGGCCGGCGCGTGCTGTTGCTCGACAAGGCCGAGCACCCCCGGTACAAGACCTGCGGCGGCGGCATCATCGGCCCCTCCAGGGACAGCCTCCCGCCGGACTTCAGGCTGCCGCTCCAGGACCGGGTGCACGCCGTCACCTTCGCGTACAGCGGCCGGTTCACCCGGACCAGGCGCTCCAGGCGGATGCTGTTCGGCCTGGTCAACCGGGACGAGTTCGACCTGCGCCTGGTCCAGGCGGCCAAGCAGGCCGGGGCGGTGCTGGTCACCGGAGTGACCGTCACCGGGGTGGAGCAGCGCGGCGGCGAGCACCGGACGGCGCTGGTCACCGCCTCCGACGGGCGCACCTTCGAGGCGCGCGCGGTGGTCGGCGCGGACGGCAGCGCGAGCCGGATCGGCCGGCACGTCGGCGTCTCCTTCGACCAGATCGACCTCGGTCTGGAAGCGGAGATCCCCGTACCGGCGGACGTCGCGGCCGACTGGGCGGGCCGGATCCACCTCGACTGGGGTCCGCTGCCCGGCAGTTACGGCTGGGTGTTCCCGAAGACCGAGTCCGGCAGCCTGACCGTCGGGGTGATCTCGGCGCGCGGCGACGGCGAGCGGACCAAGCAGTACCTGGCCGACTACATCCGGCGGCTGGGCCTGTCCGGCTTCCCGCCGAGCGTGGAGTCCGGGCACCTGACCCGCTGCCGGGCCGAGGACTCGCCGCTGTCGCGCGGCCGGGTCCTGGTGGCCGGCGACGCGGCCGGGCTGCTGGAGCCGTGGACCCGCGAGGGCATCTCCTACGCGCTGCGCTCGGGCCGGCTGGCCGGAGAATGGGCGGTCAAGGTGGCCGAGGCGGGCACGGCGGCGCAGGTCCGGCGCGAGGCGCTGAACTACGCCTTCGCGATCAAGGCGGGCCTGGGGGTGGAGATGCGGGCCGGCAAGCAGATGCTGAACGCGTTCGAGCGCCGGCCGTACCTGTTCCACGCGGCGGTCTGCCTGGTCGACCCGGCGTGGCGGGCGTTCGCCCGCACCACCCAGGGGCACCTGACCTTCGCCCAGGTGCTGCGGCAGTACCGCTCGGCCCGCCGGCTGGCCGCCCTGGCCTCGCGCTGAACCGGCGGCGGCGCACGACGTGACGCCGGGTCCGGCGGGGCTGGTACCCCGCCGGACCCGGCGTGCGCGCGGCGCAGGTGCTACTTGAGGCCGCCGTCGACGGCGTTGATCAGGGTGCCGCCCGGGGTGTCACCGGTCATGTCCCAGATCATCGCGCCGAGCAGGCCCTTGGACTTCAGCCAGGCCGTCTTCTTGCCGATCGACCAGGCGTCGTCGAAGGTCCACCACTGTCCGCCCGCGCCGGTGTAGCCGTAGGTGGCCACCGACTGTTCGTCGTGGTAGACGGAGAGGCTGGGGAAGGTGGTGATCAGGTTGTTGTACCCGCGGGTGCCGGCCTCCTCGGCGAACTGGCCGGGGGCCGCGCCGGTCGCGCTCTGCCACTCGCCCTTGACGCCGCCGTCCGCGACGCCCTGCCAGCCGCGGCCGTAGAAGGCCAGGCCGATGGTGAGCTTGCGCGGGTTGACCCCGGCGTCCAGGTAGGGCTTGACGGCCCCCTCGACGCTGAAGTGGGTGGTGTACGGGTCCTGGGCGTCCACGTAGAGGTTGCCCTGGTGGCCGGTGCGGTTGGGCTCCCACGAGTTGTCGCTGCCGGCGCCGTGGAAGTCGTAGCCCTGGATGTTGGCGATGTCCAGGTAGTTGAAGATCTTCGAGAGGTCCCAGCCCTGGTTGATCTTGACCGGGTCGGCCGGGGTGAAGGCGGTCAGCAGCTTGTGCGAGCCGCCGAGCGCGTCCAGCTGCTTGCGGAACTCGGCGAGCAGCGCGGTCAGGTTGTCCTTGTCGTTGGCGCTGTAGTGGTTGCCGGCGTGGCCGTCGGGGGAGCCGGGCCACTCCCAGTCGATGTCGATGCCGTCGAAGATGCCGGCCGCGACGCCGTCGCCGCCCGCGCCGTTGTAGGCGGGCAGGTTGCCCTTGATCCAGATGTCGAGGCAGGACTTGACGAACTTCTGCCGGGACGCGTCGGTGGCCGCCACGTCGGAGAAGTACTTGGAGAAGGTCCAGCCGCCGAGCGAGGCGACGACCTTCAGGTTCGGGTACTTGGCCTTGAGCTTCTTCAGCTGGTTGAAGTTGCCGCGCAGCTTGCCCCAGCCGTCGTCGGCCACGCCGTCGACCGACTGGGCGGCGCTCATCGGGCGGGCGTAGTCGGCGTCGGCGTCACCCGCGCCGGTGCCCTGGTCGGGGTCCTGCGGGTTGGACGTGGTGCCCTTGGTGACGCCCGCCAGGCAGGTGAGGTTGACCGGGTCGATGTTCTCGAAGGCGTAGTTGATGACGTCGAGCTTGGCGGCGCTGCCCGAGGTGTCGAGGTTCTTCACGAAGTACTGGCGTCCGTAGATGCCCCACTGGGTGAAGTAGCCGACCCGGGCGTACTTGCCGGCGCCGACCAGGTCGGAGGTGGTGACCTTCAGCGGGGTGGAGGCGGGGGAGGCGTTGTCGGCGCCGTCCCGGGCCTTGACGGTGAAGGTGTAGGAGGTGGACGGGGAGAGGCCGCTCACGGTGGCGGTCAGGGTGGAGCCGGTCACCGTGCGCACCAGGGTGCCGTCCTGGTAGACGTCGTACGCGGCGACCTTCAGGTTGTCGGTGGCGGCGTTCCAGGCCAGCGTGACGTCGCTCGAACCCACGGCGGTGGTGCGGAGGTTGGTGGGCGCGGTGGGCGGCACCTGGTCGGTGGACGGGTCGAAGGTGGAGGCGGTGACCGACGCGCTCGCCGGACCGAGGTTGCCGCGGGTGTCCTTGGCGCGGACGGTCAGGGTGTAGCTGGTCGCCGGGGTCAGCCCGGTGACCACCGTGTCGGTGGTGGTGCTGCTGCCGACCACGGTGCTGCCGTTCAGCACGTCGTAGGAGGCGACCGGGAAGTCGCCGCCGGTCGCGGCCGGCCACTTCAGCGCGAGCGTGTGGGCCGTCGAGTCGGTCACCGTCGGGGTGCCCGGGGCGGACGGCAGGACGTCCGAACTGCCGTCGCACTTGTCGCCGTTGATCCGGCAGCCGGTCGGGGGGCCGACCGGGCCGTTGGCGACGAACCAGAAGCTGTACGGCTCGGTCGTCTTCCCCGCGGGGACGTTGGCGTTGTAGAACGCGGCGACGGCGGTGACGTGGCTGCCGTTGACCGTCGCGGTGCCGTTGTAGCTGTTCTGGATGGTCACACCGGCCGGGAGGTCGAACTCCAGGGTCCAGCCGTTGACGGCGGTGGTGTTGTCGTTCTTGACGATGTAGGTGCCCTTCCACCAGGAGCCGTTGTTCTCGCTGGTGAAGGCGGCGGTGAGCTTGCCGGCCGCGGTGGCGGGGGTGGCCAGTGCGGTGATCGCGGCCAGCGGGAGGAGCAGGACGGAGAGCAGCGCGAGCACTCGGTGGCGCGTTCGACGCGCCCGGGTTCGAACGGACATGGTTCTCCCTGCGACTGTGGGGGTTGGACAGGGTGGCGCAGAACCGTACGTGGTGCGGGGAGCGTTCGATGCCCGCGCCGTGGGGAGACGGGGGCATGGGCACTGTAGGAGGTACAGACCAATGCGTCAACAGGTCTGTACCACTGGTCAGTTGGCGGGAAGCCGGCGGCGGCCGGGATCGTCACCCGTTGTGGCGGCCGGGAGGCTCACCTGCTGTGGCGGCCGGGGCCGGACAGCTCGTCGCCCAGCGGGCGGAAGTCCGGCCACGGGACGGCCGGGCGGGGCGTCAGGAAGTCCGGGATCCAGCGGTTGGCGGCGACCACCGAGAGCAGCAGCGAGGAGTCCAGCCGCTCGAAGGCGGGCCGCAGCCGCTCGAAGGCCGCGGACTGCAGCGGGTAGCAGCCCGGATGGGTCCACATCCGCAGACTGAGCGCGGCCTCCTGGATCGGCGAGCAGGCGAACCAGGTGGTGGCGAGATCCGCCAGACCGAGCTTGAACCGGTGCACGCAGCCCCCACCGCCCCCTCCGGATATGTGAGGCAGAGCCTAAATCAGTATCCCCGGCGGCGGTTCCGGGGTGGGATCGTGGGCATGGCCACCACCCCACCGGCGGCGAACGCCGCACCGAGCCCCGCGCCGCCCGCGACCCGGACCTCCCGACTGCTGCACCCCGACCCGACGGTGCGCCGGCTCGCCCGGATCACCCTGCTCAACACCCTCGGCAGCGGCCTCTCGCTCTCCGTCGGGGTGCTCTTCTTCACCCGCTGCCTCGGCCTGAGCGCGGCGCAGCTCGGCCTCGCGCTCACCGCAGCAGGGCTCTGCGGCGTCGTCGCGAGCGTCCCCGCCGGGCGGGCCGCCGACCACTGGGGGAGCCGGTCGATCCTGGTGGTGCTGGTCGCGCTCACCGGTCTCGGCACCGCCGGCTACACCCTGGTCGGCGGCTACCCGGCGTTCCTGGCGATCGCCTGCCTGGTCGCCGCCGCCGACCGGGGCGCCGCCGCGGTGCGCAACGCGCTCTACGCCGAGGTGCTGCCCGCCGACAAGCGGGTCGCGGGCCGGGCCTACCTGCGGGTGGTGACCAACGTCGGGCTCGGACTCGGCACCGGCGTCGGCGCCGTCGCGCTCCAGATCGACTCCCGCACCGGCTACCTGGCGGCGATCCTGGCCGACGCGGCCTCCTACCTGGTGGTCGCCGCGATGTTCCACCGGCTCCCGGCGCCGGCACCGGGCGCGGGCGCGGGATCAGCAGCCCGGGCGGGGGCGAGGGCGGGGGCGGACGGTGCGCGGGGGACGCGGAGGGAGCGGGATCCGGAGCGGCGGCCGGCCCGGGAGCCCAACCCGGCGCTGCGGGACGGGCCGTTCCTGCTGGTGACCGCGCTCAGCGCGGTGCTCGGCCTGCAGTTCGCGATGCTGGAGGTCGGCGTGCCGCTGTGGATCGTCCAGCAGACCGACGCGCCCCGGATCACCGTGGCCGCCACCCTGGCCGTCAACACCGTGCTGGTCGTCGCGTTCCAGGTCCGCGCCACCCGCGGCACCGAGCACCCGGCCGCCGCCGCGCGCGCCTGCGGCCGGGCCGGACTGATCCTGGCCGCCGCCTGCCTGGTGATCGCCCTCGCCCACGGAGCGCCCGCCGCGCTCGCCGCCGTGGTGGTGCTCACCGGCGTCGCGCTCCAGGCGGTCGGCGAGGTCCTCGGCCAGGCCGGCACCTGGGCGCTCAGCTACGACCTGGCCGGCGAGCGCGCCCACGGCGCCTATCAGGGCGTCTTCAACGCGGGCAACGCGGCTGCCCTGATGATCGGACCGGCCGTCGTCTCGACCGCCGTCATCGGCCACGGCCTGGCCGGCTGGGCCGCCCTCGGCGCCCTGCTCGCCACCGCCGGCCTCGCGATGGGCCCCGCCGTCCGGTGGGCCGGACGACGGGGCGCGATCACAACGGTCTGAACCCCGGGAGGCTACTCCGGGACCACCGCGAAGGCTTCGATCTCCATCAGCACCTCCGGCAGGAACAGCGCCGCGACCTGCACCGCGGAGGAGGCCGGCAGCGGCAGGTCGCCCAGCGCCTCGTTGCGCGCCTCCCGGACGGCGGGCATGTACGCCATGTCGGTGACGAAGTACGTCAGCTTGACGACGTGCGAGAAGTCCGCCCCCGCCGCCGCCAGACACCGCCGCAGGTTCTCGAACACCTGCCGCGCCTGCGCCCCCGGGTCCCCCTCCCCGACCAGCCGCCGCTCCTCGTCGAACGCGACCTGCCCCGACACCGCCACCAGCCGCCCGCTCCCGCTGACGACCTGCGTGTACCCCGTCCCCGGAGCGACCCCGGGCGGCTCGGCGATGTGGGTGAGAGGAGCGGCGTTCCGCTGCGATTCCATGGTCATACGACCATCGTGGTCGACGCCCCACGCACCGCACCAGGCGTTTACTGTCGGTGTGCCGGCCCCGCACCTGCGGTGACGAGACCGTCCGGCCAGGAGGAGAGCAACTCGTGAGCACGGCCCCCCACCTTCCCGGCGACTACAGCACGGTGAGCGATCCCGAACGGGCGCTGAAGTACGCGATCCAGCACGTCGCGGGCGACCGCGCCGAGATCATCGAGGGAGTCATCACACCGACGCCGCCGTCGTGGGCGCACGAGAGCGCCGCCGAGGTCATCCGCCGACAGCTGACACCCCGCCTGGAGGAGCTGGGGCTGATGTCCGGCTCCGGCAACCTCGACCTGCCCGGATCGGAGAACTGGTACGTCCCCGACCTCGCGGTCGTTCCGGCCGACCTCGCCGCCAGGACGGAGGGGGCGCTCCTCCCGGACCAGACGTTGCTGGTGATGGAGGTCGGCTCGCCGTCGAACGGGGAGACCGACCGGACCGTCAAGCGCCGCCGCTACGGCCAGTACGGGGCGCCGCTCTACCTCCTGGTCGACCGCCAGGCCCGCGCCTGCACGCTGTTCAGCGGGCCCGGTCGGCTCGGCTACGCCGTCGAGGACGGGCCGCACCCGTTCGGGGCGCCGGTCAGGCTGCCGGAGCCGTTCGGCCTCGACCTCGACACCTCGCGGCTCTGATCCGCCCCGGCCGTCCGAAGGGGCTGGTCCGGAGAAGGGCGGGCATGTCACAGTCGTCCGGGCGCCCGTGGCTCACCGGAGGCGGGCCGTCCGTTCCGACCCACCCTCAGCCGGAAAGCAGGACCGCACCGATGACCAGCGAAGCGCCCCTCGTCCGCGTCACCACCGAGGACGCCGTCACCACCCTGACGCTCGACTCGCCGCACAACCGCAACGCGCTCTCCACCCGGCTGATGGCCGAGCTGACCGCCGGCCTCGCCGCGGCGGCGGCCGACCCGCAGGTGCGCGCGGTCGTGCTGACCCACACGGGCAAGGTGTTCTGCGCCGGGGCGGACCTCTCGGAGGCGACCGGCGCCGACCCGACGGTCGGACCGCGCGGGCTGGTCGACCTCCAGCGGGCCATCGTCGACTGCGCCAAGCCGGTCATCGCCGTGATCAATGGACACGCCCGGGCCGGCGGGCTCGGACTGCTCGGCGCCGCCGACCTCGCGCTCGCCGGACCGGCCGCCACCTTCGCGTTCACCGAGGTCCGGCTCGGGCTCGCGCCGGCCGTCATCTCGCTGCCGCTGCGCCCCAAGCTGGACCCGCGCGCGGCCTCCCGCTACTACCTGACCGGCGAGGTCTTCGACGCGGCCGAGGCCGCCCGGATCGGCCTGATCACCCAGGCCGTCGACGCGCCGGAGGCGGCCGAGGTCGCGCTCAAGGGCCTGCTGGACGCCCTGCGGCTGGGTTCGCCGCAGGGCCTCGCGCAGTCCAAGCGGCTCGCCAACGCCGAGGTGGTGCGTTCCTTCGAGCGGGACGCCGACGAGCTGGTGGAGCTGTCGGCGCGGCTGTTCGGCTCGGAGGAGGCGCAGGAGGGCATGCGCTCGTTCCTGGAGAAGCGCCCGGCGCGCTGGGTGCGCTGACGCGCCCCGCAGGCCCGCCGGGCGCCGGGGGCGTCAGCCGATGGTGGCGGTCTCGCGCCACAGGTCGAGCAGTGTCTCGTCCCCGGCGCCGACCACCCGCCCGGTGCCGGCCGGCAGACGGTTCCAGAGCAGCAGGTAGAGGTCGCGGGCCGGGCCGGTGAGCGTCAGGTCGGCCGGGCGCTCGGCCTGCTCGGTCCGCTCGACGGCGAGCGGCTGCGGACCGATGGTCAGCAGCCAGCGGCCGGGGCCGTCGCTCGCGCTGACCTGCAGCGTCCGCGGCCGTTCGCTGCGGACCTTGGAACGGCCGAGGGTGAGGAAGCCGACCAGCAGCTCGTCGATGCCGTCCTGGGAGAACTCGGGGTCGGTGTGCGGGCCCTCGATTCCGGCTGCCGCGTCGGCGTCGATCCGGTGCACGGCCGTCTCGTGCGCCTGGCGGCGGGCCCAGAACGCGAGCGGGCTGGACTCCGGGAGGAAGCTCCAGCAGTCCAGGTCGGCCGGGGCGGCGGTGAGCGCGTCCAGCAGTGCGGCGTGGCCGGTGCGGAACCACTCGACCAGGTCGGCGTCGTCCGGCTCCGGCCCCCAGACGGCCCGCTGGCGCTCGGCGTCCATCGGGGCGGGCAGCCGGTCCCGGACGGTGGTCGTCGCCCAGCGGTGGACCTGTCCGGTGTGCAGGACGAGGTCGCGCAGCTGCCACCGCGGGCAGGTCGGGACGGGGGCGGTGAGGTCGGTGCGGGCGGCGGCGTCCGCGAGCAGGGTGCCCTCGCGGCGAAGCGCGTCGAGGTGCGCGGTGATCTCCATGGCTGTGAGTCTGTCAGCAGTGGCGGTCTTCGGACACCGTTTTCCGAACAGGTTTTCGAGGTGCCGGGCAGAGTGCCGCGGCTGGTCGACGGCTCTCCGGGGCGGTCTCGGCGGGGGTGTGTGACCTTGGCCGCCCTGTCGCCGGGCGGGCCCTACGGGCCGGTAACGTGAGCGCATGTCGATCACGCGTTCCCTGTTCAGCGCCGCCCGGGCCGGCGGCCGGCGCGCCACGGGCCGGCTCGTCCACCGGGGCTGGCAGTGGGTGCAGCGGGCGGGCGCGGTGTCCAGCGAGAACCCCGGGCCGTACCGGTTCGGCGAGCTGGGCGCGGGGACGAAGCTGACCTTCCCGCTCGGCGCGGTCTTCAACGAGCAGTGGATCACCATCGGACCGTTCTCGATCATCGGCGAACGGGTGACCATCAGTGCGGGCTTCCTGCCCGGGCTGGACCTCGGCCCCGATCCGATCGTGCGGATCGGCGGCGGCTGCGTGATCGGCCGGGACAGCCACATCGTCGGCCACCAGTCGATCGTGCTCGGCGACGACGTGTGGACCGGCCCCGGCGTCTACATATCCGACCAGGCGCACGAGTACCGGGCCACCGACCTGCCGATCGGCAAGCAGTGGCCGCGCAACGAGCCGGTGGAGATCGGCTCCGGCAGCTGGATCGGCACCGGCGCGGTGATCCTGCCCGGCGCCCGGCTGGGCCGCAACGTGGTCGTCGCGGCCGGCTCGGTGGTGCGCGGCGAGGTGCCCGACCACACGGTGGTCGCGGGCGCCCCGGCCAAGGCGGTCCGCCGGTGGACGGCCGAGGAGGGCTGGCAGCCGCCGTTCCGCACCGAGCCGCCGCGGCCGCTGCCGGACGACGTGACGGCCGCGCAGCTGCGGGCGCTGGGCGGGTGGGACCTGCGGCTGCCGGACGAGCCGGGGGCCTGACCCGGGCCCGGGGCTCGGGTGCCGCCGGTGGAACTCGTGGCGCCCGGGATCGAGCACCTGGTCACCGGGATCGAGCAGCTGGTCACCGGATCGAGCAGCTGTTCAAGCGACCCGGCGTCCGCGGCCGTCAGCCCCGCGTCGGACTGCGGAAGGTGAGGGCGGCGGTGGTGCCCTCGGGGTGCAGGGTATGGGTGGCCGGGGTGGTGAGGAGGGCGGCGTCGTAGCGGGCGAGGGCGGCGCCGTCGAGGGTCGCGGTGCCGGAGAGGCAGACCAGCAGCACGGTGGCGTCGGCCGGGACGACGATCGGGCCGGGCCGCTCGGTGAGGACGAGGTCGGCGGTGGCGTGGCCGCGACGGGTCATCACGTTGAAGTCGACGAGCGGGCCGCCGAGCAGCCGGCAGTCGGTGGCCGCGTCGCCGGAGAAGGCGAACGGGCGGAACGGCACGTCGACGAGGTGCTCGGTGCCGTCGACGGTCAGCGCCATGCCCGGGCCCTCGACCACGGTGATCACCCGGTCGACGCCGGGGAACGCGGAGAACGGCCCGGCGGTGGCGACGTCGGCGAGACTGACCCGCCACCGGAAGTCGTCCGGCCCGCCGGCCGCGGGCTCCCCGGCGACCTCCCTGGTCACCCCGCCCCCGTTGCGCCACGCCGTGGCCGGCCGCTCGGCGGCGCGCAGGAACCGGACCGGAGCCGTGGTGTTCGTCATGGCGTGATCCTCGCACGACGGCCGGGGGGCGGGGTGACGGTTCAGCGGGGACGGCGGCGGGCGGTCAGGGGGAGGACGGCGGCGACGGTCGCGGTGGCGGCGACCGTGGTCAGGGCGAGCGGCAGGCTGGTCGCGTCGGCGAGGAAGCCGATCACCGGTGGGCCGATCAGCATGCCGGCGTAGCCGAGCGTCGAGGCGAGGGCGACGGCCTGCGGACCGCCGGCGGCACCGGCCTGGGCGATGGCGAGCGGGAAGATGTTGGCCAGGCCGAGCCCGACCAGCACGAACCCGGCCACGGCCAGCGGCACCAGCGGCGCGAGCGCCGCCAGTAGCATCCCGGCCGCCGCGGTGAGACCGCCGAGGACCATCACCCGGTGCTGGCCCAGACGCAGCGAGAGCCAGGTGCCGCCGACCCGCCCGGTGGTCATGGCGAGCGCGTAGGCCGCGTAGCCGGCGGCGGCCACCCGGGCGCCGGCGTGGACGTCGTCGGTGAGGTGCAGGGTGGTCCAGTCGGCGACGGCGCCCTCGCCGTACGCGGTGCACAGGGCGGTGAGGCCGAGCAGGAGGACCAGCATCCGGCCGGCGGCGGGCGCGGAGGACGAGCGGGAGGAGGGGGAGGAAGGGGTCGTGGCGAACGGTCGCGGCGCCGGGCTGCGCAGCAGCGCGACGCCCGCGGCCACGGTGACCAGGAGTCCGGCCAGTCCGGCCAGCGCGAGCCACTGCGCGGCCGTGAGCGGGCCGGCGAGCAGGCCGCCGACGCCCGCCCCGAGCAGGCCGCCGAGGCTGTACCCGGCGTGGAAGCTGGGCATGACCGGGCGGCCGAGTTCGCCGACGATCTCGACGGCGGCGCTGTTCATGGCCACGTTGGCCCCGCCGTAGCCGGCGCCGAAGAGCAGCAGGACGCCGCCGAGCGCGGTCACCGAGTGGGTGTGCGCGGGCAGCGGGACGGAGAGCGCGAGCAGGGCGAGCGAGGCGACGGTGACCGGCCGGGAGCCGTAGCGCAGGCAGAGCCGGCCGACGACCGGCATGGTGGCGACGGCGCCCGCCGAGACGCAGAGCAGGGCGAGTCCGAGGGCGCTGTGCGAGGCGCCGACCTGGCTGCGGACGTCCGGGATGCGCACCACCCAGGCGGCGAAGAGCAGGCCGTCGACGGCGAAGAAGGCGGTGAGGGCGAGCCGGGCGGTGCCCCAGGAGGCAAAGGGGTGCGCGGACGGGCTGGGGGATTTCGCGCAGATGCTGCGAGACTGGGAGGATGCCCGGCCGGTGGGGCCGGAGGGACGGATTTTGTTTCGGAGCGGCACAAAGTAACAATAGGTCCGTGCAGCTCACACCTTCAAGCCCGAAGCCCGGGACCGGGGCCGACCACGACGCGCAGCGCGACGCCCACCGCCGCGCGGCCCCCGACCGGGGGCGAACGCTGCTCGGCCCCGCACTGCAGCTGATCCACACCGGCCAGGCCCCGACCCGCTCGGCGCTCACCCGCGCGCTCGACGTCACCCGGGCCACCGCCGGCGCCGTCACCGCCGAACTGGAGGCGCTCGGCCTGATCACGGTCGACTCCCGCCCGGCCGGCGGCGGCCGCGGGCGCCCCTCGCACCGGCTCGCCATCGACCCCGCCGGCCCGGTGGTGGTCGCCGGGCAGATCCACGCCGACGGCCTGAGCGTCACCCTGGCCGGCCTCGGCGGCCTGCTCGACCCGCCGGTCCACCTGCCGCTGCCCGCCGCCACCGACCCGGTGCGGATGCTGCGCGCCGTCGCCCAGGCGGGCGCCGAACTCGCCCGCGGCACCGAGCGGCGCTGCCTCGGCGCGGCGCTCGCGCTGCCCAACCCGGTCACCGAGCCGGACGGCACCGCGCTGGCCGCGCTGCACTTCGCCTGGCCCAGCGGCACGCCCGTCGCCGACCTCTACGACGTGGAGGTGGGCCGCGCCGACCACGGGCCGCACGCGCTCGACCCGCTGCCCACCGCGATCGCCAACGACGCCAACCTGGCGGCGCTCGCCGAGTACCGGCACGGCGCCGGCCGCGGCGCGCGGCACCTGCTGCTGGTCACCTCCGGCCACCGCGGCGTCGGCGGGGCGCTGGTGATCGACGGGCGACTGCACACCGGCAGCGCCGGACTCGCCCTGGAGGTCGGCCACCTGACCGTCGACCCGCAGGGCCGGCCCTGCGGCTGCGGCAACCGCGGCTGCCTCAACTCGGAGACCGACCCGGACGCGCTGTTCGCCGCCGCCGGACTGACCCCGGACCCGGACCGGCCGCTGCTCGACCAGGCCGGCGAACTCTGCCGGGCCGCCGCCACCGACGAGCGGGCCCGGGCGGCCGTCGAGCACGTCATCGACCGGCTCGGCCTCGGCCTGGCCGGGGTGGCCAACATCCTCAATCCGGACCGGGTGGTGCTCAGCGGGCTGCACCTGGATCTGCTGGAGGCCGCGCCGGACCGGCTGCGCGCGGTCGTCGCGGAGCGCAGCCTGTGGGGGCGCAGCGGGCGGGTGCCGATTGTCGGCGCGGAGCTGGAGCACAGCGCGCTCGCCGGGGCGGCCGAGCTGGGCTGGCTGCCGTACCTGGCGGACCCGCAGTCGGTGGCCGCCGGGTGGGTGGGGCGGTAGCGGGCGCGCAGTGAGGCGATAAGCGGAGCCTAGAGGTTCGGATAATGTTACTTATCGTGACACCCGTACACTCGTAGTGAGCATAGGAGGGGGGCTTCCAGGGGACTCGCACGAGGAGAGTGGCATGGGGACCGAACCGACCGTGGACCAGGGCATCGAACGGGACGCCGAGCGGGGCATGGAACCGACCGTCGACGCGGACCGCTCCGACCCGGAGTACCGGCGCTGGCTCAAGGACGCGGTCCGCAAGGTCCAGGCGGACGCCAACCGCTCGGCCGACACCCACCTGCTGCGCTTCCCGCTCCCGGCGGAATGGGGCATCGACCTCTACCTCAAGGACGAGTCCACCCACCCCACCGGCTCGCTCAAGCACCGGCTGGCCCGCTCACTGTTCCTCTACGGGCTCTGCAACGGCTGGATCCGCCCCGGCAAGCCGGTCATCGAGGCGTCCAGCGGCTCCACGGCCGTCTCCGAGGCCTACTTCGCCCAGCTGATCGGGGTGCCGTTCATCGCCGTGATGGCCAAGTCCACCAGCCAGGCCAAGATCGACCTGATCGAGTTCCACGGCGGCGAGTGCCACCTGGTGGACCGGCCCGGCGAGGTGTACGAGGCCTCGGCCCGGCTCGCCGAGGAGACCGGCGGCCACTACATGGACCAGTTCACCTACGCCGAGCGGGCCACCGACTGGCGGGGCAACAACAACATCGCCGAGTCGGTCTTCGCCCAGCTGCGCCTCGAACCGCACCCCGAGCCGGCCTGGATCGTGGCCACCGCCGGGACCGGCGGCACCTCGGCGACCATCGCCCGGTACGTCCACTACATGCAGTACGACACCCGGATCTGCGTCGCGGACCCGGAGAACTCCTGTTTCTTCGACGGCTGGGTGCACGACGACCCGGACGCGGTGTGCGACCGCGGTTCGCGGATCGAGGGGATCGGCCGGCCCCGGATGGAACCGAGCTTCGTGCCCGGGGCGATCGACCGGATGATGAAGGTTCCGGACGCCGCCTCGGTCGCCGCCGTGCGGGTGCTGGACCGGGTGCTCGGCCGGAAGGCGGGCGCGTCCACCGGGACCGGGCTGTGGAGCGCGCTGCGGATCGTCGCGCAGATGCGGGCGGCGGGGGAGCGCGGCAGCGTGGTCACCCTGATCTGCGACCCGGGTGACCGCTACCTCGACAAGTACTACTCGGACGAGTGGCTGGCGGGCGAGCGGATCGACATCGCGCCCTACCTGGCCGCCCTGCAGTCCTTCCTGGCCGGCGGCGCCTGGGCGGGCTGACGGTGCCTGGGTGGGCTGACGGGCCGGCGGGCCGTCCGGTCCTGGGGTCAGGAGGAGGTGGACCGGCGCTCGGTGAGGAGCAGGGCGCCGGTCGCCGCGACCGTCACCGCCGTGGCGCCGTGGATGCCGAACGCGGCGACCGCCGAACCGTGGTGGGTGAGCACGGTGATCGCGTCGCCCAGCGGGATGAGCGCGTCGACCAGCAGCAGCCGGCCGAGCGCCCGACGGTGACCGGTGCCGAGCAGGACCAGCACGGCGATGCCGGAGGCGAGGTCCCGGATGCCCTTCGCGTCGAGGAAGGCGGCGGCCCCGCCGTGCGGCCACTCGGGCAGTCCGAAGCCGGAGGCGGTGCTCTCGGGGGCGAGGAGGTAGTTGACGCCGACGTATCCGATGCCGAGCGCGAGCAGCACGGCGAGGACGGTGGCGACGCGCCCGCGGACGGTGGTGGAGGTGATGGCGGTGGTGTTCGGGGTGGCGGTGACGGTGCCGGTGCCGGACATGATGAGTCCCCCTCAATTCCATATTTATCGCTAGAAGTTCTAGCGGCGCTAGATGGCTGATGGAACGTTAGTGCGAGCGTCGCTCGAATGTCTAGCACTGCTAGGATATTTGGCGTGACAGTCCACGCCCGCCGCGAGCGCGAACGCGCCGAACGGCATCAACTGATCATCAGGACCGCCCGCGACCTCGCCGAGGACGAAGGCTGGGAGGCGGTGACGGTCCGCCGGCTCGCCGCGCTGATCGAGTACAGCCAGCCCGTCCTCTACAGCCACTTCGCCAACCGGGACGCCATCGTCGCAGCCGTCGCCGTGGAGGGCTTCGAGGAACTCGCCGGGGAACTGCGGGAGGCGCCCCGCAACGCCGAAGGACCGGTCGAGGCGTTCACCGCCGTCGTCGGCGCCTACGCGAGGTTCGCGGCGACCTGTCCCGCCCTCTACGACGCCATGTTCACCCTCGCCACCGGCCTCCCGTTCGGCCGGCCCGAGGCCCCCGCTCCGCTCAAGGAGGCCTTCGCCGCCCTGGCCGCCCCGGTTGCCGAGGTGTCCGGCCCCCACGACCCGGACACCTTCACCGAGGTCGTCTGGACCGCCCTGCACGGCCTGGTCACCCTCACCCGCAGCGGCCGCCTGCGCCCCGAACTCGCCGAGGACCGCCTGGACCTCTTGATCGCCCTGATGCTCGCCGGCGAACACGTCTGACCGGCCCCGCCGCTACGCCTGGCCGCGCTGCCACGCGGGGAGCCACCGCTACGACCGGCGGGCGTCGGGCCGGATCACCGCCCGGCCACCCGCCAGGTCGATCCCGGTCCGGCGCGGCGCCCCGTCGTGCTCGTCATCGCGGAGCACCAGCTCGACCCGCCGCTGCTCCAGCTGTGCCCGCTTGCCCGGGTAGAGCAGCGCGTGCAGTTCCTCGGTGGCGGCCACGCCGACGCCGCGCCCGCCGTCTGCGGGTCCGCGCTCGCCCCTTCGGGTGAACAGCAGCCGCCCGGCCGCGCCGAGGAAGAAGAGCGCGACGAGGAAGGCCGGGAGCAGCAGGCCGCCGGCCGCGCCGGTGAGGAGGGTGCTCATGGCGGGCCCAACGGTCGTGCGGCGCCCGGAAGTTCCCGGGGCTACGGCCGGCGGGGGGCCGGGAGGTCGGCGGGGACGAGGAGCTGGAGGTCCTCGGTGGACGCGTCGGGGAGCTGGGCGATCCGCATGGCGTGCCGCTCGACCATGGTCTCGAAGACCTGGCGGGCGGTGCGGCCGTTGCCGAAGTTGGGGCCGCGCTCGATGCCGGCGAAGTGGTCGAGCAGGGCGTGCTCGGTGGCGTCGGCGAGCGCGTACTCGTGCTCGGCGCACTGGGCGCGGGCGATCTCGAGCAACTCCTCGGCCGAGTAGTCGGGGAAGGTGATGGTGCGCGAGAACCGTGAGGAGACACCGGGGTTGGCGGAGAGGAAGCGCTCCATCTCGGCGGTGTAGCCGGCCACGATGACCACCACCTCGTCCCGGTGGTCCTCCATCAGCTTCACCAGCGTGTCGATCGCCTCCCGCCCGAAGTCGCGGGCGCCGTCCTCCGGCGCCAGCGTGTACGCCTCGTCGATGAACAGGACGCCGCCGCGCGCCCGGTCGAAGGCGGCGGCGGTGCGGATCGCGGTGGAGCCGATGTGCTCGCCGACCAGGTCCACCCGGGCCACCTCGACCAGGTGGCCGCGCTGCAGCACCCCGAGCGAGGCCAGGATCTCCCCGTACAGCCGCGCCACGGTGGTCTTGCCGGTGCCGGGGGCGCCGGTGAAGACCAGGTGGCGGCGGAGCGAGGGCGCCTTGAGCCCGGCCTGCCGGCGCCGGCGGCCGACCGAGATGAGGTCGATCAGCGTCCGCACCTCCTGCTTCACGGTGGCCAGGCCCACCAGCCCGTCGAGTTCGGCCAGTGCCTCGTCGGCGGGCCGGCAGTCCGGGATCGGCCCGATCGCCGAAGCGGCGGGCGGGGCGGGCGCAGCGGCAGCCAGGGGTGCCGCGGCGGCGGCGAGCTGGGTGCGCGGGGTGGGGATCTCGGCGGCCGCGGCCGACGCCGCCGGCACGTCGTCCGAGGTGCACCCCTCGACCACCGGTCCGGGCTCGGAGAATTCGAAGCCGGCCCGCTCGTTCTGCTCGGCCCGGCACCGGGTGAGCACCGTGCGGCAGCCGTCGATGATGTGGAAGCCGAAGCCCTTGCCGTGCGAGACCCGGCAGTCCTCGAAGGTGCCGCGCCCCTGGGCCGAGACGTAGACGCCGGCGTCCGAACCGGCCCGGACGGTGCAGTCCCGCAGCACCGGGTCGGCGCCCTTGGTGACGATCACACCGGTCGCCACGTCGGAGATCTCGCAGCCGGTCAGCACGCCCCCGCTGCCGTGGTCGCGGAACCACAGCCCGGTGCCCGCTTCCTGGACCCGGCAGCCGGTGAGCGTCACCGTCGCACCGCCGCTGACCGACACCGCCGAGCTTCGGATCCGGCTGAACGAGCAGCCCTCGGCGACGGCCGCCGAGTCGCGGTCCAGGACGAACAGCGCGTCCGGCAGGTCGTGCAGCGCGCAGTCGGTGAGCGTGAGCCGGGCGCCGTCGCTGACCCACAGCGCCGGGTACTCGCCGTTCGAACTGTGGATCTGGCAGGACTCGGCGCTCGCCTCGGTGCCCTGGTCCCAGACCGAGAGCGCCCCGCGCCCGAAGTCCCGCACGGTGGAGTGGGCGAGGCTGAGCCGGGAGCGGCCGCGCAGGTCGGCGGCGTTCTCCGGTACGTCGTGCACCCGGCATCCGGTGAGCACGAGCTCGGCCTCGCCGTCCAGGGTGAGCCCGTTGCCGGTGACCCGGTGGATGTCGCAGTCGACCAGCCGCCCGCCCGCCTGGGCCTCGGCCTGCACCCCGCTGCCGCGGATCTCGTAGATCTCGCAGCCGGTCAGTTCGGCCGCGCTGCCGGGGTCGGAGAGCAGCACGCCCGCGCCGGCGGCGTGGTGCACCCGGCAGCGCTCCAGCGCGGCGGACGCACCGCCGAGCACCGCCAGTCCGGCCTGGCCGGCGGCGGCGACCTCGCAGTCCTCGAAGGCGGCGGCGGTGCCCGCGCCGCGCAGCCGCAGGCCGAGGCCGTCCGGGTTGGACACCACGCAGCCCTTGAAGGTCGGCCGGGCGCGGTCGGTCACCTCGACCCCGGCGGCCGAGTGGGTCTCCACCCGGCATCCGGTGAACGCGGGGGTCGCCTCCTCCCCGGTGACCAGGACGGCCGGCGCGGACCGGTCGGTGCCCTCGATCACCAGGTCGCGCACGGTCGCCGCGGCGGTGACGGTGAGCGGCACCCCGCCCGGCGGGTCGATCCGGACGCTGCCGGGGCCCTGGGCGGCGACGACCGTCACCGCTTTGTCGACGACCACGTTCTCCCGGAAGGTGCCCGGTCGAACGGTCACCGTGTCGCCGGGTTCCGCGGCCGCCAGGGCCTCCGCGAGCGTGTCGTACTCGCCGGCGCGGCGCCGCCAGCGGGATGCGCTGTCCTGGGTGACCCGGACCCTGTGCTCAGCCATGACGGTCTGTCGTCCCCACCTTCATCGAGCCGGCGATCTGCGGACCGGACGCACGCGGACGCTGCGGCGCGCCCGGACGCGGCGCACCGGGGTGCGCGGGTCGTCCGCCCACCGTAGCGCGCCCGCGCGGGTGCTCCGGCCGCGCGGGCCGGGCGGGTCGGGCGGGGCCGGGGCCGCCGCCCGTCCACCGCACCCGTCGGCACCTGCGTCAACGGGCGTGCGCACGTCCGGTTCCGGGACGCGGGTGCGGATGCCGGTGCGGAAGCGGGCGGAACCGGGTGCGGATGCGGCCGCGCGAGGGCGGGCGCCGGCCGACGGACCAGGCCGTCAGAGCAGGCCGTCGGCCGGCCAGTGCGCGCCGCCCTCCAGCACCTCGACCGGGTCGCCCAGCCGCAGCGTGCCGAGCACGTCGCCCTCGACGCCGGCCGGGCGCTCGGGGATCAGGTTCTGTCCGAACGCCGCCTTCTTCAGCAGCCGGTGGTGCCGGGCCAGGGCGCGCAGCGGCTCGGGGCCGCGCCGCTCGCCGCTCTCCTGGTCGGTGGTGGTGACCACGCAGCGCCCGCACGGCTTGACCACGCGGAAGGTCAGCTCGCCGATCCGGATCCGCCGCCAGCCGTCCTCCGCCCAGGGCTCGCCGCCGGAGACGACGATGTTGGGGCGGAACCGCTCCATCGGCAGTTCCTCGTGGCCGTCCGGGTGCTCGGCGGCGATCAGCGCGTTGAGCTCGGCGAGCGAGGCGGTGGTGGTGAGCAGCAGCGGGAAGCCGTCGGCCATCGAGACGGTGTCGCCGGGGGAGGAGAACTTGGGGTCGACCGGCCGGGCGTGCGGGTCGTCCAGGTGCACCAGCCGGTAGTCGCCGATGTGGTCGGCGATCCAGGACTGGGCCTCCTTGCCGGCCTCGGCGGCGCGGAAGCGGGTGCCCCAGACCTCGACGTCGGCGAGCGGGTCGCCGACCGCGGCGGCGGGGGCGGGGATCTCGGCACGCGAGCCGTCGGCGGCGGTGAGCACGAGCGCTCCGGTGGGGGCGAGCTCGGCGCGGACCTGGCCGAGGGCGGCGTTCTCGCGCTGGCTGACGAACCGGCCGGTGGCGTCGGCCAGCATCCAGCGCCGGTCGCCGGCCAGGCCCCAGGGTTCGACGCGGGCGCTCTCGGGGCTCAGTCGGTACATGGACTTGACGGGGTAGACGTGGAGTCCGGTGAGCTGCATTCCCCCATCCTGCCAGTCGCCGCCGGGCCGCCGGCGGGCGCGGTCGGTGTCCGGAACCGAGCGTTCCGGCGGGACGCGGCCACCGGTGCCCGGGTGTGCCGGGAGCTGCCCGGAGGTGCGCCCGTCTGCCCGGACGGCCGTCCGGAAGCCGCCCGGATACGCACGGACCGCCCGGAACGCCGAGTGGGGCGGCGTTCCGGGCGGTCCGTGGATGACCCGTTTCTCCGTACGCCCGGCGGATGTGGGTGCGCCGGGTGGGGCTAGGTGGTGCGGGTTCGGGCCGGGTGGGGCCGGCCCGGAGGTGGCGGTCGCCTCAGTAGTTCTGGGCCTGCGGCTGGTAGCCCCCCTGCTGGAACTGGCCGGGCTCGCCGTACGGGCCGGGCCGCTGCGGCTGCATCGGGCGGACCGGGGCGACCGGGGTGACCGCCGGGCGCAGCTGGGCTCCGCCGAAGGACTGCTCGCCGGAGCCGCCGAAGCCGCCGGGCTGGGTGCCCTGGCCGCTGAAGCCGGGCTGGCCGCCGAAGGACTGCGGGCCCTGGGGCTGGCCGGCCATCGCCTGCGGACCGGAGGGGCCGCCGACCGGCTGGGCACCGAAGGTCTGCGGGCCGCCGTGGCCGCCGACGAAGGTGTTCTGGCCGCCGAAGCTCTGGCCGCCGGACGGCTGGTACCCGCCGGTGGCCGCCTGGGTGAAGCCCGGGGCCGGGGTCTGCGGGCGCTGGCCGGGCAGGTACGGCTGTGGGCCGCCGTAGCCGGGGACCGGCGGCTGCGGCGCGGCGGCGTAGGCGGGCGCGGGCTGCGCCGGGATGTAGGCGGTGGCCGGGCCGGAGGACGGCGCGCTGCTCGGGCCGGGGCCCAGGGCGAGGCGGGCGGGCGGCAGGGCGGGGAGGTTGCTGCCGGGGCTGTCGTAGCCGGTGCCGTACCGGTTGTTCTCGTAGGACGGGCCGGACAGGCCGGATCCGTACCCGGTCGACAGGGCCGGCGGCAGGGCGGCCGGCACGTTGATGGGCGCGATCTGCGGGACACCTCGTTCGGCGACGAGGCTGTCGTAGATGGGCGTGCCGGAGGAGAAGGACGGAGAGGGGTAGCCGACTCCGTCGTAGGAGCGGGGCGAGGTCATGGGGCATACGGTAAGCCCACAACGCGCCTACTGAGGAGACTGGGAGGCGGAGCAGTTCGAGTGTTTACACAAGCTTCGCCCGAACAAAGGTTTCGAAAGTAGGAAGAACGGACATTTCGGCGGCGACTTCCGGCCACCGTTTGGCGGGCCCGGGGGTTCGAACGGAGTCCGGACGGGGGTGCCGAAGGGCCGTGTGGTGACAGGCCGGTGGACGGTTCGGGGACCGTCGAAGAAACTTCTGCGGGCGGGGCGCACACCGGCGCATTCGAGCCCCCGCCGGGGGCGCGGCGGGGGCTCGTGAATGTTTCGGGAATAAAGTCCCCGTCAGGGCCGATATGAGCCCCGCGCAGGCCGGCCGGGGCTCGTCGGAGGTCCGCTCAGCGCGCCGGGGCCGGCTGCTCGGTGGTCTGCTGGGTGGTCTGCTCGGCGGACTGCTCGTCAGGCTCGACGGCGGGCTGCTCGGCGGGCTGGGCGACCGGCTGCTCGGCACGCTGTCCGGCGGGCTGGTCGACGGGTCCGCGCTGGGCCGGGAAGCCCGGGCGGCCGGCCACCTCGGAGGTGCAGAACGAGCAGCGCACCGCCGCGGCCGGGATCCTGCTCAGGCACTCCGGGCACTCCGTCGTGGCGGCCGGCGCCGGCTTGCCGCCCTCCAGCTTCGCCTGGAGCTTGCCGACCGGCAGCACCACGACGAAGTAGATCACCGCGGCGACCAGCACGAAACCGATCAGCGCGTTGACGAAGACCCCGTACGGGAACCGGGTGCCGGCCACCGCGAAGGTCTTCTCGGTGAAGTCGCCGACCGCACCGGTCGCCACCCCGACCAGCGGGGTGAGGAACGCCGTGACGAACCCGGTGACCACGGCCGTGAAGGCCGCGCCGATCACGATGCCGACCGCCAGGTCGACCACGTTTCCACGCAGCAGGAAGCTGCGGAATCCCTTGAGCACAGGGAACTCCAAATCCGTACGGGGGAGGGTGGGCCGGGACCACGGGCCCCGGCCGGACATCCTGCCGACCGAACGGGCCCGCGGTCCAACCGCGTTCACCCGAACCGCGTAACGGACCACACAACGGCTCGCGCGACGGCTCGCGCCACGGATCACGAACCGGCCGCGCGGCCCACCGTGCGACGGACCGCGGACCGGTGAGGCCCGGTCAGCTGCTGCGCAGGCGCTCCGCGTACGGCTGGATCCGGGTCACCGCCTCGGCGATCCGGCGCACGGTGGCCGCGTCCATCTGCGACCACAGCGGCACGGTGAGCACCGAGTCGGCGAGCCGGTCGGTGAGCGGCAGCGACTCCGCCTGGCCCAGGTGGGCGTAGGCGCGCTGGCGCTGCACCGGCGGGTGAAAGTAGCGGCGCGAGTCGATGCCCTCCGCCCGCAGCGCGTCGGCGAGTTGGCGGGCGGTGAGGCCGAAGGCGGCGGCGTCCAGGATGAGCGTGAGGTCCTTGAAGGTGGAGATGTCGCCCTCCTCCGGCAGGGCCAGGCGCAGTCCGGGCAGCCCGGCCGTGACGGCGGCGAACTCGGCCACCAGCGCGCCGCGGTGGGCCACCCGCTCGGGCAGGCCGGCCATCCAGTTGAGGCCGACGGCGGCGTGCAGTTCGCTCATCCGCGCGTTCAGGCCGGGGAACAGGGTGTCGTAGTCGCCGGGGTTGCCGTAGTCGCGGGCGGTGCGCAGCCGGCGGGCGAGGTCGGCGTCGCGGGTGGCGACCAGGCCGCCCTCGCCGGCCACCGCGACCTTGGTCGGGCTCATCGAGAACACCTCGGCGTAGCCGAAGTTGCCGATCGGCACGCCCCTGCGGCGGCTGCCGAAGCCGTGCGCGGAGTCGTAGACCAGCGGCACCCCGGCGGCGTCGGCGACCTCCTGGAGGCGCTCGACCTGGCAGGGCGTGCCGTAGACGTGGGTGGCCATCAGCGCGGCCGGGCGGTCGGCGGAGGCCAGCCTGGCGGCGGCGTCCTCGGGGTCGAGGGTGATGTCCCGCTCGCGGGCCTCGGCGAACAGCGGGGTGCCGCCGGCCCAGTGGGCGGCGTGCGCGGTGGCGGAGAAGGTGAACCCGGGCATGACGACCGGGCGGTGGCCGTCGACGCCGGCGGCCTGGAGGACCAGCATCAGTCCGGTGGTGCAGTTGGAGACCGCCACCACGTGCGGCACCTCCAGGAACGCGGCTGCCGACTCCTCCAGTTCGGCGACGGTGCGGCCGTTGGTGAGCTGTCCGCTGTCGAGTACGGTGCCGATCCGCTCCAGCAGCGTGGCGCGGTCGGGCACCTGGACCCGGGTGAGCGGCAGCCCGTCGGGGAAGGCGGGCGTGCCGCCGAGGGCGGCGGGCAGGGCAAGGGTGTCGGTGGTCATGGCGCGGTCGATCCCCCCTGGGACGGTGACGGTGACGGTGACATGGTTGACGACGATGGTGCGACGGACGGCACGGACGTGGACGTGGACGTGGACGTGGGCACCGGCAGCGGCCGGCGCTCCGGCGGCTCGGCCCGCCGCCGGGCCCCCCACTGGCCGGGCGCGACCCGCCACACCGGTGGCGGCCGGCGGCCGGCGGCGGCCCCGCGGCTCGCGGCGGCGGCCGGGACGACCAGCAGCACCAGGGCCAGCGGCAGCACCTGGACCCGTTCGCGGGACAGGATGCCCATGTTGTTGATGGTCGAGAAGGCCCAGCAGAACAGCAGCGTGTAGACGGCGGCGAAGGCCACGTAGGAGCGCTGCACGAACAGCCGGGGCAGCCGGCTCAGCCGCGGCCAGGCCCGGATGAACATCACCAGCAGTGCGAAGCACTCCACCGACTGGATGAGGTTCTGGATGTTGGAGGCCTCGAACGGGAACGGGCGGAACAGCACGCTGATCACCGCCACCGGCAGCCCCGCCGGATTGAGGCTGAACTTCGGCGCGGCGTCCTCGGGCGCGGTCGCGTTGATCATCGAGTTGCCCTGGCTGGTGCGTCTGGAGGTCTCCGAGAGCACCTGGTTGACGGCGTCCCCGCCGGTCCCGTCGGTGCCGAAGAAGGTGGAGACCTGCTGGAGCATCAGTACCGCCATCGCGCCGAGCACCACCGCGGTCAGGATGGTGCGCAGCGGCCCCAGCGCGCTGACCTGTTGCGGACGGCGGCGCAGCACGTAGGCGACCATCAGCCCGGCCCCGGCCAGCGCGGTGACGTGCGGGCGGACCATCGCGGTGCCCAGCGAGCCGAGCGCGATGCAGGCGAAGGCGCCGAACCGGCGGTCCAGCAGGCGTGCCGTGCCGTAGGTGGTCAGGCCCAGGCAGAACATCATCCAGGCGTCCTTGCCGATGCTGGACGGCCAGAACAGCAGCGAGGGCAGGAAGAAGACCAGCTTGGCGTACTTCCGGGTGTCGGCCTCGGGGAAGGCGATCTGCAGGGCCCGCCAGAACAGCAGCAGGCCCCAGAAGCCGAGCCAGGAGAAGACCAGGAAGCCGCCGATCAGCGAGGGGCCGGTGATCGCGTAGACGACGCCGGTGACGATGATGATGAAGCCGGTGCCGGCCACCTTCATGCCCAGGTCGTAGTGGACGCCGCCGAGCAGGTCGGCCTGGCCGAGGTAGGCGGCGAGGTCGCTGCCCTTCTGGTGGTACATCTTGGCGTCGGCCGCGCCGCCGTACAGCACGAAGGCCATCAGGTAGCGCGGGAAGGCGCAGAGCAGTTTGGCGGTCATCGCCAGCAGCAGCAGCCGGAAGACGTCCCGTTCGGGGTTGGCGGCGGCGATCCGGGCCAGGATCGGGGTGCCGATCGCCATCAGGGCCGGGAGGATCAGCAGTGCGCCCCAGGTGTCGTACGAGGTGTGCACGGAGGCGAGCACGAAGAGCGTGACGTAGCCGGTGACCAGGGCGGCGGCGACGGCGGACGGCCAGGGGACGCGGCTGAGGACGGCCGTCGCCACCCCGGGGGCCTCCGCTGTCCCGGGTGTTCCCGTCGCCCCAGGTGTCCCGGGCTCCCCGGGCGCCCCCGGCATCAGAAGACCTCCAGGTCGCCGAGGCTGAACCGCCAGTCGGCGGTGCCGAGCGGGGTGGGGCCGGTGGGGGTGCGGGCGGTGAGCGTCATCCCGGTGCGCGGGGCGCGCAGGTAGCCGGTGCGCCGTGCGGCGTCGGCGGCCTCGGTACCGGGGGAGAGGTGGGTGGCGACGTGGTCGCAGCCGCTCTCCTGGGCGGCGGCGCGCAGCAGCCGGGCGGCGCTGTCGCGGTCGCCGGGGCGGACGACGACATCGGCGAGGGTGAACTCGGCGAGCGGGCCGCGCCGTCGGGGCCGGCCGACGGCGAGGCCGGTCAGCTCGTCGCCGCGGTGGACGGTGAGCACCCGGTAGTCCAGGCCGGGGGCCTCGCCGTAGCGCCAGCGCAGGTACTCGGGGGTGCGGTGGACGGCGAGGCGGTGGTCGACGGCGTCGGCGGCGGCGCGTTCGCGGAGCAACTCGGCCAGCGGGCCGTGCCTTCCGGCGCCGGCGTGGGCGTCCAGCCAGGCGGCGGCGGTGGGCAGCCGGCAGTCGTCGCCGGCGGGGCGCGCGGGCCCGGCCGGGCGGCGGGCGAGGGCGGCGCGCACGCCCCGGGCGAAGGCGGCCGGTCGTACGGCGCGCACCGCGATCGGCACCCGGCCCAGCTCCTGCCAGCCCATCTTCCGGTAGGCGGGCAGGCTGTTGCCGTTGGGGGTGTTGAACACCAGCGCGGCCTCGTCGGCGACCTGGTCGAGCAGGTCCGAGGTGAGCCGGCGGAAGACGCCGCGGCCTTGGAAGTCGGGGTGGGTGGCGGTGTCGACGGGGCGGACGGCGGCCACCGGGGTGCCGTCCCCGCGCCGCCACTGCCAGCGCAGGAACAGCCGGACGCCGACCAGCCGTCCGTCCGGAGTCTCGGCGACCATGCCGGGGCTGGCGCCGAAGGGGTTGCGGCGGTGCTTCCAGGTGAAGAACTCGGCGGTGCGGGTGCCGGTGGGGCCGCCCGCCAGGGTGACGGTCAGCAGGTCGAGCACGGCGGGCAGATCGGGCTCGGCGAGCGGGCGGTAGGTCAGCTCGGCGGGGGCGGGCAGGGCGCTCACGTCCGGACTCGCTCTCCCATCGGTGGTCGGGGGCTAACACGGGGGGCTAACACGGGGGATTCGTGGGGAACGTCGGTGTGTCGGTGGCCCGGGCCGGCGGCGGGCGGGCGGTCCGCCGCCGGCGCCGGTCGGTGCCGGTCAGTGCCGCAGGACCCGCGCGTACACCGCCTCGACGGCGCGTTGGGCGCCGGCCACGTCGAAGCGTTCGGCACGTTCCCGGGCGGCGGCGGCCAGCCGGGTGCGCAGGTCGGGCTCCCGGGCCAGCCGCTCGAAGGCGTCGGCCAGCGCGGCCGGGTCGCCGGGCGGGACGAGGAAGCCCTGCTCGCCGTCGTCCAGCACCTCGGGCATGCCGCCGACCCGGGTGACCACGGCGGGCAGCCCGGCGGTCATCGCCTCCATCAGCGCGACCGGCAGGCCCTCCTGGCGCGAGCTCAGCGTGAACACGTCCAGGGCGGGCAGTAGTTCGGGCACGTCGGCGCGCGAGCCGGTGAACACGACGGCGTCGGCGACGCCCAGCTCGGCGGCCCGGGCCCGCAGTCGCGCGTCCAGCGGTCCCGCGCCGACCAGTACCAGCCGGGCGTCGGGGCGGCGGCGCAGCAGTGCGGCGTGCGCGGCGAGCAGGGTCGCCTGGTCCTTCTTGGGGGTGAGGTTGCCGACCGTGCCGACCACGAACGCCTCGGCCGGCAGGCCGAGTTCGGCGCGGGCGGCGGCCCGGGCGGCCGGCCCCCCGGGGGCGCCGGCCAGGTCCGGGCCGTGGTGCACCACGGTCACCCAGTCGCCGGGGCGGCGGCGGCCGGGCGGGATGCTGCGGGCGACGGCGTGCGAGACGGCGATCACCGCGTCGTTGCGCCGGTAGGTCAGCGCGTTGGCCCAGCGGGTGGCCGCGCGGTAGCGCTCCCACACGTTGTGCTCGGTGTGCACCAGCCGCGGCGCGGGGCCCGCCAGGGTGGGGGCGAGCACCCGGGCGGCGGCGGCCGGGACGGGCATGTGGGTGTGCACCAGGCCGTACCGGCGCGCGGCGAGCAGCGCGCGCAGCCGCAGCGGCCAGCGCGGGTCGGCCCGGCCCGGGGTGCCGGGGGCGCCGCCCAGGCAGTGCACGGCGACCCCGGCCTCGGCCAGCGCGGGGGCGAGCGCGTCCTTCCACGGCAGCACGTAGGCGACCTCGACGCGGTAGCGCGAACGGTCGGCGTGGCGGGCGCAGTTGAGGAGCAGCTGTTCGGCGCCGCCGCGGCCGAGGCCCTTGGCGAGCCAGAGCACCCGGGTGGGGGCGCCGGCCGGGCCGGGCGCCGCGCCCTGGGGCCCGCTCACCGCTCCTCCGCCTCGCGCAGCAGGGCCGGCTCGCCCTGGTCGCCGCCGGCCGGGCCGTACGGCCGGCGGCCGGTGCCGTGCTCGCCGCCGTGGCCGCTGCCGGCACCGTCTCCCCGGCCGCCTTCTCGGCCGCCTTCCTGGCCGGTGCCCGCCTCGCCGCCGTGCTCGTGGCCGCTGCGGGCCCCCTGGCCGTCCTCCTCGGGCGCGCGCCGGGCCCAGCTGGGCGTGGTCCGTCCGCCGCCGAGCTCGCCCGGCCGTTCGGCGCCGTGCTCCGCAGCCGGCCCGGCCGGCCGGTGCGGAGCCGAGGCCGGAACCGCGCCCCGGCCGGCCGCGGCGCCCGTCCCGGAGCCGCCCGCCGGGGCGCGCCGCCGTCCGCCGGCCGGCCCGTAGGTGCCGAGCAGCGCCACCCCGGCCACCGGTACCCCGGTGCGGGAGAGCAGTTCGGCCACCCGGTCGGCCTGTTCCGGAGTGACGTTTCCGCTGCGCACCGTCACCAGTACCGCGTCCGCGTGCTGCACCAGGTCGTAGGCGTCGTTGGCGTGCAGCAGCGGCGAGGTGTCGACCAGGATGACGTCCGCGTGCCGGCGGGCCCGGCGCAGGACCTCGGCGGCCCGCAGCACCAGGGCCGCCGGGTAGGCGGTGGTGTTGCCGCCGGTGATCAGCGAGACGCCGTCGACGTTGGTCGGCCGGATCAGGTCGTCCAGTTCGCCGAGCCGTTCGCCGCTGAGCAGTTCGGCCATGCCCGGACCGTCGCCGACGCCGAGGTGGGCGTGCAGCTGCGGGTGGCGGAAGTCGCAGTCCAGGACGAGCACCTCGCGGCCGGTCTCGGCGAGCGCGGCGGCCAGGTTGGCGATGGTGATGGTCCGGCCGTCGCGGCTGCCGCCGGAGGCGACCAGGACCACCGGCGCGGTCTCGGTGAGCCGACGCGCGACCGCCCGCGCCGGGTCCCGGTCCTCGCCGGCGGCCGGGCGGGCCAGCGAGTCGGGGCCGGTGAGCAGCAGCGTCGAGCGCAGCGAGCGGTACGCCTCGGCGGCCGGGTCGGAGGGCCGGGCGCGCACCAGCGGTTCGCGCACCCGCCGCTGACGGCGCGACAGGTGCGGCACCTCGCCGATCACCGGCAGGTTGAACGCCTCCTCGACGGCGTTGCGGCTGCGCAGCCTGGTGTCCATCCGGCTGAGCATCAGCGCGGCGACCACGCCGAGCGCCAGGCCGAGCACCACCGCGAGGCCGAGCCGCATCCCGCGGCTGGGGGAGGAGAGCAGGTTGCTGGTGCCCTGCCGGGCGTCGATGCTGCCCCACTGCTGGATGGCGTCGGTCTGGGCGCCGTTGGCCAGCTTGCTGATCGTGGTGAGGGTGGTGGTCAGCGAGGTGGCGGCGGCGGTCAGCTTGGGCTGCAGCTTGGGCTGGTCGGCGGGCGAGGAGCGGTTGAACTGGGCCTGGATGTCGTTCAGCTGCTGCTGCTGGGCGTCCGCCTGGGCCTGCAGCTTCTTGATCGTCTCGGCGGCGCTGCGGGCCGACTCGTCGCTGTAGCCCTTGATGATCGCCGCCGAGTAGGCGGTGGCCAGGTCGGAGCAGGACTGCTTGGTCGGGCCGGTGGTGGCGATGGTCAGCATCTGGGGGCTGTCCGCGGTGACGGTCCGGCGGGCGATCGCCTCGGAGGCGTCGGCGATGCCGAGGGCCTTGGCCGCCGCCGCCGCGACGTCCGCGCCCTGCGCGTAGGAGAGCACCTGGTCGGCGCGGACGGTGTCGCCCGCGCCGGCGACCGGGGTGATCGCGACCTTGCACTTCCATTTGGCGTTGTCCACCGTGTCGCCGGCCGGGGTCAGCAGCCAGCCGACGACCAGCGCGGCGAGCGTGCAGCCGACGAGCAGCCGCCAGTAGCGCCGCAGGACGGTGAAGTGGTTTGCCGGTTCCACCGGTTGGATCCCCTCGCGTTCGTGGTGCGGTGGTGCTGTCAGCGCCCGTCGCGCCCCCACGGGAGCACGGCGGGTCCGGGTACCGCTGGGGTGTCACGCCCCGGGGCGTGACCGCTGGGCCCGCACGGGCACGGTGGAATCCCTCGGCTGATGTCGCAACCCGCCCCCCTGACGACTCGCGGACGTACGTCTCGACGACGCGCCTCCCACGGCGTGGCCCGGCCCCGGCGGTGCACCACGAACAGTGCGTGCCGACCGCCGCCCCCGCCGGTCCCCCCGGCGATGCTTCCCGAGCGCCGACGTGCGGCGCAACCTCTTTGGCGATACTGGTCCGGGGAGATCCCCGACAGCCGGGCCCGGAGCGCCGGGATCCGGACAGGGCGCCCCCGGCCCGGCCCGGGCGGGCGCCCCCGGGGCGCGTCGTCCGGCTCTCAGACGGTCCGCAGCCGCAGCGAGCGCTCGTAGAACTCCACCATCTGCGCCGACACCTGATGCAGCGTGAACGAGGTCAGGAACCGCGCCCGCGCCGCCTTCGCCCGCACCCGCGCCGAGGCCCGGTCCTCCAGGGTGTCGGTCAGCGCCGCCGCCAGCTCGGCCGGCCGCTCCGGCGTCACCAGCCGGGCGTAGTCCTCCGAGCCCACCGTCTCGCGCAGCGCCGGCACGTCGGCGGCGACCAGTGGCACCCCGACCCCCATCGCCTCCATCGCCGCGCTGCCCAGCCCTTCCCAGCGGGACGGCACGGCGAACGCGTCGGAGGCCGCCATCAGGTCGAACACGTCGTCGCGCGGCCCGAGGAAGCGCACCCCGGTGGTCGCGGCGGCCAGCGCCCGCAGCCGCTCGCTCTCGGTGCCCTCGCTGCCGGCCAGCAGCAGCACCGCCTCCGGCTCGGCGCGCAGCACCTCGGGCCAGGCCTCCAGCAGCACGTCCAGGCCCTTCTGGTACTGCTGACGGGCCGCCGCCAGCACCACGGGCACGTCCGGCGGCAGCTCCAGCGCCGTGCGCACGGTGGCCCGCCGGTCCGGCGTCACCGTGCCGAGGCGCTCCGGGTCGCGCCCGCGCGGCACCACGTCGATCCGCTGGGACGGCACCCGCAGCCGGCGCGCCATCGCCCCGGCCACGTAGCGGGTCAGCGCGTGGAAGCGCCGGGTGCCCTGCGCGGTCGCCGCGTCCACCGTCTGCGCGGCCCGCACCTTCCACGGGCTCAGCCCGCGCGCGTGGCGGTGCTCCGGCCCGTACGACGCGTTGACCAGGCTGGTCACCACCGGGGTGCGGGCGGCCAGCGCGGCCGCCCGGCCGAGCACGTCCGACTCGTACAGCGTGGTGTGCACCAGGTCCGGGCGGCGCTCGCGGACCAGCCGGTGCAGGGCGGCGACGGTGCGCCCCCGGGAGGGCCGGCCGACCCCGAACACGTCCGCCCCGGCCGCGGTGAGCTCCGGCTGGAAGCCGCCGGGGGAGTCCTTGAGGTACGCGACGTCGAGCTTCACCCCGGCCCGCACCAGCTGGGGGGCCATCGCCACCAGACCCTGCTCGGCCCCGCCGACCCGGCTCACGCTGTCGATCACATAGAGCACATGCACAGGCCAACCCCCGCCCTCCTGGGCGCGCCCGGTCTCCCGTGCCGGGACGGCGCCCTGACTGCCGATCAGCATCGCAGGTCGCGACCGGTGCCCGCCAGCGATTCGGCCACACCGGGAGCGGCCCCGGCGGGCCGTCGGCGAACCGTCAGGGGGCGCACGACAGCGCGGAACAGGGCGCGTCGACCCCCCGAAGGGCGTACGACGGCGCCCGCCCGGCGCATTTCGGGAGTACCCGCGCTGGCGTACGGACCACCGCCGGGTTGCGCGAAGGGGTCGTCCCAGGCCGGAGGCTGTGCCAAGGTCTTTCCCATGCCTGAAGCGACACCGGTCAGGAAGACCGGAACCCGCCCCCGCATCCTCCACCTCATCACCGATCCGCGCCGCCGCGGCGCCCAGGGCCTCGCCCGCGACCTCCACCACGAGCTGCGCCGCCGGGGCCAGGCCTCCGCCCTGCGCGCGCTCGCCCCGCACCCGGACGCCCTGCCGGACGCCGCCGACACCCGCTCCACCACCGTCCTCGGCCCCGGCCGCCTGCACCCGCGCACCCTCGGCGCGCTGCGCACCGCCGCCCGTACCGCCGACCTCGTCGTCGCCCACGGATCCTCCACCCTCCCCGCCTGCGCCCTCGCCCTCGCCGGCACCCGCACCCCGTTCGTCTACGTCTCCATCGGCGACCCCCGGCACTGGACGCCCGGCCCGGTCCGCCGGCTGCGCACCGGCGCCCTGCTGCACCGCGCCGCCGCCGTCACCGCCCTCGCCGACGGGGCCCGCGACCTGCTCGTCGAACGCTTCCGGCTGCCCGCCGCCAACGTCCGCACCATCCCCAACGCCCGCGCCGCCGACCACTACCCGCCCGCCCGTGACGAGGCCGACCGGCGCGCCGCCCGCCAGCAGCTGGGCCTGCCGCCGGACGGCCTGCTGGTCGCCTGGGTCGGCGCGATCGCCGCCGAGAAGCGCCTGGACCTCGCCCTCGACGCCCTCGACCGGCTCCCCGACGTGCGGCTCGCCGTGGCGGGCGACGGCCCGCAACGCTCCGCACTGGAGCGACATCCGGCCGCCGCCCGGGCCCACTTCCTGGGCACCCTCGACGACCCGGCCCCGCTCTACCGGGCCGTGGACGCCGTCCTGCTCAGCAGTGACAGCGAGGGTGTGCCCGGGGTGCTGATCGAGGCCGCGCTGGCCGGCCTGCCGGCCGTCGCCACCGACGTCGGCTGGGTCGGCTCGGTGGTCCGGGACGGCGTCACCGGAGCGCTGGTCGCCCCCGGCGACCCGCCGGCCCTCGCCGAGGCGCTGGCCAAGGTCCTGGCCGGCGACCGCACCGGGCTCGGCGCCGCCGCCCGCGCCCACGCGCTGGCCCACAACGACCTCGACGTGGTGGCCGACGCCTGGCAGCGGCTGTTCAGCGAGATCTGCGACCGCGGCGGACCGGGCGGGAGCGGCGGACCCGGCGGCCTCGGCTGACGCGTCCCGGTGCGCCGGGCCGGGTGCGCCGTTCAGGCGAATCCCGGCCCGACGCACCGGGACGACTGGCCGATGACGTTCCGTCACGGGTCACACTCCCCCCTGTGAAGCCGATCCTTCGAACCACCCTGCTGCTGGCCCTCGCCGCCGGGATCGCCGCGTCCCCGCTGCAGGCCGCCGCCGCCAACCACCGGCCGCCCCGCGAGGGCACCCCGTTCTCCCACCTCAACACCATCCAGCCGGTGCGCGAGAGTGCCCGCACCGAGGCCCTGGAGTTCTTCTGGTACGACTGCGGGCACTCCCAGGCGCTCGAGGAGCCGCTGCGGGCCTGGACCGAGCGCCACCGCTCCGACGTCGACCTGCGCCGCGTGCCGGCCATCTGGCAGGGCAGCCGCGAGGAGGCCGCCCAGCGCGGCCACGCCCGGCTGTACTACACGCTGGAGCGCCTCGGCGAGGTCGACCGCCTGCAGACCGCCACCTTCCGGGCCGTCCACACCGAACGGCGGGACCTCACCAGTGAGGACACCGCCGCCGCCTGGGCACAGGGCCAGGGCGTCGACCAGCAGCGCTTCCGCGCCGCCTACCGCTCGAACGAGGTGGACCGCGCGGTCGACGAGGCCGCCCGGCTGTTCGTCCGGCACGGCATCAACGAGCTGCCCACCGTGATCGTGCAGGACGAGTACCGCACCTCGCCGACCAACGCCGGCGGCGTCGAGGCGATGCCCGAGGTGATGGACCACCTCGTCGCCCAGGACCAGCAGCGCCACCCGGCCCACACCCTGCACTGACCCTCCGTCACCACCCCCGACCGCCCCCGGCGGGCCGGCCGCACCACGGCCGGCCCGCCTTCTCGCTGTCTCCCGGCCGCTTCCCCGGCGCCGCCCCGCCGCTCTTCGACCGGCGGGGCGGATCACCTTCACTGAACCGCCCCCCGGCGGCCACACTCTGTGCCAGAGTGGGGCCGGGCCGCGCCGCCGACGGCGTCAGGAGCCGCTGTGACGGGCCCACTTCTCGATACCGCCGGTACCGGAGAGGGCAGGTGTCCGTGGGGGGACAACGCGCGCCGCTCGTCGACGAGCGCGACAGCCAGACAACGCGGGCCCCGGGGCGCCCGCCGGCCGCCGACGGGCCGCCGCCGGAGCTGATCTTCAAACGCCGGCTCCGCCCGGGCCGGGTGGCCCGCGAGCTGTGGGGCGCCCGGGAACTCGTCCGCGCGCTCGCCGAGCGCGACCTGCGCGCCCGCTACAAGCAGGCCGTGCTCGGCTTCGCCTGGGCGGTGCTCACCCCGCTCGCGCTGTGCGCCATCTTCACCCTGGTGTTCCGCCGCGCCGTGCACGTCGACACCGCGGGCGCCGCGTACCCGCTGTTCGCCTACGTCGGCCTGATCGTCTGGCAGTTCTTCAGCAACACCATGAACCAGGGCGCGCTGAGCCTGGCCAACAACCTCAGCCTGCTCAACAAGGTGTACTGCCCGCGCGAGGTCTTCCCGCTCGCCACCATGCTGGTCGCCACCGTCGACATGCTGATCGGCACCGCCGTGCTCGGCCTGCTGTTCCTGGTCTTCTGGACGGCCCCCGCGGCGACCTTCCTGTGGGTGGTGCCGCTGCTGGGCATCCAGTTCGCCTTCACCTACGGCATCGCCCTGGTCCTGTCGGTGGCCGTGGTGTACCTGCGCGACGTGCGCCACCTGCTGCCGATCATCACCCAGATGGGCGTGTTCGCCACCCCCGTCGCCTACCCGCTGGCCCAGATCCCGGAGCGCCTCCAGGAGGTGTACGTCGGCGTCAACCCGCTCGGCGCCGTGATCGAGGGCTACCGCAACGCCCTGCTCTACGGGCAGGCGCCGGACGCCGCGCTCACCACGATCGCCGCGGTCTCCTCGGTGGTGTTCCTGGTCGGCGGCTACCTGCTGTTCAAGAAGCTGGAGACGGGGATCGCCGATGTCGCCTAGCCGGACCCTCCCGCTCGGGACCATCCGCACCGACCAGGTGTGGAAGCGCTTCAAGGCCGACCAGCAGCGGATGCTGCTGCGCGACAAGGTCGAGTCCATGGCCCGCCGGCTGCGCGGCGAGAAGGGCGAGGACTGGCGCTGGGCGCTGCGCGACATCTCGATGCACATCGAGCCGGGCGAGTCGGTCGGCCTGATCGGCTCCAACGGCTCCGGCAAGTCCACCCTGCTCAAGATGCTGACCCGGGTGATGTACCCGTACGGCGGAGTGATCGACGTGCGCGGCCGGATCGGCGCGCTGATCGAGATCCGGGCCGGCATCCACCCCGACCTGACCGGCCGGGAGAACATCTACCTGTTCGGCGCGCTGCTCGGCCTGCGGCGGCGCGAGGTGGCCACCCGCTTCGACGACATCGTGGAGTTCGCCCGGCTCGGCGGGGCCATCGACCGGCAGGTGAAGTTCTACTCCTCGGGCATGCAGATGCGCCTCGGCTTCGCCGTCGCCGCCTACCTGGAGCCGCACGTCCTGCTGGTCGACGAGGTGCTGGCGGTCGGCGACGCGGTGTTCCAGCAGCGCTGCCTGGACCGCATGCGCGAGGTCGCCGAGCAGGGCACCACCATCGTCTTCGTCTCGCACGACCTGCCCGCCGTGGAGTCCATCTGCCGGCGCGGCATCTGGCTGGAGCAGGGCTCGATCCGGGTGGACGCCGGGATCAAGGACGCGATGGCCGGCTACCGCGACTCGATCGAGGCGCAGTCCGAGGCCGGCGGCCGCACCGGCGAGCCGGTCCAGCTGCTCAAGCACGAGGTGCGCGGCGCGGACCGGGAGAGCCTCACCACCGACGAGCCGATGACCGTCGAGCTCACCCTCGGCGGCGACTACCGCGGCGACGCGACCCTGCACCTGGGCGTCAGCGAGGGCACCTCCAGCCCGATCTTCCAGATCAGCCACGAGATCCGGCTGACCGGCGGGGACCACGAGGTGACCTGCGTGATCCCCCGGCTGCCGCTGCCGCGCGGCCGGTACACGCTGTGGACCGGCGTCTACAGCATCGGCAGGACCGACGGCGGCACGCTGATGAGCTGGCACTCGGCCGGCCAGTTCGACGTCTTCGGCCCGATGCTGGACTCCCCGCCGCGCGCCGTCGTGCTGGCCGCGCCGGTCTTCGTCCCGCACCACTGGGAGGAGTGAGGCGTGCGACCGGTCCGGGTGCTCGTCCATCTCAACAACCTGGCCCTGGGCGGCGCCCAGCTCAACGCGGTCGACATCGCCCGCACCCTGCGCGACCGCGGCCACGATCCGGTGCTGTTCGCCCAGGGCGTGGCCGGCCCGGCGCCGCTGGTCGACGTCGCCGCCGGGCACGGCCTGGACGTGGTGGTGGCGGGCGGTCCCGACACCCCGCACGCCGACGTCCGGCGACGGCTGGGCCGGCTGGCCGCCGAGCACGGCAGCCAGCTGCTGCACGCCTGGGAGGTCCGGGCGGCCCGCAACTCCTACTTCGGGCCCGGGCGTTACGGCCGGCTGCCGGTGGTCACCACCTTCTACGGCATCCGGATGCTGCGCGGCCTGCCCCGGCACCAGCCGCTGGTGCTGGGCCTGGGCGCGCTGATGGGCGACGGCCGGGCCTTCGGCCACCGGGACGTCAGCCTCATCGAGCCGCCGGTGAACACCGCCACGGACGCCCCCGGGCTGGTCGACGGGGCGGCGTTCCGGCGCGAACACGGCATCGGTGACGAGGAGTTGCTGCTGGCCATCGTCACCCGGCTGGTCCCCGCGCTGGAGAAGGACGCCGGCGCGGAGCTCACCGTGGACGCCGTCCGGCAGCTGGACGACCCGCGGGTGCGGCTGGTGATCGTCGGCGCCGGCCCCAGCCTGGAGCCGCTGCGCGCCCGGGCGGCCGCCGTCAACGCGGCGCTCGGCCGCCGGGCGGTGCTGGTCCCCGGGCAGCTGGCCGACCCGCGCCCGGCCTACCAGGCCGCCGACGTCGTCCTCGGCATGGGCGGGTCGGCGCTGCGCGGCCTCGCCTTCGGCAAGCCGGTGGTGGTGCACGGCGCGGCCGGCTACACCGCGGTGCACGAGCCGGGCCCGCTGGTCGAGCCGCACGCCTCGCGCTGCATGTACGGCTTCGGCGACGGTTCGCGCGACCCCGGGGCGCTGGCCGGACAGCTGCGCGGGCTGCTGGACGACCCGGCGCGCCGGGCCGAACTGGGCGACTGGGGGCGGCAGTGGGTGGTCGGCCGGTTCTCGCTGGCGAGCGTGACCAGCTCCTTCGAGGACCTCTACGCCCGGGTGCTGGCCCGGCCGGGCCGCGCGGTGGGCTGGCTGAAGGACCTGGAGCAGATGACCCGGTACGAGTTCACCAAGCCGGCCGCGCTGCGGCTGCTGGGGCGGTGACGCGGGCGACGTCGCGCCACCGGCGGGCGCCCGGGCCTCCTCGTCCGGTGCGAGCCGGGAGATCGTCCGACGGTCCGTCCGGCCGGTGCGGCCCACCCCGGTTCAGTACGTCCGGCCCTTCCAGGCCGCGCCCCGGCCCCGCCAGTGCTGCACCGCCGAGTCGACCGTCATCAGCAGGTAGAGCGAGGCGGTGAACGGCAGCAGCAGCGCGGCCGCCGGCGGCTGCCCGTAGTAGCGCAGCATCGGCAGGAAGGTCCCCGTCATCAGCGCCCAGGCCGCCCCGCCCGCCGCCGCCACCGGCCACGCGCCCCCCGCGAGCCCCGCCACCGTCGCCACCGGCGGCACCAGGTAGACCAGCGCCAGCCCCAGCACCGTCCCCAGCAGCAGCACCGGCGAGTGCCGCAGCTGGGCGTACGCGCTGCGCGACACCATCCGCCACAGCAACGCGAGGCGCGGGTACGGCCGCACGCTGTCCACCTGCTCCGCGAGCCCCAGCCAGGTCCGGCCCCCGGTGGCCTTCACCGCCCGGGCCAGCGACACGTCGTCGATCACCGCGCCCCGGATCGCCGCCACCCCGCCCGCCCGCTCCAGCGCCTCGCGCCGCACCAGCGAGCAGCCGCCCGCCGCCGCGGCCGTCCGTCCACCGGGCCGGTTGCTCCACCGGAACGGGTACAGCTGGGCGAAGAAGTACACGAAGGCCGGCACGATCAGCCGCTCCCAGCCGGTCTCCACCCGCAGCCGGGCCATCTGCGACACCAGGTCCAGCCGGTTCCCCTGCGCGGCGGCCACCAGTTCGGCCAGCGAGTCCGGTCCGTGCGCGATGTCCGCGTCCGTCAGCAGCAGGTACTCGGCGTCCGGACCGGCCAGCTCCACCCCGTGCCGCAGCGCCCACAGCTTGCCCGTCCACCCCGGCGGCAGCGGGGGAGGGGTGGTCACCGTCAGCTCCAGGCCACCGGGGGCGGCGAGCGAACGCGCCAGCGCGCCCGTCCCGTCCGTGCTGTGGTCGTCCACCAGCACCACCCGGGCCCGTCCCGGGTACTTCTGCGCCAGCAGGCCCGGCAGCGACAGCGGCAGCACCTCGGCCTCGTCCCGGGCCGGCACCACCACCGCCACCTGCGGCCAGCGCTCCATCGGCCGGCGCGGCGGCAACCGGACGTCGGTGCGCCAGAACAACCCGTGGCAGCCCGCCAGCCAGAGCCAGACCAGCAGGGAGAGTGCGGCGATCCACAGCAGGACGGTCACCCGGGCAGTCTGCCGCACGCGGGGCCCGGCGCGGGCCATCGACTAAAGTCTTGACCCGTGAAGATCGCACTGATGGACTCGGGAATCGGCCTATTGGCCGCCGCCGCCGCACTCCGGGCGCTGCGTCCGGACGTCGATCTGGTGCTCTCCTCCAACCCCGCCTCGATGCCCTGGGGGCCGCGCACGCCCGAGGAGGTCACCGAGCTCGCGCTCGGCTGCGCCCGGGCCGCCGCCGCGCACCGGCCGGACGCGCTGATCGTCGCCTGCAACACCGCCTCGGTGCACGCGCTCGCCGCCCTGCGCGCCGAACTGGAGCCCGCGCTGCCGGTCATCGGCACCGTCCCGGCGATCAAGCCGGCCGCCGCCCTCGGCGGCCCGGTCGCCATCTGGGCCACCCCCGCCACCACCGGCAGCGCCTACCAACGCGGGCTGATCCGCGACTTCGCCGGAACGGCCGACGTCACCGAGGTCGCCTGCCCCGGGCTCGCCGACGCCGTCGAGCACGGCGACGACGCGGCCGTCGAGGCGGCCATCGCCGCCGCGGCCGTCCGCACCCCGGCCGGCACGGCGGCCGTCGTCCTCGGCTGCACCCACTACGAACTGGTCGCCGACCGCATCCGCGCCGCCGTCGCCCCGACCTCCCTGCCCTCGCTCACCCTGCACGGCTCCGCCGACCCGGTCGCCGCGCAGGCCCTGCGCCGCGTCCTCGACCCCACCCGCGAGGGCACCGGCACCCTCACCGTCCTCCACGCCGGCACCCCCGCCACCCTCCCCCCGGCCGCCCTCGCCTACCCCCAGACCCTCCCCCTCACCGCCCCCACCGCCTGACCCCCGCGCCGCGGCGCCCGCCACGGTCCCTCCCGCCGCCCTCGTGGCACCGCTCACCGGGGTGCTTCCCGGCCTGCGGCCCGCGCGGTGGCTCTCGCCGACCCCGTGGAGGCCGGTCTCCTCACGGCCTCCCGTCCGATGTGACGGCACCGCCCGCCGGGACGGTCCCAGGCCTGCGGCCCTCGGCGGCTGGACAGCCGTTCCGCACAGGAAGTCGGCGGAGCCGACTTTCAGCGACAGCGGCGGGCGGGGGCTGCGGCCTGGGCGTCGGCGTGACCGGCTTCTGACGGCGGGAGTGCCGGTCGGCCGGTAGCCGGGGTGGCTGTGGTGGCTGTGGTGGCGTGGAAAGTCGGCGGGGTCGACTTTCGGTGGCGCGGCGGGCGAGAGCCCCCGCGAGGTCGCGTGGGTGGGTGGCCCGTCGACGGGGTCGACTTCCCGGGGCGGCGCAGGAAGTCGGTGGGGCGACTTCCTGCGCGGGGTGAGGGGAGGGTCAGGCGGCGTGGCCGCGCCAGCGGCGGTAGGCGGGTTCGAGACCCGAGAGGATGGTGTCGAACCGACGGGTGCTGGTGGTGGAGTCCACCTGGAGGCGGCTGATCTGGAGGGGGTGGGTGGGGAGCCGGGGGCCGAGGCGGTGGTCGGAGAGGAAGCCCAGCCGGTAGCCCAGTTCCTGCAGGACGGTCTCGGCCCGGACGTCGTGGCCGCCGTCGGGGTACGCGAAGGCGATCGGGGGCTCGCCGAGCCAGCGGGTGAGGGCCTCGTGGGCGCCGGTGATCTCCGTCCGGACGGTGGCGTCGTCGCAGCGGCCCAGGCACGGGTGCCCCTGGGTGTGGTTGCCGATGGCGACGCCGCCCTCGCGCAGGGCGAGCAGGTCGGCGGGGGTGAGCTGTTCCTGGCCGGGCGGGCGCCGGTCGGCGCTGACCCGCAGCTCGTGGAGGCTGCGCCGGCGGTCCGGGTCGGGCATCGCCTTGAGCCGGCGGAGCAGCTGCGAGGGGTGGCCGCAGTCGAGCGAGCGGGCGCGGCCGCCGTGCCGGGCGAGGAAGTCGGCCTCGTGCCACCAGAACGGCTTCTCGGTGCCGATCAGTTCGGAGATGACGAAGGCGGCGGCCGGGATGCCGCGTTCGATCAGTGCGGGCAGCGCGTGGGTGAGGACGCTGCGGTCGGCGTCGTCGAAGGTCACCAGCACGCTGCGGGCGGGCAGCGGGCGCCGTTCGGCGACGGCCTGCTGCACGGCGGCGAGCGAGACGGGGGTCGCCAGTCCTCGCAGCCGGTCCAGCTGGGCGCCGAACGAGCGGGGGTCGGTCACCCCGTGGTAGGCGAGGACGGCGAGCCGCTGCGCCGCCCGGGCGCGGAACAGCGGCTGGACGGGGGCGAACCGCAGCCACTCACCGCGCGCGTCGGCCGAGTGGCCGGCCGGATGGTCGACCCGCTCGGGCTCGGCCGACCGGTGGACGGGCGGGGAGCAGGTGCGGGTGGCGGTGGAGCGCAGGGCCCGGCCGCCCGACGGGAGGACGGCGGGCGGCCGCGCGGCCGGCGGTGTGACGATCGGCTGCCCGTCGATCGTCACGGTGTCGGGTCCGGGCGGTGCTGCGGTGGTCGGCGGGGGCCGCAGGTCCGACAGGGCGGTCACCACGGCCCTGGTGCGGGCCGTGGGGCCGGAGGTCGACGTCGTGGAATGGGACTGCGGCACGGTTCCCCCTCGGTCGCCGATGCGGCGTGGCGGTACCGCCGGAGGGCGGAGCCCGGCCTCCGACTCCAGGGCACGGCGGCTCCGCCCCCTGGGTATCTCCGGTCCACGGCGGGGACTCCCAACCCGCACCGCGGACGGCTCCTGGATCGCTCAATGTAAGGGAGACAGCTACGCCCCGTTGATGGTTGTACCGGACGGGCAAGGTTTTTTCGCACACCGGGAACCATTCCGGGATCACCCCGAAACGAACCCGGGACAGCTTCCGGACGCCGCCCGGGCATCTCCCGGGTACCTCCGGAAGTCCTCCAGAAGTCCTCCGGAAGGCCTTCGCAACACCTCCCCGAACACCCGCCCCTCCCCTCGCGATCGTCACTCGGAGTGCCCGCCCGATCGCTCCGCGCGTGCTGCCGGTGCGGCGGTGCCGGGGTACCTTGGGCTCATGGCAGATGCGGAACGTGATCACTTCTCCCCGCGCGGCGCGACCCGGATGGCCCGGTACTGTCACGGTGGCCCGCTGGTCACCCACCAGGTGCCGCTCGCGCTGGTGGGCCTGGCCTGCCTCGCGCTGGGGATCGTGGTGGCGGTCGTGGTTCCGGACAGTGACGGCCCGGCGTGGGCGATGGCGGTGGCGGGCTGCCTGGCGGCCGGTGTGCTGCTGCTCGGCCGGATCGGTTTCGCGCTGTTCCGTCGCCGCCGCGCGGCGGCCTGAGAACGGACTGCCGACGGGCCGCCCCCGGGCCCGCGTTCGGAATCACTCGAACATCGCTCACCCGATCGAGTTCAACCGGTCAGATCGGCAGGTTTTCAGCCCATCTGCCAACTCCTTCTCGCTTCTTTCACAATTCCAGGGCACCAGCCCCACAGTTCCCCCTACTGTGATGTCCGTCCGGGGCGCCAACCGCCCCGGATGCGAGGCCACTTGCCGGCGCCGGGGAGGGCGCCGCAGAGGGGGGAACGATGAGCGGCACCGCCGCGCCCGGAACGGCCCCGGCCGGCGGGGGCATCAGGGCCCAGGTGAAACGCCAGCTGGCACGCCGGGCCGGAACCAGCCCCGGCGAGGGCGCCACCGTGCTGATCTACCACCGGGTGGGCGGCGGCAGTCCGGACGAGCTGGACGTGTCCGCCGCCGACTTCGCCGCCCAGGCCGACCTGCTCGCCGCGCTGCCGCCCGGGCGGGTGGTCTCCCTGGACGAGGCCACCGACCGGATCGAGGCCGGCCGCAGCACCCCGGGCGTCGTCCTCACCTTCGACGACGGCTTCGCCGACGTCTACGACAACGCCTGGCCACTGCTGCGCGAGCGCGGCCTGCCGTTCACCGTCTACCTGGCCAGCGGCCACGTCGGCGGCGAGATGCGCTGGGAGGGCTCCACCGCCAAGGCCACCGGCGCCCCCGCGCTCAGCTGGGCGCAGCTGCGCGAGATGACCGCCTCCGGCCTGTGCACGGTCGCCAACCACACCCGCACCCACGCCCGCCCCGAACTGCTCTCCACCGCCGAGCTGGACGCCTGCGGCGACGACGTCGAGGAGCACCTGGGCGTGCGCCCCAGCCACTACGCCTACACCTGGGGCGTGCCGGTCCCGCACATGGAACCGGCCCTGCGGGCCCGCTTCCGGACGGCCGCGACCGGCGAGGTCGGCCGCAACACCCCCGGCGTGGACCCGGTCCGGCTGCGCCGGGTGCCGGTGCGCCGCACCGACCCGATCGACTTCTTCCGCGCCAAGCTCCACGGCCGGCTGCTCCCCGAGCTCGCCTACGCCCGGATCGTCGCCACCGCGAAGGCGGTGGGCGCCCGTGCCTGAGAGCCGGATCCCGCCGCGCCTTCGTGGCCCCGGCGGCCGCCCGCTGCGGGTCGCCCACCTCACCACCGTCGACATGAGCCTGCAACTGCTGCTCGCCACCGAGCTGAAGGTCGATCTGGAGGCCGGCTTCCACACGTACGGGATCAGCGCGCCCGGCCCGTACGTCCCCGAGCTGGAGGCGATCGGGGTGCGCCACGAGCCGCTGCACGCCCTGACCCGGGCCTGGGAGCCGCGCGCCGACGCCGTCGCCGCCCGCGAACTGCTCGCCGTGCTCGACCGGATCCGCCCGGACGTGCTGCACACCCACAACCCGAAGACCGGGGTGCTCGGCCGGGTGCTCGGCCGTCTCGCCCGCGTGCCGGTCGTCGTCAACACCTGCCACGGGCTCTGGGCGCAGGCCCACGACCCGCTCGCCAAACGGGCGTTCGTCCTCGGCGCGGAGGCCTTCGCCGCCCGCTTCTCGCACGCCGAGCTGTACCAGAACGGCGAGGACCGCCGCACCCTGGCCCGCGCCGTCCCGGCCCGCCGCTCGCGGGTGGTCGGCAACGGCGTGGACCTCACCCGCTTTGCCACCGACCCGGGCGAACACACCCGCGTCCGCGCCGGGCTGCGCGCCGAACTCGGCGTCGGGCCGGACGAGCTGCTGGTCGGCGGGGTCGGCCGGCGGGTCGCCGAGAAGGGCATCCGGGAGTACGCGCAGGCGGCCCGGGCGCTGGCCGGCAAGGCCCGGTTCGTCTGGATCGGCCCGGACGACCCGGACAAGCCGGACGCCCACGGGGCCGAGTCGGGCGTCTCCTTCCTCGGCCCGCGCGGCGACATGCCCGCCGTCTACGCGGCCCTCGACGTCTTCGTGCTCCCCTCCTACCGGGAGGGGTTCTCCCGCTCCGCCATGGAGGCCGCCGCCGGCGGCCTGCCGATGGTGCTCAGCGACATCCGCGGCTGCCGCGAGATCGGCACCCACGACGAGCACCTGCTCCTCGCCCCGCCCGGCGACGCCCGGGCCCTCACCGACGCGCTGGACCGGCTTCTCACCGAGCCCGGCCTGCGCGAGCGCCTCGGCGCGGCGGCCCGCCGCCGCGCCACGGCGCAGTTCGACCAGCGGGCGGTCGCCGCCGTCTCGCTGGCGACCTACGCGGCCGTCGCCCGCGCCAAGGGACTGCCCTGGACGGTCGGCTGAGCCTGCCCACGACCCACAACCGCATCAGGGGGGAAGGACCGTCATGAAGCGAGGGGGGGACCTCGTGGTCACTGTCCTGGCCGGGATCGTCGCGATTCCGCTGGGACTGCTGATCGCCCTGCTGATCCGCTGCACGATGGGCGGACCGGTGCTCTTCCGGCAGACCCGGACGGGGCTGCACGGCAAGGAGTTCGAGATCCTCAAGTTCCGCACCATGCGGGACAGGCGTTTCCCCGAGGAGCCGGACGCACCCCGGATCACCCGGCTCGGCGAGCTGCTGCGCCGCACCAGCCTGGACGAGCTGCCGCAGCTGTGGAACGTCGCGCGCGGCGAGATGGGCGTGATCGGGCCCCGGCCCACGCTGCCCGAGCAGGTCGTCCACTACTCCACCCGGCAGCGCGGACGGCTCGACGTCCGGCCCGGCCTGACCGGCTGGGCCCAGGTGCGCGGCCGCAACTCCATCACCTGGCCCGAGCGGATCGAGCTCGACCTCTGGTACGTGGGCAACCGCTCGTTCGGGCTCGACCTGCGGATCCTGCTGCTGACCGTCAAGGTGCTGCTGCGTCCGGCCGGGATCACCGCGGCCGGTGGCGTCAACCCGGGCTTCCCGGCGCCCACCGAGCCCGCCGACACCGGCGCCCCGGTGCCGGCGGCCCCGGACCACCGGGTGCCCGCCGTCGAACGCGCCCCCGCCGTGATCGGCCTGCCCCGGCAGAGCACGGCGCCCCGGCCGGTCCCGCCGGTGCGCACGGCCCCGTCCCGGCCGTCGCCCGTGCACGCGGCCGTCGAGGAGGCGTCCTGAGCACCGGAACGGGCAGGATGGCCCCCGTGCTCCCCGAAACCGCCCCCGACGGGCTCTGGATCGCCGGCGCCGGGGGCGTCGGCCGCGAGGCGCTGGACACCGCGCTCGCGGCCGGCGTCCCGGTCGCGGGTTTCCTCGACGACCACCGGCACGGCGCCACCGTCCGCGGCCTGCCGGTCCGCAGGCCCGCCGAACTCGCACCCGGCGACCGCTACCTGGTCGGGATCGCCGACCCGGCCGTCCGGCGGCGGCTCACCGCCCTGCTGGACGGCCTCGGCGCGGCACCGGTCACCCTGGTCCACCCCCGGGCGCTGATCGCCCCGGACACCGTGCTCGGCCCGGGCTGCCTGGTGATGGGCGGCGCGTACGTGTCCAGCAGCGTCCGGCTCGGCGCGCACAGCCAGGTCCACTACAACGCGACGGTCGGGCACGACGCGGTGCTCGGCGAGCGGGTGACGGTCTACCCGGGCGGCAACGTCTCGGGCGCCGTGCTGCTGGCGGACGGCGCCACCGTCGGCTCCAACGCCGTGGTCCTGCAGGGCCGCAAGGTCGGCGAGCACGCCTTCGTGGGCGCGGCGGCCGTGGTCACCAGGGACGTGCCGCCCGGCGAGGTGGTGGTGGGCTCCCCGGCCCGCCCGCTGCGCCGGGACTGACCCGGCGGCGCCCGGATAGGGTGCGGGCCATGGCCATTCCCGAGTTCCTCGCCGACCTCCGCGCCGTGGTCGGCCCCCGCATGCTCTGGCTCAGCGCCGTCGTCGCGGTCGTCCTGGACGACGACGGCCGGGTGCTGCTCGTCCAGCGCGCCGACGACGGCAGCTGGACGCCGCCCGGCGGCATCCTCGACCCGGGCGAGCAGCCCGCCGACGGCGCGGTCCGCGAGTGCCTGGAGGAGAGCGGGGTGATCGCCGTCCCGGAGCGGCTGGTGGCGGTCACCGTCTCGCCGGAGATCACCTACCCCAACGGCGACATGACGCAGTACCTGGAGCTCGTCTTCCACTGCCGGCCGACGGGCGGCGAGGTCCGGCTGGACGAGGACGAGACCCTGGCGGTCGGCTGGTACGCCCTGGACGCACTGCCGCCGATGGGGGAGAAGGAACTCGCCTGGATCCACCGGGCGGTGGCCGGCCATGCCGAGGCGGGCTTCGAGTGGAACGGCCTGCCGCGCCCCTGACCGCAGGCCCGAGGCCCGAACGCGTCCTACAGCCCGCGGAACCAGTCCGTCGTCCGCTCCAGCCCCTCGCGCAGCGGCACCGGCCGGACGTCCGGGAACAGCTCGCGCAGCCGCGCGTTGTCGGCCTGCGAGTCCCGGACGTCGCCGGGCCGCGGGTCGACGTGCGCCACCTCGACGGGGTGGCCGAGCACCGACTCCAGCTCGCCGATCAGCTCCAGCAGCGAGGTGCGGGTGCCGAAGGCCAGGTTGACCGGGTCGGCGTGCACCACCCGGCGCAGCACCGCCTCGGTGATCACCTGGGTGACGGTGCCGACGAAGGTGAAGTCCCGGCTCTGCCCGCCGTCCCCGTGCACGGTCACCGGACGCCCGGCCAGCGCGGCGTCCAGGAAGGCCGGGACCACGGCCGCGTAGGCGTGCCCGGCGGGCTGCAGCGGGCCGAAGACGTTGAAGAACCGCAGCGGGAGCACCCCGAGCCCGTAGCAGTGGTGGTAGGCCGCCAGGTAGGACTCGGTGGCGAGCTTGCTGACCGCGTACGGGCTCATCGGCGCGGTGCGCATGGTCTCCCGCTTGGGCAGCTCGCGGTTGGCGCCGTAGACGGAGGAGGAGGACGCGGCGGCCACGTAGAGGCCCCCGGCGCGGCGGGCCGCCTCCAGCACCTCCAGGGTGCCGGTGGCGTTGGCGTGGTGGCTGGCCAGCGGGTCGGCCACCGAGCGGGGCACGGACGGCAGCGCGGCGAGGTGGACGACGGCGTCGGCGCCGGCGAAGGCCTCGTCCAGCAGCGCCGGGTCGAGGACGGAGCCCTCGTGGAGCACGGCGCCGGTGCCGTCCAGGTTGGTCTTGTGCCCGGTGGAGAGGTCGTCCACGACCCGGACCTGGTCCACCTCGGGCCGGGCCAGCAGGGCCCGGACCAGGTTGGCCCCGATGAATCCGGCTCCGCCGGTGACGACCACGCGCATGGCTGAGGTTCCCCCCTCACGGCCGGCCCCGCGGCCGGTCCTGCGCCGATGGTAGCCGCGCGGTCACCCGCCGTGGGCCGGATCCCGGAGAACGGCCGGAAGCGGACACGGCGGGCCCGGGGCGGAGGGTTTCAGCCCTTGGGCTGGCGGTAGGCCTCCTCGGCGGCGTCCAGCACCGCCGCGAGGTCGCCGCCGGCCGTGGCGGTGGCCACCGCGGCCACCGCGCCCTCGACGAACGGGGCGTTGGCGAACCGGACCGGGAACGGCAGGCCGTGCTCGTCGGCGTCGGCGAGCAGCCTGCGGACGGTGGTCACCGCGCCGCCGAGATCGGCCAGCACGACCACGCCGTGGCCCTGGTCGACCCGGCGGGTGGCGGCGGCGACCAGGACGGCGCTGATGCCGGGGCCGGCCACCAGGTCCCCGCCGCTCGCGGCCACCGGGGCGGGGGAGCCGTCGTCGGTCAGGGCGAGGGCGAGGGCGCGCACGGCGTCGGCGAGTTCCTGGCTGTGCGAGACGAGGACGACGCCGACCCGGCCGTGCGTGGGGGGCCGACCCGGGGCGGGCCGGGGCTGCGGGGCAGGGGCGGGCGGGGTGCGGGGCGCCGGAGGGTGGGCCGAGGGGGCGTCGGAGATGGGGATGACATCGGCGCGGCTGCCGTCCCGGCGGCTCATCGGCTGCTCCTCGGGCGCTCGGTGGGGGCTGGACGGTGGGGTGCTCGGGCGGGCGTGCTCGGTGGGGGCTCCCCACACTCTGGCAGTTCGCCCGCCGCCCGCCCGCGTGGGACACGCTTCCGGCGGCGGGCCGGGCCCGCTGACGGTCCGTCGGCCCCGGCCGGGGGAGTCCTGCCGATCCCGCTGACCGGGGGCCGCGCGGGTGACTAGGCTGGGGCCGTTCAGGCCGTCGGGAGGAGAGACCAGCAGTGGCAGCCAACAGCGGGACCGGGGTGGAGTCGGCCGGGGTCGGGACGGAGCCGGCCGGAGCGGCGGAGCTCGGCGCGAACGGGAAGCCGAAGGTGGACTTCACCGGGGCGACCTGGCTGTGCAGCAGCCAGGGCGTGGGCGACGTCCAGATCGCCTTCGTGGACGGCTACATCGGGATGCGGGACGGCCGTCAGGAGGACGGCCCGGTCCTGGTGTTCACGCCCGGGGAGTGGCGGGCCTTCGTGCTCGGCGCGCGGGACGGCGAGTTCGACCTCACCTGACCGGATCCGGCCGGACGCCCCTCGGGGCGTCCGGCCGGATCCGGAGGCTGTGTCGAAGGTCTCGGTGCCGAAGGTCTTCCCGAAGGTCTCCGGGGATCATCGTTCCGATCACATTTGAGCGTGCCCCGTCATAATTTCTGTTGACTGCTGGACAAACGCAGCTCAGAGTATGAGCACAGGCAGACGCCGTGCCCACCGCCCCCACGCGGCCAGACACGGCGCCTGCTGTGCAACCCGACAGCGCTGCCGGGTTTCCTCCCAGTCATCCCCTGCGCACCGGGGGTGCGTCGGCCGTTCCCGGCCCACGAGGGGCCGGTAGTCGCCGGGAGGATGGCGCCGAATCCGAGAGCGACTCGGATGTCGGTGCCGGTGCCCGGGACCCGCACGCCCCCACGCGGCGGCGTCCCGAGCAGATCCGCGGGAGCGACGGGCCGGGGCCCCGCGGACCTTGCTTGTGATGCATGGAACTGTTGGCTTGTGTGCTGTGCTGTGTGCCACCTCGAAGCTGGGTGCTCGGCGGATCGACACGACGGTGTGCACAGTGAGGGAAACGCGTGTAGGGCCGCGTTGCGACAGGCCGTCCCCCCGAAGGGTGAAACCCAGAACGGCTGTCGTGCTGAACCGAACGTAGCCCGGACGGTTGCTCAGAGTCAACATTGGTCTCTGAGCGTGGATCTCCGTCCGGCGTCCCACCCACCCCGCGAGCGTGGTGTGCCGGGCACGTACGATGTTCCCATGTCTTTTCTCCGCCGTCGCTCCGGTCAGCCCACCGGCCCGGACTTCGACGTGCTCGCCATGGACCCGGGCGACTGGCCCGGCGACTTCGGTGCGGCCATGATGACCGGCCCGGACGGCTCCTGCCAGGGGATTTTCCTGCGCTACGACCTGTTCGGCGGCAGAGGCCCGGCGATGTTCATCGGCAACCTCCCCGAGGGTTCGCCGGCCCGGGACACCGGCGACAGCGTGCCCTTCGAGGTGCGTCAGCTGCTCGCCGCCCTCGGTGACGAGGAACCGGTCGACTTCGTCTCGGCGGAGGACTTCCCGGTCATGCTCGGGGACGACCTGCTGATCGTGAAGAAGGTCAAGGTCAGCGAGGGCCGGGTCTTCTGCGCCCAGTTCGGCCGGAGTGACGGCGTGCAGGTCACCATCGCCTCCTGGGACCGACCGATTTCGGACGACCTCTACCAGTTGCTCAAGCCGCTGCCCGCGGACATGTTCCAGCAGGGCTGACGGGTACGGGAACCGTGCCCCGGAGGGCAGGGTTCCGGTCGCCCGGTCCGGCACTCGTCGCACTCCCGTCACCCCGTTCGTTCCGGGCCTCGGGCGCTGCTTGACGGCCTCGATCACGGCTTCGTAAAGTCGCGGACATGTCGTGCCGTCCCCTGCTGCTGACCCGTCGCAGCTACCTCGACCTGCGGCGCACCGCCAGCGCGGCGTGTCCGGGCCACTGAGGGGGATTCGTCCCCGAGGCGGCGGGCGGTCGGCCGAACAGCCGGCGCCGGTCCGGGGGCGGGTCTTCCGCTGAACCCGGGTTCCGGGGGCGGGAATTCCGCCGACCTCCGGGGTCGCCTACCGGTACCGCGCGCCCGTTGCGGGTGTGTCGAGGAGTCAGAGCCCACGCTGCCGCCCGGAGGCACCAGCCCCATGAGCACCATCGCTGCCGATCAGTCGCCCGCCGTTCCGTCGCCCGTCGCCTCCGCCCTCGCGGGGCTGCCCCGGGTCGTCGACCTGCTGGCCGCCCGGGCCGAGGAGCACGACCGCGACGCAACCTTCCCCTACCAGGGCATCGAGGCCGTGCACGAGGCCGGACTGCTCACCCTGACCGTCGACCGGCGGTACGGCGGACCCGGCGGCACGCTCGCCGACACCGTCCAGGTGCTGTCCCAACTCGGGCGCGGGGACGCCTCGGTGGCCGTGGTCACCGCCTTCACCCTGCTCCAGCACGCCGAACAGGCGCGGACCGCCGGCTGGCCGGTGGCCGGTTACCGGCGGCTGCTCACCGAGTCCCGGCGCGGACCGGCCCTGGTCAACACCCTGCACGCGGAGCCCGGCGCCCGCGCCGGCGAGCCGCCGGCCACGGTGGCCCGCTGGGACGGCACGGGCTGGCGGCTCACCGGCCGGAAGACGTACTGCGCCGGTGCCGAGGCTCTCGCCTGGATGGCGGTGACCGCCCGGACCGACGAACCGGAGCCCCGGACCGGCACCTTCCTGGTGCGCGGCGAGAGCGAGGGGCTGGAGGTCGACCCGACCTGGGACCAGCTGGGCCTGCGGGCCAGTGCCAGCCATGACGTGGTGCTGGACGAGGTGCGGGTGCCCGCCGAGCTCGCGCTCGGCCTGAACCCGCCGAAGGGCGGCGCCGGAAGGGGCGTGACCGGTTCTGCCGCGCGCCCCGGTTCTGCCTCGACCGCCGCCTCGACCGCCGCCGGGGACGCGCCCTGGGCCGTCCCGGCGGCCGAACTCGCCCGCGCCTGGCACGATCTGGCGCTCTCCGCGGTGGCCGTCGGGGTGGCCCGCTCGGCCCAGGACTGGCTGGTCCGCTTCCTGCACCAGCGAACTCCGGCCAATCTCACCGAGCCGCTCGGCAGCCTGCCCCGCTACCGCAGCGCGCTGGGCGAGATCGAGGCCCAGCTGATCGGCGCCGAGGAACTGGTCCACGGGCTGGCCCCCCGGGTGGACAGCGCCGAGCCGGAGGCCGTCGCCCGGACCGGACCGGCCCACCTGCTGGCCACCCGGGCCGCGATATCCGCCGTCCAGCAGGCCGTCTCGCTCACCGGCAACCCGGGACTGAGCCGCCGTCACCCGCTGGAGCGCTACCTGCGGGACGCGCTCAGCAGCCGGGTCCACCTGGCCCCCGACGAGGCCGTCCTGGAGGCCGCGGGCCGGGCCGCCCTGGAACGCGGCGCCCGGCCCTGACCGGACGCCGGCGGCCGGCCGGCGTCACCTCGTCCCGACGGCGGCCCGGACCGCGCGGCGGGCCAGCGCGGCGTCGTCGTACAGCCGGCGGATCATGATCCGCTGCTCCTCGCCGGCGCCCGGCACGTCGTACAGCCGGATCTCGCGCATCAGCACCAGCACCAGGTTCACCAGGAACGCGTCCCGGGCCAGCGTGCCGCCGCTCTGGGCGAGTTGGCTGATCTGCCGGCGCGCCGCGGTGTCCCCGGAGAGCACGCTCCAGAGCACCGCCAGGTCGTAGCCGGGCAGGTACCAGCCGGCCTGCTCCCAGTCGACCAGCACCGGGCCGGACGGCGCCAGCAGCATGTTGCTGAGCAGCGCGTCGCCGTGGCAGAGCTGGAGCGGGGCGTGCCCGAGGCCGTGCAGCAGACCGCGCAGGTCCCCGGCGTCCCGGTCGGTGAGCTGGCCCACCGAGTGGTAGCGGGCGATCTCCAACTGGTAGTCCAGCCGGGGCTGGAACACGTCGGTCGGTGGCCGCCACAGGTTGAGCGTGCGAACGGCGGTGAGCAGCGCCCGCACCTCGCCCGGCGTGGGCGCGTTGGCCGGGTGGCGCTCCCGGGCGGCCGGGCGGCCGGGCACGCGCTCCATGACGAGCACGCAGCGGTCGTGGTCGGCCGCCACCAGCCGGGGCAGCCGCACCGGCGGGCGGTGCCGGACGAAGGCCCGGTAGACCGCCACCTCGTGGTGGAAATCGGCCACCAGCTGCTCGAAGTACTCACTCCGCACCGCCTGCGGGGAGAGGCACTTGGCCACCACCGGCGCCCGGCCGATGGTGCCCGCCACCAGGATGTGGCGGCTCCCCTCGCGCAGCACCTGGCGCGGGGTGAACGCGGGACATATCCGCGAGACGCCGGCGAGCGCGGCCCGGACGGACGGCGTCTGCAGCGCCGAGGGGTCGATCCGCTCCTGTGCCGCGGGCTGGCCCGGCCGGACCGGCGGGCGCAGCAGCCGGCCGTCGCCGGGGCGGGCGGCGGGGATCCGGGCCCCGGGGACACGGGGTCCGGCGGCCTCGGGCGAGCGGAGCCCCAGCGCGGCCCGGGCGGCCTGGCCCCGGGGGTCCGCGGGCCGGCCGTCGGCGGCGCCGCGCGGGGCGGCCGGCCGGGACGGCGGCGGGACCTGCTTCGGGCCGGGACGGCCGGCGGCTGCGGTGGGGGGGCGCAGCGCGGTCCGGGGCGCGGTCGGCGTCGGGGAGGTCGCTGAGGAGTACATGGGGTGAGGGAGATCCCTTCCTGGTCCGTCTCGGATGAGCCCGCGGGGGCGGGGAGGGCCGTGCCGCCGGGTTCCTGGTCCGGCGGCGGGCCCCTGTTCGGTCCGGTGGGTGGTGCGCGGGCGCCGGGCACGGACGCCGGGGCCGGAACCCCGTGCTGCGGCGGTGGACCGGCCGTCCGCACCCTGGGGAATGCGGTCGGCCGGTTCTGCCGCGGCCGTGCCCGGCGCCCCCGCGCCACCCGGCCGCGCCACCCCCTCGGGTGAGGACCGGGAGCGCCCCGGAACCCGCACGGGGGAACTCCCCGAACCGGTCTGGGGCGCCGCCCGACCCGGAGGCGGGGTGGCGCACCTCTACATCACACCCGGACGACGGTGGTTGGTAATGTGGCGGACCCTGGCGAAGCCTGGCGAATGCTCGCCGGGTACCTGACGGAGCCTCTAGCCTCGGACCAGCCGAGGAATCCTGGGGGCTTCACTTGAGCAGGGGACCCAACACCCGACTCGCCGATCTGTTCGTCCTGACCGGATGGTCGAAGGGCGAGCTGGCCCGGCTGGTCAACAGGCGGGGTGCCGCGATGGGGCAGCAGCAGCTGTCCACCGACACCTCGCGGGTGCGGCGGTGGATCGAGCAGGGGGAGATCCCGCGCGATCCGGTGCCGAGGGTACTGGCAGCCGTGTTCACGGAGCGGCTCGGCCGTGTCGTCACCACTGAGGACCTCGGTCTGGAGCGACACCGGCCCACCAGGACCGGAGCGGGGCAGTCCGCCACCACGTCGACATGGGAGCCGGATCGGACGGCCGCGGTCCTCACCGAGTTCACGGGAATGGACCTCATGCTGAACCGACGTGGATTGGTGGGTGCGGGCGCCGCGCTCACGGCCGGGGCGGTCATCGCCGACTCGTTGAAGGGCTGGCTGGGCGGGGAGGCGGTCGCGTACGCGGCCTCGGCGCCCGGTCCGCGACAGGTGGTCACCCAGGGCGGTGTCCGGCCGGTGGTGGACCTGTACGACGCGGGCCCGGTGGGGGCCGAGGAGGTGCAGGCGCTGGAGCGTTCGGTGCAGGTGTTCCGGGCCTGGGACGCGGCCCGCGGCGGCGGCCTGCAGCGCAAGGCGGTGGTCGGTCAACTCAACGAGGTGGGAGGGCTGCTGACGCACCGCCACAGTGCCTCCGTGGAGCGGCGGTTGTGGCTGGTCGCGGCCAACCTCGCGGTGCTGGCGGGCTGGATGTCGCACGACGTGGGGCTGGAGCCGACCGCGCAGAAGTACTTCACGCTGGCCGCCGAGTCGGCGAAGGAGGCCGACGACCGGCCGCGGGCGGGGGAGGCGCTCTCCCGGGCGGCGCGCCAGATGGTGCACCTCGGGCGGGCCGACGACGCGATCGACCTGATGGCCGCGGCGCGGGCGAGCGGCGGCCGGATGCTGCCGAGCACCCGGGCGATGCTGAACACCGTGGAGGCGTGGGCGCACGCGTCGGTCGGGCAGTCGCAGGCGACCTGGCGGCTGCTGGGGGAGGCGGAGGACCTCTTCGCGGAGGACCCGGACGGTCCGCCGCCGTCCTGGATGCAGGTCTTCGACGAGGCGGAGCTGCGCGGGATGCAGGCGCTGGTGCTGCGCACGCTCGCCGAGCACGACCTCTCGGCGGCCGGTGAGGCGCGCCGGCACGCCGAGCGGGTGATCCGGCTGCGGGAGGGGACCGGTCAGCTGCGCTCGGCGCTGTTCGACCGGATCACGCTGGCCTCGGTGCACTGGCTCACCGGGGAGCCGGAGGCGGCGGACGCGCAGGTCAGGGAGGTGCTGCGGCTGATCGGCCAGAACTCCTCGCACCGGACGTGGGACCGGCTGCGGGAGATGTACCGGCTGACCGCGCGCTACCGGGGGGTGCCGGCGGTGGACGAGCTGCGGGACGAGCTGGGGCAGGAGCTGCGGGTGGCGGCGGAGAAGAACCGGTCCCGGTTCGCCTGATCCCGGCCGGGCCCGGGCCCGGGGCCTCGGGGCGTCCGGGGGCCGGGCGGGCGGTCAGCAGGCGCGGGCCGGGCGCAGCAGCATGCGCAGGGCGGTGACCGTGCCGTCGCTGCCGAGCACGGGCTCGCCGGCGCACTCGACCATGCCGTGTCCGCCACCGGGGTGGCGGACCTGGAGGGTGCCGACGGCGGACCGGCCGTGCACCAGCGCGTCGGTCATCATCCGGCGCAGCTGCGGCCGGTCCGCCTCGCTCAGCCGGTCGGGCAGCCGGTCGAGGCTGAGCGGGCCGTGGCCGGGGTCGCAGCCGAGCAGTCGGTAGGCCTCGGCGGACCAGTGCACGTGGTCGGTGCGCAGGTCCCATTCGGCGGCGGCGACCGTGTCGCGGCCGGGCGTCGGTGTCATGGGCATGGTGTGTCCAGTCATCCGTGCGCGGCGGTCGGCCGGCGATGGTGGGATCGACTGTCGCACAGCGGTCCGACGTCCGTGGGCGATTTGGACAGAACGCCGCCAAAGTTCCCCCGGCATATGCCAGTGCGCACAAAGGCCCGGTCGCCCTGTGTGCGACGGGCTGTCCGAAGCGGTAACCTTCGGTGATTCCGGCGCCCGGGCGCCCACCGCAGTACCGACCAGAGACCCCGGCGACGGAAATCCCGTTGCCACTACGACCGCCGCAACGGATGCTGACCTCATGTTCGAGCCAGTGATAGCACCCAGTGCCAGCCTCCTCGGCCTCCTGCAGCGAGGTCGCGGTGACGGGCAGCTCCATGCGCTGGCCGCCGACCGTACCGAGGCCATCGCCGCGTTGGAGGAGTGCGTCACCAGGGACCCGCGAGCCGACTGGCAGGTCGAGAACCGCTCCCTCTACTACGCGCGCCTCTACATGGAGCTGGAGGCGTCGCTCGACGGCATCGAGGACCACCTCCACTCCCCGGAGGACCTCCTCGACGAGGACGAGGCCCGCACCGGCCTCGCGCTGTCCGTCCTGGGCCACCTCGCCGCGTACGGCCGCCGGGACGCCCTCCTCATGCTCCGCGAGTACGCCGCCACCGGCACCAACTGGGCCTGGGCCCTGGACGAGCTGGCGCTGCGCGACGACGACCGCGGCCTGCTGCTGCTCGGGACCGCCGTGCTGGACCGCTTCGCGCCGGGCCCCGAGGGTGACGCCGAGCTGCGCGAGACCATTCGGGGCGCCTACGAGCCCAGGCCCTGGCGGCTCTGGGCCGCCTACCACCCCAGAGTGGCCGCGGCCAGTGAGCAGTCCCCCTTCGACCTGTGGCAGCGCCAGCTGAACCGCAGCGGCGTCACCCCCGGCTGGTCCACCGCCGACGTACTGGCCTGGGCCGACCAGGGCGAGCTCGGCGGCCTCGGCGCCGCGGCCTTCGCCGGCGGCCCGGTCCGCCCCGAGGCGTCCCGTGACGCCGGCTCCCCGGCCCGCCCCGACGCGGTGGACCGCCGCGCCGCCGCGGCCGCCCGCTGCCTGGCCGCCGTGGTGCGGCCCGAGGACCTCGGCGTTGTGCTGGAGGCGGCCCGCACGGGTCTGCCCGGTGCCCGCCGGGCCGCCCTGCGCTACCTCGTCGACCAGTGCGACCCGGCCGCGGCCGGCCTGATCGAGGTGGCCGCCGCCGACGTGGACGACCGGATGGTCCGGTTCGCCCTGGAACTGCTCGGCCGGATGCGCGGCCCGGAGGCGCTGGCCCAGGCCCGCCGCTGGGCCGACCCGGCCACCGGCGGCGCCGACAGCGCCCTCGGCGAGGCGGCCGTCCGGCTGCTGGCCGACGCGGGGGAGCCCGCCGACGGCCCCCTGGTGGTGGGCGGGCTGCGCCGCTGGGTCTCGGTCCACGGGGTGTCCGGGACCGACGCCGGGCTCGGGACGCTGGTCGACGGCGCGGGGCGGCTGGCCGCCGCCGGAGCCGTCCCGGTCCTGCGCCACATCTACGGGGAGGCCGTCTCCTCGGAACTGCGCGGTCGCGCCGCCCGGGCGCTCGCCGCGACCGACGTGCACTTCCCCGAGGGGCCGGCCGTCGAGTGCCTCTGGGACTGCGAGGAGTCCACCCGGGAGCTCGCCGCGAGACACGTCGCCACCACCGGCGACGCCCGTGTGCTGGAGCGCCTGCGCCGCCTCGCCGCCGACCCGGCCGAGGAGGCCGAGGTCCACGCCGCCGTCCGGGGCCGGCTGACGGCCGCCCGGGAACGCCGCCGCTAGCGCGCCGCCTGCGCCAAGGCTCCGCCGAGACTCCGCGCACCGGCCGCGTGTGCTCCGCGGCAGCAGCAGAGCGGGCCGGCCCACCGTGGAGGTGGGCCGGCCCGCTCTGCTGCTCCCGAATGGAACGCGGTTCTCGTTCGCCGCTACTTCGCGACCACGCCGGCGTCCGGGGCCAGCGTGCCCACGGAGACCAGGACGATGATCAGGATGCCGAGCGCGATGCGGTAGATCACGAACGGCATGAAGCTGTTGTTCGAGATGTACTTCAGGAACCAGGAGATCGCCGCGTAGCCGACCACGAAGGCGATCAGGGTGGCCAGGATGGTCGGGCCCCAGGCCGGAGCCGGCCCCTCGCCGATCTTGAACAGCTCCAGGACGCCGGAGGCCAGCACCGCCGGGATCGCCAGCAGGAACGAGTACCGGGCCGCCGCCTCGCGGCTGTAGCCGAGCAGCAGGCCCGCGCTGATGGTGCCGCCGGAGCGCGAGACGCCCGGGATGAGTGCGAGCGCCTGGGCCATGCCGTAGCCGGCCGCGTGCGGCAGGGTCAGGTCGGTGATCGGCTTGGCGTGCCGGATCGCCCGGGTGCGGTCGGCGACCGCCAGGATCACGCCGAACAGGATCAGCGTGCTGCCGATGATCCGCAGGTCGCGGAGGTCCTGCTCGATGGTGTCCTGGAACAGCTTGCCCAGGATGCCGATCGGCAGGGTGCCCATGATCACGAACCAGCCCATCCGCGCGTCCTGGTGCGAGCGCAGCGCGGGCTTGAACAGCGAGAGCGTCCAGGTCTTCACGATCGCCGCGATGTCGCGGCGGAAGTAGATCAGCACCGCGGTCTCGGTGCCGAGCTGCGTCACGGCGGTGAAGGCCGCTCCCGGGTCCTTCCAGCCCAGCAGGGCGGGGAAGACCCGGAGGTGGGCGCTGGAGGAGATCGGCAGGAACTCGGTGAGTCCCTGGATCAGGCCGAGGACGGCCCCGTGGAACCACTCGATCACCGGACACCCGCCCGGGGTATCCGTCGCTCGATGCGCATGAAGCGTTCCTTGTTGGTCGGTGCGGGAACGGCCCTGCGAACCGGCCGGCGCGGTCCAGCGGCGCGGCTCGATGGCAGGCGAACCACCGGTCCCGCCCGGCGCTACGGGCCGCGCGCGGGCCCGGCGTCCGCCTGATGCTACGCCGTTCAGGTGACGGCCTGTCGCCCGCCCCCACTTTCGGGGCCGTTCCCGCGACCGGTGCCCCCGGACCGGTCAGCCGGCCACCGGCCGGGCCCGCACCCAGACCCGGTCCTCGGTCAGATAGGAGTCGACGGCCAGCCCGGCCTCGGCGAGCGCCTGTTCGAACTCCGCCCGGTCCATCGGGCGCGACAGGAAGGTCTGGGTCCACGTGGCGTCCGGGAACTCGTACTCCACGTGCACCTGGTTGACGCCCTCGGCCACCGGCGTGGCCGAGGCCACCCGGACCAGCCCGTCCGTCCCGAGCGGACGCTCGCGCGGCACCTTCGCCCGCGCCTGCCAGTCCTCGCCCTCGCGCTGGATCAGCACGCAGCCGTCCTCGGCGACGTGCCGGCGGCAGGTGTCCAGCAGGCCCCGGCGGACGTCCAGGCTGCCGGCGTGGATCAGGAAGGAGGCGAGCAGTACGACGTCGAAGCGCTCGCCGAGGTCGAGGTGCTCGATCGGGCTGCGCACGGTGCGCGCCCCGCGGACCCGTGCCAGCATCTCGGCGGACTCGTCCACCGCCGTCACCCGGAAGCCCCGCTCCAGCAGCGGATGGGTCATCCGGCCCACGCCGCAGCCGAGTTCGAGCAGGCTCGCGCCGGGCGGGACGGCGCCCGCGATCAGCTCGGGCTCGTCGTTGACGGGCAGTCGTGCGTACATGTCGACCGCGCAGCCGTCCGGGGTGATCGTGCCCGGGCCGGTGCCGCGGTAGCCCTCGCGGTGCTGGGAGTGTCGTTCGTCAGCCATGCGAACCATCCGAGCACGGCGGGCGCGGGGTGGGAAGAGGGCGTGCGCAACCGTGCTTGGCAGATACCCCAGGGGGGTATAGAGTCATCGACGAACCGGGCAGCACGGCCACAGGGAACGAGCACGTGGAGGACGACATGGCGCATCCCGCCCAGCACGACCACCAGCAGCACGCCGGCCACGAGCACCACGAGCACCATGGCCACGAGGGCCACGCGCAGCACGGACACGGTGGGCACGGCGGCGGGGCCACCACCTGGGCGGCCGCGGCGCAGGCGACCCTGCACTGCCTCACCGGCTGCGCCATCGGCGAGATCCTCGGCATGGTGCTCGGCACCGCCTTCGGGCTGCACAACGGCGCCACCGTGGTGCTCTCGATCCTGCTGGCCTTCGTCTTCGGCTACGCGCTGACCATGCGCGGCGTGCTCAAGGCCGGCCTGGACGTCCGCGCCGCCGCCAAGGTCGCGCTGGCCGCCGACACCGTCTCGATCATCGTCATGGAGATCATCGACAACACCGTGATGATGACCGTCCCCGGCGCCATGGACGCCGGTCTCGGTGACCTCCTGTTCTGGCTGGCGCTGGCCGGCTCGCTGCTCCTGGCCTTCGTCCTGACCGTCCCGGTCAACAAGTGGATGATCGGCAAGGGGCGCGGTCACGCCGTGGTGCACGCCTACCACCAGCACTGACCGCTCGCCCGCGCCGCCCGGACCGAACGCCGCGGCCCGCGCCCGCCCCCGGTGGAGGGGGCAGGCGCGGGCCGCGGCGTTCTGCGGGTGCGCTCAGGCCGCCCGGTCGAGCTCCGCGAGGGTGGTGCGCAGCCAGTCCAGTTCCGCGGTGGTGGTCGCGCGGGCGATCAGCAGCATCCCGCGGCGGAACGGGTCGGCGACCTCTTCGGCGCCCATCGGCCGGCTGCCGTCGTAGAAGAAGCTGGCCGGCTCGCCGAGGAAGGCGAGGCGGCGCCGGAGCACGGCGGCCTGCGCGGCCGGTTCGCCGTCGAGGTGGCGCAGGAAGGCGAGCACGGTGAACCAGCGGTTCTCGTCGCTGACGTCCAGGTCCTCCGGGGTGCGCAGCCGCTCCAGCAGGGCGGCCCGGCCGGCGCCGGTGAGCCGCAGGGTGTGCCGGGGGGCCGCCGCCGCGCCGGGTTCGGTGGCGCGCACCAGCAGGCCGTCGGCCTCCAGCCGCTTGATCGCCGGGTAGAGCGTGCCGTCGCTGATCGGCCGCACGTGCCCGGTGAGCGCGGCGAGGTGGCGCCGCAGTTCGTAGCCGTGCAGGGGCCGGTCGTGGAGGAACCCGAGGATCGCGAGCTTCAGCATGGGCCCACTCTCTCAGATCCGGCCGTCGATATCTCGATGTTGTTATACCTCGGGATCGAGGTATGGTCTCTCTGGCGCCTCGAAGGACTCGCGGCGCCGTCCCGACGAACCGCAGGAGGAGTACGACCGTGCGCGATGCCACCGTCACCCCGAACGGCGACCGGATCCGCTGGGTGGAGATCCCCGGCCGGGAGCCCGTCCGCCTCTATCTGCACGGCCTCGGCGCCAGCTCGCCGGTCTACTACGCCGCGGCCGCCGCCCACCCGCTGCTCACCGGCCACCGCTCGCTGCTGCTCGACCTGCTCGGCTTCGGCATCAGCGACCGGCCCGCCGACTTCCCCTACACGCTGGAGGCGCACGCCGACGCCGTCGCCGCGGCCGTCCGCGCGGCGGAGGTGGAGCGCGTCGAGGTGATCGGCCACAGCCTGGGCGGCGCGGTCGCGATCGCGCTGGCCCACCGGCACCCCGGGCTGGTCGCCGGGCTGGTGCTGGTCGACCCCGTCATCGACCCGGTCGCCCCCGCCCGCGGCCCGGGCAGCAGCGGGATCGCCACGTTCACCGAGGAGGAGTTCCTGGCCGGCGGCCGGGAGGAGGTCGAGCGGTGGGCGGGCCCGTTCTGGTGGGCCACCATGCGGCTCGCGGGCCCCGAGGCGCTCCACCGCAGCGCCGTCCACCGCTGCCGGGCGACCGTGCCGCCCCTGCGCGAGCAGCTGTACGGCCTGGATCTGCCGCGCACCTTCCTGCACCCCGCGGCCGACGGCGAGCCGGCCGGCGCGGAGGGGCTCCGGGCGGCGGGCGTGGTGCTCGACGCGGTGCCGGACTGCGGGCACAACATCATGATCGACAATCCGGAGGGCTTCGCCAGGGCTGTCGCCGCCGCGGTGGCGTAGCGTCGGTGCCGTCGTGTCGTTCTGCTGCCGTGTCGTCCAGTCGTTTCGCCGTGAGGAGTGTGCCCGCTGTGCCGATCCAGGTGCCCGAGGCGTTGGCGGCCTCCCTCGTCCGGTTCCTCGGGGCGGAGGGTCGCGACTGGGTCGACCGACTGCCCGCGCTCGCTTCGGAGTTGGCGGACCGCTGGGAGCTGCGGCCCGACGGCGCGCCCGCGCACGGCGTGGTCGGCCTCGTCCTGCCCGTCCGACGGGTCGACGGCACCGGCGCCGTGCTCAAGCTCCAGTATGTGGACGAGGAGACGGCCGGCGAACCGCTGGCCCTGCGCGCCTGGGGCGGCCGGGGCGCCGTCCGGCTGCTCGACCACGACCCGGCCACCGGCTCGATGCTGCTGGAACGCCTCGACCCCGAGCGCTCCCTGCTCGACGTCCCCGACGACCTGGCCGCCACCGCCGTCATCGCCGAGCTGCTGGCGGAATTGACGATATGTCAAGCTCCTTCAGGAGTGCGGAGATTGGCGGAGGTCGCGGACGCCATGCTGGCCGGTGTCCCGGAGGCGCGCGGCAGGCTGGCCGAGGAGGCCGACCGCCGGCTGCTCGCCGACCTCGCGGCCGCCCTGCGCGAGGTCCGGCCCGAGCCGGGCGACCGGCTGCTGCACTGGGACCTGCACTACGGCAACGTGCTCGCCCCGTCCGCTCCCGGCGCCCGCGCCCGGTGGCTCGCCATCGACCCCAAGCCCCTCGCCGGCGACCCGGGGTTCGAACTCCTCCCCGCGCTGGGCAACCGCTGGTCCGACCTCGCCGCCACCGGCGACCTGCCGCGCGCCCTGCGCCGCCGCTTCGACCTGATGACCGACCGCCTCGCCCTGGACCGCGACCGGGCCGTCCGCTGGACCCTCGCGCGCGTCCTGCAGAACGTCCTCTGGGGCGTCGAGGACGGTGAGCCGTTCATCGACGACGGTCAACGGGTCATTGCCTCAGCCCTGTTGGGGCGCTAGGAGCGTGGGTCAGTAGCGGGCAAGCGGCTCCGCCGCCGCCCTGGACGTGATAGACCGCGCCGCGCGGTGCGTCGGGCGGAGGAGCAGCAGTTCCCCCGCTGGGGGGAGCTGGTCCCTCCCCGCGGCGGAGGCCGCGACCGGGGGTGAGCTGGGAGGTTGGAGGCAGTCGGGAACAGCCCGACTCCCTTCTCTCCAGCGAGGATTGACCATGCGAAAGCTCACCACCGTCATCGCGCTCACGACCGCGGCCGTGGCCCTCGCGGCCGGGACGGCCGGCACCGCCGCGGCCGCGCCGGCCACCCCCCTGCCGGCCCAGCACCTCGCGCTGCGCAGCTGGACCCTGCTCAACGAGTACGGCCCGGGCCCCAACCCGGGCGAGCGGCTCACCGCGCAGGTCAGCGCCCGTACGGTCGACGGCCACCCCCGGGGGCACGCCGTGGTGCAGCACGTGTTCGAGACGAGCGGCACCACCCGGGCCGAGTTCGACGTCGACTGCCTGACCGTCGACGGGAACGGCGCCATCACCGTGACCGGGCCCATCTCGCAGATCGTGATCACGCCGCTCGGGGGCGAGCCGTACCTCTTCGAGGAGGGCCGGCACCCCGAGGCCGGCCTCACCTTCTACCCGACCGACGAACAGGGCGAGCGTCGGGTCGGCTGGAAGCGGACCAGCCCCACGATGCACTCCGAAGTCGTCAAGTGCGGCGCGGTTCCGGCCAGCTTCTGGGTCATCGACGGCGGGACCTTCCTGCGCCGCTAGGAGCGTGTCTCTGTGACCGGCAACCCACCTGTGTCTCGTGATCCTTCGTACGGGATGATCTCGTCCTGCGTGGCGAGGACGGCGCCCGCGCCGAGGAAGCGCCGGAAGCGCCGGGATCGCCGCCCGGGCCGGTTGACCAGCCGGGCCGCCCCGGCCGCGTCACGAGCCCCGTCGGTCGGACACCCGCGGGCAGACCTTCGCCAGCCCCACACGCCCCGACGAGCCCGCCGCGACCGATCCGCCCATCACGGCAGCGGAGCCGCTTGCTCCTTACTGACCCACGCTCCTGGCCGGACGTCCGGGGAGGACGGCGAAGCGCAGTGGGGTGCCCGGTCGGGCCTGCGCGGCGGCGGCGAGGTCGGCGAGCGGTACGACACCGACCACCGGGTAGCCGCCGGTGGTCGGGTGGTCGGCCAGGAAGACCACCGGCAGCCCGTCCGGCGGAACCTGAACGGCGCCCAACACCATGCCCTCGCTGGGCAGTTCGCCCACTCGGGCGCGGACGAGCGGCGGGCCCTCGGTGCGCAGCGCGATCCGGTTGCTCGCCGGGGCGACCCGGTAGGTCGCGCGGGCCAGCCGGTCCGCGACGTCCGGGGTGAACCAGTCGGCGCGCGGCCCGAGCCGAAGTCGCAGCGCCAGCACGGCCGGGGGAGCGGGCAGCGGCACCAGCTCCGGCAGCGGCCCGAACGGCGGGCGCGGGCCGACGGGCAGCTCGTCGCCGACGGCCAGCGGGGCCGGGCCGAGCCCGGAGAGCAGATCGGCCGAGCGGCTGCCGAGCACCGGCTCGACGGCGACCCCGCCCGCCACCGCCAGGTACGCGCGCACACCGGCGGTCGCGGCACCGACGTCCAGCACCGCCCCGGCGGGCACCGTCACCGGCGCGCCCCAGGCGGCGGGCCGCCCGTTCACCCGCACCGGCGACGGCGCGCCGGCCACTGCGACCGTCAGCGGCCGCAACGCGCGCACCGCGATCCCACCCAGCGTGGTCTCCACGGCCGCCGCCCCGGGCTCGTTTCCCACCAGCCGGTTGGCCGCCCGCAGCGCCGGCTCGTCCAACGCCCCCGCCCGCGGCACCCCGAGATGCGCGACCCCGTGCCGCCCCAGGTCCTGCACGGTGCTCAACGGTCCCGAGCGCACCACCACCATCGCACCCGTCACGCCGACCCTCCCGGGAGCTGCGGCGCTTGGGCGCGGGGTACGGGCGGCGTGCTGGTGGTGGCGGTCACGCTGTTCCTTCCCGGAGGGACCGGATCCCGGTGGCGGTTGCCGCCCGGGCGGATCGGTTCTGCCGTCCGGCCGCCTGTCGAGGGCGCCGTCGTCCCGCGCGTCCGACGGGGCATCAGCCCGGCCCGCCGTCGCCGCGTCCGTCATGGGGTGTCGCCGCGGAGCGGGGTGAAGCGGACGCGGGTGCCCGGGGCGAGGAGGGCGGGTGGGGTGCGGGTGGCGTTCCAGAGGGGCAGGGCGGTGCGACCGAGGAGTTGCCAGCCGCCGGGGGAGGGGTGCGGGTAGACACCGGTGTAGGGGCCGGCCAGCGCGACCGAGCCCGCCGGGACGCTGGTGCGCGGGGTGGCGTGGCGCGGCACCTCGTACCGTGCGGGCAGGCCGGTGAGGTAGCCGAAGCCGGCGGCGAATCCGCAGAACGCCACCACGTACTCGGGTTCCGTGTGGATCCGTACGGCCGCCTCGGGGGAGACGCCCCACCGGCGGGCGACCTCGGTGAGGTCCGCGCCGTCGTAGACGGTGGGCACCTCGACGAGCGGCCCGGCGGTCGCCGACGCCGCGCCGGGGCGCGCCGTGCGCAGCAGCCGGGTCAGCGCGCCGACGTCCGCCACGCCGTCCAGCAGCACGGTCCGGGCCGCGGGCACGATCTCCTCGACCGGCGGCAGCTCGCCGGCGGCCCGGCGCTCGCGCAGCCAGCCGTACCAGGCGGTGACCTCCGCGGCGCCCGCAAGCTCCACGAGCAGCGCGTGCTCGCCCATCGGCCGGACGACCGGCCCGACGGCCGTAACCGGGTCGGCTGCTTCCGGGCTGGCCGGGTCGGGCGCCCCGGCGCGGTCGGTCACGCGAACGCCTCCACCCGGACGCCTGCCGAGGCGAGGGCGCCGCGGATGCGCCAGGCGAGCTGGGCCGCGCCGGGGGTGTCGCCGTGGACGCAGAGCGAGCGCGCCTCGACGGCGATCGGTTCGCCGCCGACGGCCTCCACGGTGCCGTCCCGGGCGATGCCGACCGCGCGGGTGATGACCTTCTCGGGGTCGTGGATCACGGCGTCGGGCTCGCGGCGCGGGACGAGGGTGCCGGCCCAGGTGTAGGCGCGGTCGGCGAAGGCCTCGGTGACCACCGGCAGTCCGACGCCCTCGGCGACCGTCAGCAGCCGGGAGCCCGGCAGGCCGAGCACCGGCAGCGGGCCGTCGCCGGCCGCCCCGGAGCGCAGGATCCCGGTGACCACCGCCTCCGCCTGGTCGGCGTCGGCGACCACCCGGTTGTAGAGGGCGCCGTGCGGCTTGACGTAGGAGACCCGGGAGCCGGCGTCGCGGGCGAAGACCTGCAGGGCGCCGATCTGGTAGGCGATCTCGTCGGCCAGTTCGTCGGGCGGCACGTCCATCGCCCGGCGGCCGAAGCCCGCGAGGTCCCGGTAGGACACCTGGGCGCCGATCCGGACGCCGCGTTCGGCGGCCAGCGCGCAGACCCGGCGCATGGTCGAGGGGTCCCCGGCGTGGAAGCCGCAGGCGACGTTGGCGCTGGTGACGACGGAGAGCAGGGCCTCGTCGTCGGTCAGCGTCCAGCGTCCGAACCCCTCGCCGAGGTCCGCATTGAGATCGATCACCGCATCGGCCACGCCCGTCCGCCTTCCAGCAGCTGTTGAGGCAGATGGTAGGGCCTGCGCCGGGGCGCGCCGCGCGTCACTCCTGCGCCCGGCTGTGCGGGCCGGTCAGGCCGGCCGGGGGTGTCCGGTCGCCTCCGCCCGCTCGACCAGCGGCCGCAGCGCGCGAAGGACGAGGAGCAGCGGGACGACGCCCACGATCCCGAACGACATGTCGACAAACCGCCAGTAGAGCGGAATGCCCCGCAGCGGTCCGCAGATCAGTGCCAGCGGGATGATCCCGGCGCAGGCGAGCACCGCCCAGCGGATCACCCAGACGTTGCGCACCGGGTCGCGGAGGGGTCCCCAGAACGCCGCCGCGATCACCAGGTGGGCGAAGGCGAGCCAGTCGGTGCCGTAGGCGAGGAAGGGGTAGCGGGCGTTGGTCTCGGCCAGGCCGTCGCGGACCCGCTCGATCCACTCCAGCAGGGCGGGGAAGCGGTCGGTCACCGGGGCTCCGGGGCCGGCGGCCAGCTCGGCGAGCCAGCGGGTCTCGCTCTCCAGCGGGAACGCCGTCAGTCCGCTCAGGACCAGGCAGACCACGAAGATCCAGAGCCATCGCCGGACCTTCCGCAGGGCCGCCCGTTCGCCGTCGGTCGCGTCGTTCATCTGCGTCCACCCCCCGGACCGGGGGCATGTCGAGGACATGCCGAGGAGGCAGGCCGGGCTTCTCCCGCCTGCTCGGGAGCGACTCTAGACCCTGAAATTGAACGCGTTCAACCTGCTCTTCGGGCCCCTGCGCCCAGCCGTCGCCCCCGCCCCCGGTCCGGCCGTCGCCCCCGCCCCCGGTCCGGCCTCCGCTCCCGCCTCCGGTCCGGCCTCCGGTCCCGCCCGGGCGACTGTCCGAAAGGTCCGTTTCGGTCGATGTCGGCCCCTGCCTCTAGTCTTGTCCCCCGTGACCGTCATCGCCGACCAGCCCACCGAGCACGGCCCCCGGCCGCCCGCCGGGTCCGCCGTCGCCGCCGCGCGGCCCGCGCAGGGCCCCGCCGCCGACGAGGGCCTGGCCCGCCGGCTCAAGGCGCTGGCCTGCACCGCCCCGCTGCACGACCTGGACAGCCGCAAGGTGATGCTGGCCGGCGAGTACGGCGGCTACGCGATGGCCGAGGTCGGACTCGCCGCGATCGACCTGGTCACCCTCAACATGGACTTCGACACCGGCGCCGACCGCGAGCTGGTGCTCGCCCGGCTGCTGCCCAGGGTCGCCGCCCAGGCGCCCGGCCGCTCCACCGCCGAGCACCAGCGGGTCGGCCGCTGGGTGCTGGAGTCGCTGATCAACGTCGGCAGCGTCGACCGCGGCTTCCGCGCCGTCTACGGCACCTTCAGCGCCGAGGGCGAGTACGTCCGCCGCGACTACGACTTCAAGCTGATCGAGGAGGTCCCCGGCCCCGACGGCGGCGTCTACCTGCGCACCACCGACGAGGCGGTCAACGTCCTGGTCGGCGCCCTGGACACCGACGTCACCTCCGCCCAGATCGCCGCCGAGGTCAAGCTGGAGGTGCTGATCCGGCGCGGCCGCCTGGCCGACGCCCAGCTCGCCGCCGAGCAGGCCCGCTACCGCACCGTCCAGTACGCCGAGACGCTGCGCCGCGCCCTGGAGGCCACCCGGCGCAACGTCCGCGCCGTCGACTGGATGCGGGCGATCCCGGACCTCATCGACGAGGCGCTGGACCACATCGCCGACCGCTACCGGCACGAGAACGCGATCCTCACCAACATCCGCAAGGCCCGCGACGAGGCCGAGGAGCCGGAGCACAAGCGCCGGGCCGCCGAGCTGGTCGACATCGTCAAGGACTGCATCCGCCGCCACACCCAGCTGCAGACCAGGCTCCTGGAGGCCGGCCCGCTGTTCCGCGCCGAGCAGGACCGGCAGGCCTTCGCCACCCCCGGCGCCCGCAGCGGCATCGACCTCTACGGCCAGCTGCTCGCCCCGGTGCTCCGGCTGCCGATAGCCCAGGCGGTCCGCCCCACCGGCGCCTTCTTCGCCCGCGGCACCGGCCTGCGCACGCCCGTCTCGGTACGTGTCGCCGACCTGGTCGACCTGCTGCTCACCCCGCCGGTCGAGCGCGAGCACCTCGGCGCCGAGCTGCCCGACCCGGACCTCGTCGCCACCCCGGACGACAGCCGGTTCTCCGAGGCCCAGCTGGAAGCCGCCCTCGACCTGCTGGACCTGCCCGCCGACGCGCCCCGCCGGCTCTCCGGCCTGCTCGCCGAGGCCCGCGCGCAGGACCCGGAACTCCCGTACCTGGTCGCCCTGCTGGCCGTGCACGCGGCCAGCCCGCCGGTCGGCACCGCCTACCGGCAGGGCGAGGAGCGGCTGCTCTTCGCCGTCGACGACGGCACGCCGCTGCACGACCGGGAGTTCGGCGGCGCCGACCTCGTCGTCGGCAGCGCCCTGCTCGACGCCGTCGGCATGGCCGCCGACCGCAAGGACGCCGGCTGACCCCCTCCGGGCCGACGCCGGTCGATCCGCCCGCACCCACCCACCCGCACCCCCGCAACGCCCCCGAGGAGCACCGCCCGTGACGACCCACCACGACACGTCCTGGGCGCCCGAGACCGAACCGGCCGCCCCCGCGCCGATCACCCCGGCCGACGTCGCCGACGCCGCCCGCCTGGTCTCCTTCGGCCTCCAGGCCAAGCTGCTCCCCGCCCGCGACGCCGAGTACGCCGAACTGGTCCGCCGCCACCGCGAGGACCCGCCCTTCGCCCGTCTCGCCGACGCCGTCGCCACCGGCATGGGCCTGGTCGTGCTGGAGGTCTCCCCGCGCGCCGGCATGGCCGTCGCCGCGGCCGAGGACTCCCTCTTCGCCGTCCGGATGGGCGACTACTCGCGCCGCGCCGCCTCCGAGTCCACCGACCGCTTCCTGCACGGCCTCGCCCACCTGGCCGTCGCCGCGATGGCCTTCCCACGCCCCGAGGACCTCGCCGACGACGGCTACCTCGGCCGGATCACCGTCAACGGCATCGACTCCTTCGTCCGCCAGGCCTGCCGCCGCCTGGAGGAGCAGGCCGCCGCCGACGGCGACAACACCGACCCGCAGAGCGACGCCCCCGGCCTGGAGGCCGCCTGGCGGGTCTGGGCCCGGCGCACCGCCACCGGCGCCACCAAGGACGCCCGCCGGCTCTCCGGCTCCACCATCGGCATCGTCGCCAAGGCCGTGCTGTTCCTGGTCGACTCCGGGTTCCTGCAGAAGGTCTCCGACGACGCCGGCGGCACCTACCGCACCACCGCCCGCTACCAGCTCCAGGTCCGCGACCTGGCCGGGACCGCCGCCATGGCCGAACTGCTCGACCTCGGCGTCGTCCCGGTCTCCGACGGCACCGCCTCCCTGCTGCCCCCGGACACCGGGGACGACCTGGTCGCCGACGCCGGGCTGCCGTTCCACTCGCTCTAGCCCCCGGGCCGCACCGCGACCCTCCCCGGCCGCACCGCGACCCCGCCGGCACCCCCGCTCCCCGCCGGCACCTCCGATCCTCCGACCCACCCGCCTCCTGGAGAACCGCCGCACATGTACGAGCTCAACCGGGTCCGCCTCTACTCGATCGGACCGGCCGGCGCCCGCTACGCCGACACGGTGCTCGACCTGCGCGGCGTCGGCGAGCCCGTCGCCGATCCGGCTCCCCAGCAGATCGGCCTGTTCGGCGAGGACACCGAGGGCCCGGTCCGCCGCCCGGCCCCGGCCGGCGTGCTCTTCCTGGAGAACGGCGGCGGCAAGTCCGTCCTGCTCAAGCTGATCTTCTCGGTCATGCTCCCCGGCCACCGCAACACTCTCGGCGGCGCCAGCTCCGGGGTGCTCCGCAAGTTCCTGCTCGCCGACGACTGCGGCCACGTCGCCCTGGAGTGGCAGCACACCGTCACCGGCGAGCTGATCGTGGTCGGCAAGGTCAGTGAGTGGCGCGGCCGGCAGGTCTCCTCCGACCCGCGCAAGTTCGCCGAGACCTGGTACTCCTTCCGCCCCGGCGCCGGCCTCACCCTGGACTCCCTGCCGGTCGCCGAGCGGGTCAGCCTGGCCGGCGACCAGAAGGCCCGCGGCCGCCGCCGCACCATGAAGGGCTTCCGCGACGCCCTCACCGAGGCCGGCAAGGCCCACCCCCACCTCGACCTGGTCTTCGAGGACGGCCACGACCGCTGGACCGAACACCTCGGCGAGCTCGGCCTCGACCCCGAACTCTTCCGCTACCAGCGCGAGATGAACGCCGACGAGGGCGAGGCGGCCGGCCTCTTCGCGGTCAAGCAGGACAAGGACTTCACCGACCTGCTGCTGCGCGCCGTCACCGACACCCGGGACACCGACGGCCTCGCCGACCTCGTCCACGGCTTCGCCGCCAAGCTCGGCCTGCGCTCCGAACTCACCGCCGAACGCGACTTCACCGCCGGCTCCCTGGAACTGCTGGAGCGGATCGCCGAGTCCACCACCGCCCGCGAGACCGTCCGCGAGGCGCACCGCACCGCCGAACGCCGCACCCGCCGGCTCGCCCACGCCCTCGCCTCCCGCGCCGCCGCCGAACGCGACCGCGCCGAGGACCTCGCGGTCGAGGTCGCCGCCGCCGCGGGCGCCGTCACCGCCGCCGAGAGCGACCGCACCCGGCACACCCTGATCGCCGCCGAACTCACCCACCGGCACGCCTCGCTGGCCCTGGCCGCCGCCACCTCCGAGGCCGCCGCGCTGCGCCGCGAACTCACCGACGCCCGCACCCTGCACTCCGCCTGGCAGGCCGCCGAGGCCGTGCTGCGCCACCGCGCCGCCGCCGACCGGGTGAGCCGGGTCGCCGTCGCGATCCGCGAGGCCGAGCTGGACGCCGCCCCCGCGCTCGCCGCCCGGGCCCGCGCCGCCACCGCCCTGGCCCGCGCCCTGGAGGGCGCCGCCGCCGCGGCCGAGGAGCGTGCCGACACCGAGGAGCAGCGCGCCGCCGAACTCCAGGCCGACGGCTCCAAGGCCCAGAGCGACGCCACCGAGGCCGCCACCGCCGCCCAGAAGGCCCGCAGCGAGGCCGAGCACCTGCGCCAGCGCCTCGCCGAGGTCGAGCAGGAGACCGCCGCCGCCGTCGAGGCCGGCTTCATCGACACCGACGGGGACGTCGACCCGGCCCGCGCCGCCCTGCACGCCGCCGACGTCGAGAAGTCCGCCGCCGCCGCCCTCGCCCAGGCCCGCACCGCCGCCGAGTCCGCGTCGACCCGGCTGCGCGAGACCGCCGCCGCCACCGGCCGCGCCGAACTCGCCGCCGCCCGCGCCACCGACGCCCGCAAGGCCGCCGCCCAGGCGCTCGCCACCGAGCAGCGCACCGCCGCCCTGCTCGCCACCGAGCCCCGGCTCGCCGACCTGCTCTCGCTCACCCCCTACCAGGACGGCGCCGAGGAGGACGCCGGCTTCCTCACCCCCGCCGTCCTCGACCGCAACGCCGAGTACCTGCGCGAACTGCTCGACGAGGCCATCGCCACCGCCGAACGCACCCTGTTCGACCTGCGCACCGCCGCCGCCGACGACTCCCGGATCCTCGCCGCGCTCGGCGACGGCGGCCTGCTGCCGCCCGGCCCCGACGTGCTCGCCACCGTCGAGTACCTCGCCGAGCACGGCATCCCCGCACTGCCCGGCTGGCGCTACCTCGCCCAGTCCGTCGACCCGGCCGACCACGAGGCGATCCTCGCCGCCCGCCCCGAGCTCGTCGACGGCGTCGTCGTCACCGACCCCAACTCCCTGGACCGGGCCCGCGAGGCGCTGCGCTCCGCGGCCCTGCTGCCCCGCTCCACCGTCGCCGTCGGCGCCGCCGCCTCGCTGATCGCCCCGATCACCGACGAGCCCGCGTTCTTCCTGGTGCCGCCGAACCCGGCCATGCACGACGAGTCCGCCGCCGACGACGAGCGCCGCGAACTGCGCGCCCGCGCCACCGCCCGCGAGGAGCACATCCGCGAACTCGCCGCCCGCCTCGGCGGTGACCGCGCGCTCGCCGCCCGCCTCGCCTCCTGGCACGCCAGCTGCCCGCCCGGCACCCTCGCCGAACTCGCCGCCGCCGCGGAGGCCGCCCGCGAGCACGCCGAGCAGGCCGCCGCCGCCCTCGCCACGCTGCGCGCCGAGCACGACGAGGCCGAGACCGACCAGGCCGCCGCGGCCGTCGCCCACGAGGAGCACCGGGAGGTCGCCCAGCGCGCCCGCCGCCGCGCCGACGCTCTCTCCGGCCTCGCCTTCCGGCTGCGCGAGCGCGCCAACTGGAGCCGCCGCCGGCGCGAACTCGCCGAGGACGCCGCCGAGTGCGACCGCCGTCAGGCCGTCTGCGCCGAACGCGCCCGCACCTGCGACGAGGACCGCCGCGCCGTTCAGCGTGCCGCCGACGACGCCCGTCGCACCGGACGCGCGCTGCGGGCCGAACGGGCCGAGATCTCCGCCGCCGAGCAGTCCGACGAGCCCGCCGAAACGGCCCCCGCCGCGCTGCCCGAGCTGCGCGAGGCCTACCGCTCCGCCGCCCAGCTCTACGAGAAGGTCGGCGTCGGCGCCGACCTGCGCGCCGAACAGGCCCGCGCCGAGGGCGACGAGGCCGCCGCCGCGGCCGAACTCGACCGCCTCACCAACAAGGTCCGCAGCCGCGCCGAGGAACTGCTCAACAGCCCCGACGGCGCCGACGGCCCGGCCCGCCAGGCCGCCGCCGCCCGCGCCGAGGAACTCGTCGCCACCATCGAGGCCCGCGCCGCCGCCGCCAGCGAGCAGCTCGGCCGGCTGCGCGGCGAGGCCGAACGCTCCGCCCCCGCCGACGGCGAGTCGCACACCGAGCTGCCCGAGGACCTCGTCCCCGCCGACCCCGAGCACGCCCAGACCCTGCTGCGCAGCGCCACCAGCCGGCTCGCCGAACGCCGCGAGGCCGTCGACACCGCCCGCACCGCGCACGCCGACCTCCAGCGCACCCTCGACGCCGCCCAGACCGCCGCCGCCGACTTCGACGAGCACGCCGGCCAGCTCCGCGACGGCCTGCGCGAGCAGCAGGACGACTCCGAGACCCTGGTCGAGCCCTACCTCGGCCCGCTCGCCGACGCCCGCACCGCCGCCGCCGAGGCCCGCCGTGCCCTGCGCACCGCCGCCGGCGAGCTGTCCTCCGCCGAACTCGCCGTCCGCGACGCCTCGGACGCCCTGGTCCGGCACGCCAACGCCGCCCGCTACGAGGCCGTGCGCACCCCCGCCCGCCAGCAGATCCGCGAACTTCCTGCCTCCGCGCTGCCCGACCACGCCGCCAACTGGGCCGCCGCCTTCGCGCCCCGGCTGCGCGTGCTCACCGACGAACTCGCCCAGCTGGAACGCAACCGCGGCTCGATCGTCGACCGGCTGCGCGGCCTGGTCGAGTCCTCGCTGGCCACCCTGCGCGCCGCCCAGCGGCTCTCCCGGCTGCCCGAGGGCCTGGGGGAGTGGTCCGGTCAGGAGTTCCTGCGGATCCGCTTCGAGGACCCGGACCAGGCGAGCCTGGTCGAGCGCCTCGGCGAGGTCATCGACGAGGCCACCCGCGCCGCCGTCCGCAAGAACAGCGACCTGCGCCGCGACGGCATGTCCCTGCTGCTGCGCGGCGTCGCCGCCGCGATCGGCCCCAAGGGCGTGGCCGTCGAGATCCTCAAGCCGGACGCGGTGCTGCGCGCCGAGCGGGTGAGCGTCGGCCAGATGTCCGATGTGTTCTCCGGCGGCCAGCTGCTCACCGCGGCCATCGCGCTGTACTGCACGATGGCGGCGCTGCGCGCCAACGACCGCGGCCAGTCCCAGCTGCGGCACGCGGGCACGCTGTTCCTCGACAACCCGATCGGCCGTGCCAATGCCACCTACCTGCTGGAGCTCCAGCGCGCGGTGGCCGACGCCCTCGGCGTCCAGCTGATCTACACCACCGGCCTGTTCGACACCACCGCGCTCGCCGAGTTCCCGCTGGTCATCCGGCTGCGCAACGACGCCGACCTGCGGGCCGGCCTCAAGTACATCTCGGTGGAGGAGCACCTGCGGCCGGGCCTGCCCGCCCCGCAGGACCCGGACGGCCCGGCCATCCACGGCGAGATCACCGCCACTCGGATGTTCAAGCGCCCGGCGGAGGTTCCCACCTCCTCGTGACGGGCCCTAGCGTGGTGGCATGCTGACGATCGCTCACTTCAGTGACATCCACCTGGGCCAGGACCACCGCGGCGACGCGGGGGAGCGCGCCCGGCGGCGGGCCGAGCAGGTGGTGGCGTACCTCGACGCGCTGCCCGGCCCGCTGGACGCCGTGCTGGTCACCGGAGACCTCGCCGACCACGGGCTGGCCGCCGAGTACCGGGAGGTCGCGAAGGTGCTGACCTCCCGGCACCCGGTGCTGATCTGCCCGGGGAACCACGACGTCCGCGAGCCCTACCGGGAGGTGCTGCTCGGCGAGGCGCCGTCCGGCGGCCCGGTCAACCGGCTGCACGCGCTGCCCGGGGTGGACGTGCTGATGCTGGACTCCTCGATCCCCCGCCGGCACGACGGCCTGCTGGACGACGCCACGCTCGGCTGGCTGGACGGCGAACTCGCTTCCGGGCGGACCGAGGTGCCCGCCCTGGTGGCCTTCCACCACCCGCCGGTCACCCTGCACCTGCCGTACGTGGACCCGATCCGGCAGTTCGGCGAGGACCGGCTGGCCGAGGTGCTGGAGCGCCACCCCCGCGTGCGGGCGCTGCTCTGCGGTCACGCGCACACCGCGGCGGCCACCGTCTTCGCGGGGCTGCCGGTGCTGGTCGCGCCGGGCGTGGCCTCCACCGTGACGCTGCCCTGCGAGGGCGGCGCGGGCATCGCCTTCGACCAGCCGCCGATGCTCGCCTTCCACCTGCTGGACGACGACGGCCGGCTGACCACCCACTACCGGGTGGTCAGCCCCGCCTGACGCGGCGCCGGGCCGCCCGGGTACGGCGGCCCGGCCGGGGGCTGGTGGGGCGGTTGCGCTTGCGGCTGGCGGGGGCGCTGCGGGTGCTGCTGGTACGGCGGGTACGGCTGCTGCTGGGGCCGCGGTTGCGGAGGGCGCGGCGGCGACTGCTGCGGGTGCCCCACCGGGGCGCGGCTGCCGGCCATCGGCGAGGCGGAGTTCGGCGCGCGCATCCGCTGGGCGGCGACCTGGCGGGAGATCAGGATCTCCAGCAGGCACCACATCGTTCCGAACACCCCGACCCCCATCGCCATCAGGGCCGGCGTCATCAACCAGCTGTCGGCGTACGAGGACAGCGTCGCCACCACGACGCCCACCATGGTGAAGGACAGGCAGAGCACCGCTCGGACGACGGCCCTGCGGACCTCGTCGGGAAGACGGCGGCGACGGCGGGCGGTTGGCATCGGGCGACCCCCAGGCGCGGACGGGCGGCGGACACGAGCGCGGCGGGCGCCGAGTCTACGCCCCCTGCGCTCCACTCTGCCCTGTCGTACCCGGACCATGCGCGCGAATCCCCCGAACCGACATCAAATCGTTCGATCCGGCCCGGAAGGTGTCGAACAGTCCATCGGATCCCGGTCTGCCCCGTGGGCCGAGTCGGCCGCCGACCGAGCCACCCGTCAGTCGAGCTGCTCGTTCAGCTCGGCCAGCGCGCCCTCGACGATGGTCCGCATCGCCCGCTCCGCCTGCTCGGCGTCCCCCGCGCAGACCGCCTCGGCGACCTCGCGGTGCAGCCGGATCGCGTACGGCTCCGGCTGATGGGGCATCAGATGGTACTCGGTCCGGCCGGTCAGCACCGCACCGACGGTCTCCCGGAGGTGGGCGAACATCTCGTTGCGCGAGGCCTGCAGCACGATGGCGTGGAAGTCGATGTCGTGCTGGAGGAAGGCGGGCAGGTCGGCGGCGCGCGCGGTCATCGTCAACTCGACCGCCAGCGCGCTGAGGCGGCGCCGTTCGTCGTCGGTGGCGTGCCGGGCCGCGAGCGCCGCCGCGGCCGGCTCCACGGCGAGCCGCAGTGAGCCGAGCGAGCGCAGCTGGGCGGGCCGGTCGGCGCCGGCCAGCCGCCAGCGGATCACCAGCGGATCGAAGACGTCCCAGTCCGCCTTGGGCTGCACGGTGATGCCGACCCGGCGGCGGGAGGCCACCAGGTGCATCCCCTCCAGGATCCGGACCGCCTCGCGGACCACCGTCCGGGAGACCCCGAACCGTTCCTCCAGCTCCTCGGCGCGCAGCACCGCGCCCTCGGCGAGCTCCCCGGACGCGATGGCCGGCCCCAGTTCGGCGAGCAGTCGGCCGGGCAGCCCCTGGATCTCCATCCCGCCAGCCTAGACCTCGGCCGTCCGCCCGGTGCCGCCGCCCCCGGCCGTCGAACCGGCGGGATTAAAAGTATGACGATTTGGTTTCTGCTACTTGAATACGTCATATCTTTGAGGCGATAGTGGCGGCCAGGCAACGAAGGAGCACCACCCACATGGCTCTCAGCGTCGAGAACCACGACACCCCCAGTGCGCCCCTCACCATCGTGGTGATGGGCGTCTCCGGTGTCGGCAAGACCACCCTGGCCCGCCTGCTGGCCGACCGCCTCGGGCTCCCCTTCGCCGAGGCGGACGACTTCCACCCGCCCGCCAACATCGCCAAGATGTCGGCCGGCATCCCGCTGGACGACCAGGACCGCGAACCCTGGCTGCGCGCCATCGGCGCCTGGCTGAAGGAGCGCACCGAGGCCGGCACCGGCGGCGTGGTCACCTGCTCGGCGCTCAAGCACGGCTACCGCGACCTGCTGCGCGCGGCCTGCCCGGACGCCTGGTTCCTGCACCTGAGCGGCCGGACCGAGCTGGTCGAGGACCGGCTCTCCCACCGCACCGGCCACTTCATGCCGCCGGCGCTGCTCGGCTCCCAGTACGCCGCCCTGGAACCCCTCGGCCCGGACGAGCGCGGCGCCGTCCTGGACGTCGGGCCGACCCCCGAAGAACTCGTCGAGAAGGCCGTCGCCCTGCTGCGGCCCGTCAATGGAGACCTCGCGTGACCCCGTCCCCCACCCTCGCGGTGCTCGCGGCCGCCCCACCGGCCCTCCCGCACACCAGCAGCGACAGCCAGCTGCTGATCGCGGTGCTGCTCAGCATCGGCGCCATCGTGCTGCTGATCACCAAGCTGAAGCTGCACCCGTTCCTGGCCCTGACCCTCGGCTCCGGCCTGCTGGCCGCCGTCGCGGGCGCGCCGTTCGACAAGCTGCTCACCAGCTTCTCCACCGGCTTCGGCTCCACCGTGGCCGGCGTCGGCCTGCTGATCGGCCTGGGCGCGATGCTCGGCAAGCTGCTCGCCGACTCCGGCGGCGCGAACATCATCGCCGACACCGTGCTCTCCCGCTCCGGGCCCAAGGCGCTGCCCTGGGCGATGGCGCTGATCGCCGCCGTGCTCGGCCTGCCGCTGTTCTTCGAGGTCGGCGTGGTGCTGCTGATCCCGATCGTGCTGCTGGTGGCCCGCCGCGGCAACGTCCCGCTGATGCGGATCGGCATCCCCGCGCTGGCCGGCCTGTCCGTGCTGCACGGCCTGGTGCCCCCGCACCCGGGTCCGCTGGTCGCCGTCGACGCGCTCAAGGCCGACCTGGGCATCACCCTGGCGCTCGGCCTGCTGATCGCCGTCCCGACGCTGATCATCGCCGGTCCGCTGTTCGCCCGCGTCGCCGAGCGCTGGGTCGGCCCGCTGGAGATCCCGCAGGCCGCCACCCCGGTGGAGACGGCGGAGCGCGAGCACACCCCGTCCTTCGGCGCCGTGCTGGCGACCATCCTGCTGCCGGTCGTGCTGATGCTCGGCAAGGCGCTGGCGGACGTCGTGATCGACGACCCCAAGGCGCTGCCGCAGCGGGTCCTCGACTTCGTCGGCTCCCCGCTGATCGCCCTGCTCGCGGCGACCCTGCTCGGCATGGTGACCCTGGGCAAGGCCGCCGGCTTCGACAGGGCCCGGATCTCCGACACCGTCGGCAAGTCGCTCGGCCCGATCGCCGGCATCGTCTTCATCGTCGGCGCCGGCGGCGGCTTCAAGCAGACCCTGATCGACGTGGGCGTCGGCAACGCGGTCAGCGAGTGGTCGTCCAAGTGGCACATCTCGGCGCTGCTGCTCGGCTGGCTGATCGCGGTGCTGATCCGCCTCGCCACCGGCTCGGCGACGGTCGCCACCATCACCGCGGCCGGCATCGTGGCCCCGCTGGCGGCGGACATGTCCTCCACCCACGCGGCCCTGCTGGTGCTGGCCATCGGTGCCGGCTCGCTGTTCCTGTCGCACGTCAACGACGCCGGCTTCTGGCTGGTGAAGGAGTACTTCGGGATGAGCGTCGGCCAGACGCTGAAGTCCTGGTCGGCGATGGAGACGGTGATCTCGGTGGTCGCGATCGCCCTGATCATGCCGCTCAGCCTGGTCATCTAGCGGGTCGTCCCGCAGCACGCCGAACGGGCGGGCGCTCCCTCGTGGAGCGCCCGCCCGTTCGTTCGTCCACGCCGACGGGCGGGCACCCCCAGCCCTGGGGTGCCCGCCCGTCGAGTCCGGAACGTGCCCGTGCCTACTTGGCTCCGCGCTTCGCGAGGAAAGCCTCGACCTCGGCGCGGACCTCCGGGGTGTCCAGGCCGCGGACGGTCATCGTGGTGCGGCGGCGCAGCACGTCGTCCGCCGTGTACGCCCACTCGTGGTCGGCCGCGTAGGCGACCTGCGCCCAGACGTCCGGGCCGTCCTCGTGGATCGGCCGGCCGAGCTCCGGGTTCTCGTCGATCATCCGGGCGATGTCGAAGGACAGCGTGCCGTAGTGGCCGGCCAGGTGCTTGGCGACCAGCGGCTCCATCCGCGAGCCGGGCTCACGGTCGATCAGCAGGCGGTGCGCCACGGCGTTCGGCGCGCCGACGCCCGGCAGCGGCACGGTCGGGGCGATCGGGGAGATGTCCTCGCCGAGCGAGGTGCCGGGCACGTGGGCCAGCTTCTCCAACACGGTGCGGCCGATGTGGCGGTAGGTGGTCCACTTGCCGCCGGCGACCGACAGCATGCCGCCCTTGCCCTCGGTGACGACCGTCTCGCGCTTGGCGGCGGCGGTGTCGCCCGGGCCGCCGGGCAGCACCCGCAGACCGGCGAAGGTGTAGGTGATCAGGTCGCGGTCGAGGTGCTCGTCGCGGATCGCGTGCCCGGCCTCGCCGAGGATCTGGTCGACGTCCGCCTCGGTGGCCCGGACGTCCTTCGGGTCGCCGGTGTACTCCTCGTCGGTGGTGCCGAGCAGGACGTGGTCCTCCCACGGGATGGCGAAGGAGACGCGGTACTTGTCGATCGGGATGGTCAGCGCGGCACGCCACGGGGAGCGGCGCTTGACCACCACGTGGGCGCCCTTGGACAGCCGGATCGACGGCGCGGCGCCGGCGTCCTCCATCCGGCGCAGGTGGTCGACCCAGGGGCCGGTGGCGTTGAGCACCAGGCGGGCGTCCACGCCGAACTCGGTGCCGTCCATGCGGTCCTTGAGCTCGGCGCCGGTGACCCGCCCGCCGGTGAAGCGCAGGCCGGTGACCTCGGCGTGGTTGAGCACGACCGCGCCGGCCTCGACGGCGGCGCGCACGGTCATCACCGCGACGCGCGAGTCGTTCATCTGGTGGTCGCCGTAGACGGCCACCGAGCGCAGGCCCTCGGTGCGCAGCGCGGGCACCTGCTGGGCGGCGTGCGCGGCGGTGGAGACCCGGCCCATGCCGTCGCGGAAGGCGGAGAGCGCGGAGTACAGGAACACGCCGGCGCCGAGCTTGGGCGCGCTGTGCGGGCCGCCCTTGTAGACCGGCACGAAGAAGGTCAGCGGGTTGACCAGGTGCGGGGCGACGTCGGTGGAGAGCGCGCGGCGCTCCTTGTGGTTCTCGGCGACCAGCTTGACCGCGCCGGTCTGCAGGTAGCGCAGACCGCCGTGGACGAGCTTCGAGGAGGCGCTGGAGGTGGCGCCGGCGAAGTCGCCGGCGTCGACCATGGCGACCTTCAGGCCGGCCTGGGACGCGGTCCAGGCGACGGCGGTGCCGAGGATGCCGCCCCCGATCACCAGCAGGTCGTAGGTGGCCTTGCCGAGCAGTTCGCGGGTCTCGGCGCGGGAGGCGGTGCGGCCGGCGGTCAGCTCGGCGCCCAGGGTCGGAATGGTTGCCATGGTGTGTGTACGGCGCGCGGGTCGGGCGGCGCCGCTACTCCTCTCGGTGTGCGTACGGCCCCTGCGGAGAGGCCGGTCGGCCCGGTGCGGCGGGCCGGTGTGAAACGGGAGCGGGCCGGCCGGGGCAGGCGCCCCGACCGGCGTCGCGATCAGTTGGTCTCTTCCTCCTCCACCCAGCCCATGGTGCGCTCGACGGCCTTGAGCCACTTCTTGTACTCGCGCTCCCGGGTGGCCTCGTCCATCCGCGGGGTCCACTCGGCGGCGCGGTGCCAGTTGGCCCGCAGGGTGTCGAGGTCGCTCCAGAAGCCGACCGCCAGGCCGGCCGCGTAGGCGGCGCCCAGTGCGGTGGTCTCGGCCACGTACGGGCGCTCGACCGGGGCGTCCAGGACGTCGGCGATGTTCTGCATGAGCAGGTTGTTGCTGGTCATGCCGCCGTCGACCTTGAGGGCGGTGAGCTCGACCCCGGAGTCCTTCTGCATGGCGTCGACGACCTCGCGGGTCTGCCAGGCGGTGGCCTCCAGGACGGCCCGGGCCAGGTGGCCCTTGGTGACGTACCGGGTCAGTCCGGCGATCACACCGCGGGCGTCGGAGCGCCAGTACGGGGCGAACAGGCCGGAGAAGGCCGGGACGAAGTAGGCGCCGCCGTTGTCCTCGACCGTGTTGGCCAGGGTCTCGATCTCGGCGGCGGTGGAGATGATGCCGAGCTGGTCGCGCAGCCACTGGACGAGGGAGCCGGTGACGGCGATCGAGCCCTCCAGGGCGTAGACCGGCTTCTGGTCGCCGATCCGGTAGCCGACCGTGGTCAGCAGGCCGTGGTAGGAGTTGACGACCTTCTCGCCGGTGTTGAGCAGCAGGAAGGTGCCGGTGCCGTAGGTGGACTTGGCCTCGCCCTCGTCGAAGCAGGTCTGGCCGAACAGCGCGGCCTGCTGGTCGCCGAGCGCGGAGGCGACCGGCACGCCCGCCAGGTCGCCGACGGCCTCGCCGTACACCTCGGCGGAGGAGCGGATCTCCGGCAGGACGGCCATCGGCACGCCCATCGACTCGGCGATCTTCTCGTCCCACTGCAGGGTGTGCAGGTTCATCAGCATGGTGCGGCTGGCGTTGGTGACGTCCGTGACGTGCTTGCCGCCGTCGACACCGCCGGTGAGGTTCCAGATGACCCAGGTGTCCATGGTGCCGAAGAGGATGTCGCCGGCCTCGGCGCGCTCGCGCAGGCCCTCGACGTTGTCCAGCAGCCAGCGGATCTTGGGGCCGGCGAAGTAGCTGGCCAGCGGGAGGCCGGTCTCGCGGCGGAAGCGGTCCTGGCCGACGTTGCGGCCCAGCTCGCGGCAGAGCGCCTCGGTGCGGGTGTCCTGCCACACCAGCGCGTTGTGCACCGGCTCGCCGGTCTTCCGGTCCCACAGGACGGTGGTCTCGCGCTGGTTGGTGATGCCGATGGCGCGGATGTCGTCCCTGGTCAGGCCGGCCTTCTCCAGCGCGCCGCGGACGACCGACTGCACCCGGGTCCAGATCTCGGTGGCGTCGTGCTCGACGTAGCCGGGCTGGGGGAAGATCTGCCGGTGCTCCTGCTGGTCGACGGAGACGATCCGGCCGTCGGCGCCGAAGATGATGCAGCGGCTGGAGGTGGTGCCCTGGTCGATCGCGGCGATGTAGTTGCCCGTGGGGGTCATGAGGGTCCTCGGCTCGGGTCTCTGGGGGTTTGCGGGGTGGGTGGGCCTGACTCCGTGGTCAGTCCCCGTGCGCGGCGGGTTCGAACCCGGCCTCAGAACATGGCGTTGTACAGGCCGCCGGCCAGCAGGCCGCCGATGATCGGGCCGACCACCGGGACCCAGGCGTAGGACCAGTCGGAGCCGCCCTTGTTCGGGATCGGCAGCAGGGAGTGCGCGATGCGCGGGCCGAGGTCGCGGGCCGGGTTGATCGCGTAGCCGGTCGGGCCGCCCAGCGAGAGGCCGATGCCGACCACGGTGAAGGCGACCATCAGCGTGCCCGTGCCGGACTGCGAGAGCCCGTTGTTGGTGCCGATGGTGAGGATCGCGAAGCAGAGCACGAAGGTGCCGATGACCTCGGTGAGGACGTTCTGGACCGGGTTCCGGACCTCGGGCCCGGTCGAGAAGATGCCGAGCGTCGGCTCCTGGTTGGCCTGGAACTGGCCGAGGTAGGTGGCCCAGACGAGCACGGCGCCGATGATCGCGCCGAGCAGCTGGGAGCCGAGGTAGAGCGGCACCTGGCTCCACTCACCGCTCTTCACGGCGAGCGCGATGGTGACGGCCGGGTTGAGGTGGGCGCCGGACTTCGGAGCGGACATGTAGGCGGCGATCAGGACCGCGAAGCCCCAGCCGAAGGTGATCGCCAGCCAGCCGGCGTTGAGGGCCTTCGACTTCTTGAGGGTCACGGCGGCGCAGACGCCGCCGCCGAGGAGTATCAGCGCGGCGGTGCCGAGGGTTTCGCCGACAAAAACGTCGCCGTTGGAGAACGCGGACACAAAGACTCCCTTGTCCATATGGCCCGGAGATGAGGGTGGGGGCAGGGGCCGGGCGGACCGTCGGGCGGGTGAGCGCTCTGTGGGTGCGATTCGCTCGGCCATCGTTCGACAATGTCGACCGTCATGCGGAAGCTTCCTCCCCGGGCCGCCCTCTCGTCAAGGCCGGGTTACGCAGCTGTGACCCTTGGCTCGTCGCGCTGCCTCGCGCTACCGGATGGACTATCGGAATTTTGGACAAAACGGTAAGGCGCGGGCGGGCATTTCGCCCGTCCGCGCCTCTGCGTGAACGTTTCGCCGGGGTTCCGGCAGGCTCCGCGGCCGGCTGCTCAGAACCGCCCGGCGCCCAGGTCCCGGGAGATCGCACGGGCCGCGCTGCGCACCGACGCGACCAGCGAGGGCTTCACGAAGCCGTCCTCGCAGACCCGCTCGACCGCGCCGCTGATGCAGACCGCGCCCACCGGGTTGCGCCGCCGGTCCTGGATCAGCGCGCCGATCGAGGCCACGCCCTCCCAGGTCTCCTCCACCGAGTCCGCCCAGCCGCGCTCGCGGATCAGCGCCGCCTCGGCGTCCACGTCCGCCGACTCGGTCAGCGTCCGCGCGGTGTACGGCTCGAACGGGCCGTCGCCCAGTTCGCCGCGCGCCACCGGGTCGTAGGCCAGCAGCACCTTGCCCAGCGCGGTGGAGTGCAGCGGCTGCATCGAGCCGACCTCCAGCACCTGCCGGGTGTCGTCCGGCCGGAACACGTGGTGCACGATCAGCACCCCGCGCTGGTGCAGCACCCCCAGGTAGACGGTCTCGCCGGCCGCCCGGGCCAGGTCGTCGGCCCACACCAGGGCCCGCGCCCGCAGCTCGTGGACGTCCAGGTAGCTCTGCCCGAGCCGCAGCAGCTCGGCGCCCAGCTGGTACTTGCCGCTCTCCGGGTCCTGCTCGACGAACCCCTCCTGCTGGAGGGTGCGCAGGATGCCGTGCGCGGTGCCCTTGGCCAGGCCCAGTGCCGTCGCGACCTCCGACAGGCCCAGGCGGCGCTCGCCGCCGGCCAGCAGGCGCATGATCGCGGCGGCCCGGGAGAGCGACTGGATCGGGCCGGGCATGGGAACCTCCGCACTGACGGGGCGGTCGACATTGTCGACCGCAGTGGTGACGGCACGAGTCTGCCAGGCCGTCCCCGGTCCGTGCACCTTCCCCCTCGGTAACCCCGCCCGGGGCGGCCCCTGCGCCCCCGGTGGTGGGGGATCAGTCCGGCCGTCCGGCGGCCCGGGTCGGCGCGGCCCGCGTCGTCACCTCCGCGGCCACCTCCGCGGCCACCGCCGTCGCCACCTCCGCGGCCACCGCCCGGATCCCCGGCGGCCCGACCCGGCAGCAGCCGCCCACCAGCCGGGCCCCGTCCGCCAGCCACCCGGCCACCCGGTCCGCCGAGAAGGTCGGCTCGCCGCACCACGCCCCGTTCGCCGTGTCCCAGCCCTCGCCGCTGTTCGGATAGACCACCACCGGCTTGCCGGACACCCGCGCCGCCAGGCCCACCGCCCGGTCCGCGTCCTCGGGCGTGCAGCAGTTCACCCCCACCGCCACCACCTCGTCCACCTCCGCGGCCAGCGCGAACGCCTCCGCCAGCGGCTGCCCGGCCCGGGTCAGCCCGCCCGCCGCGCCGAACGACAGCCAGGCCGGCACCCCCAGCCCGCGCACCGCCCGCAGCAGCACCCGCGCCTCCTCGACGTCCGGCACCGTCTCCAGCGCCAGCACGTCCGGGCCGGCCGCCGCCAGCACCTCCAGCCGGGGCCGGTGGAAGGCCTCCAGCTCGGCCGCCGTCAGCCCGTACCGGCCCCGGTACTCCGACCCGTCCGCCAGCACCGCCCCGTACGGTCCGACCGACGCCGCCACCCACCGGCGCGGCCCAGGCAGCCCGCGCGCCGCCTCCCGCGCCAGCTCCACGCTGCGCGCCAGCAGCCGGGCCGCCCCGGCGCGGCCGATCCCGCGCCGGGCGAAGCCGGCGAAGCTCGCCTGGTAGCTCGCGGTGATCGCGACCCGCGCGCCCGCCGCGAAGTACGCCCGGTGCGCCGCCCGGACCGCCTCCGGCGCGTCCGCCAGCAGCCGCGCCGACCACAGCGCGCCCGTCAGGTCGTACCCGCCCGCCGCCAGCTGCTCGGAGAGCCCGCCGTCCAGTACCAGCGGCCCGGCCGCCAACGCGGCGGCGAAGCCCGGTGCGGCGGGTGCGCCGGGGGCGTCCGGTGCGTCCGGTGCGTCCATCGGGGCCTCCTCGGGCGAACGTCCTGCTCACAGCCTAGGAGCCGGTGCGCGGGGGAGTGCGGGGGAGTGGCCGGAAAATGATTTGCCGCGGAGTCAACGGGTCGCTACGTTGTGCTCAATCCGAGAAGGACGCCCGACCGGCCGCACCGGGTGAGAGGAGCGCGCACATGGACACCACCGAGCAGGAATGGCTCGCCGCCTACGATCCGCGCGCCTACGCCCCGGTCGCCGTCACGGTCGACGTGGTCGCCCTCACCCTGCGCCACGGCCGCCTGCACGTCCTGCTCGTCGAGCGCGCCCTCCCGCCCTACCAGGGCCGCTGGGCGCTGCCCGGCGGCTTCCTGCGGGCCGGCGAGGAGAGCCTCGAGGAGGCCGCCGCCCGCGAGTTCGCCGAGGAGACCGGCCTGCACGGCACCGTCGGCGCCGAGGCCGGCCTCAGCCGCATCCACCTCGAACAGCTCGGCAGCTACGGCACCCCCGAGCGCGACCCGCGGATGCACGTGGTCTCCGTCGCCTACCTCGCCTTCGCCCCGGACCTGCCCGACCCGCGGGCCGGCACCGACGCGGCGCACGCCGCCTGGCACCCCGTCACCGCCCTCGACCTCCGGCCCCCGGGCCGGTCCGAGACCGCCTGTGCGCCCGCCGACACCCACGGGGGTGGCGTCGGCGGGCGCACCGGCCCCACCGAGCCCGCGGCGCCGTCCGAGCCGACCGAACCGGCGGACCTCACCCCGATCGAGCTCGCCTTCGACCACGCCCGGATACTCGCCGACGGCCTCGACCGCGCCCGCGCCAAGATCGAGTACAGCCCGCTGGCCACCGCCTTCCTCCACCACGACTTCACCATCCCCGAGCTGCGGGCCGTCTACGAGGCCGTCTGGGACGAGAAGCTCCACCCCGGCAACTTCCACCGCAAGGTGCTCTCCGTCCCCGGCTTCGTCGAGGGCACCGGCACCACCACCGACCGCGGCGGCGCCCGCGGAGGCCCCCGCGCCCGCACCTACCACGCCGGCGACGCCCGCCTGCTCCACCCCGCCCTGCTCCGCCCCACCCGCAGCGACCCCGACCCCAGTCCCTGACCGCAGTCCCTGACCGCGATCGCCGACCGCGACCCCTGCCCCACCCAGCCGCACTACCATCCGGCCATGACGACTTACGAGGCCGGCACGGTGCGCCACCAAGCCAACTCCCACTGCCACTTCTGCGGCACCCCCTACCCGCCCGGCACCTCCGCCTGGCCCCGGACGTGCCCCCGCTGCACCGAGATCAGCTACCGCAACCCGCTGCCCGTCGTCGTCACCCTCCTCCCGGTCACCACCGCCGACACCGCCCCGAGCCTGGTGGTGATCCGCCGCACCATCGAACCCGGCTACGGCGAACTCGCCCTCCCCGGCGGCTACATCGACTACGGCGAGAGCTGGCAGCAGGCCTGCGTGCGCGAACTGCGCGAGGAGACCGGCATCCTCGCCGAGGCCGCGGACATCACCCTGGTCGCCACCGACTCCGACACCCACGGCGGCTTCCTCTGCCTCTTCGGCCTGCTCCCCGCCCGCCCGCTCACCCTCCTCCCGCCCTCCGTCCCCACCGACGAGACCGACGGCTGGCAGCTCGCCACCCCCGAGACCCCGCTCGCCTTCCCCTTCCACACCCGTGTCTCCCGCTCCTGGTTCAACGGCGAGTTCGCCCGTCTCTGACCAGGCGCCCGGGCCGCTTCCGAGCACCGGGAAGACCCTGGCGCACCGGCCGATCACATGGCAGGGTCTGCTCCAACAGCCCCCAACCGGACGCGGGCCCTGCCACAAGCACCCCCGTCCGCCCTCATCACCGGCCGGGAGACCACCACCGTGAGCACCCCACCCCAGGACCAGCCGCTCTGGCGCCCCAACCCCGCTCGTGCCGCCGGCACCGGGATCGTGGCCTTCCAGGCCTGGGCCGCCGAGCACCACGGCGCCCCGGCCGCGCCGCTCGCACCCGCCGCCGACGACGAGCAGGCCGCCGCCCGCTACGCCGCCCTGCACGCCTGGTCGGTCGAGGACCTCGACCGCTTCTGGACCGCCGTCACCCAGTGGTACGACGTCCGCTTCACCGAGGCACCCGACGCCGTCCTCGCCGACCCCGCGATGCCCGGCGCCCGCTGGTTCCCCGGCGCCCGCCTCAACTACGCCGAACACGCCCTGCGCGCCGGCGAGGACGCCGCCAAGGCCGACCGCCCCGCGATCCTCCACCTCGACGAGACCACCGACGAGCCCGTCGTCCTCACCTGGGCCGAGCTCCGCCGCCAGGTCGGCTCCCTCGCCGCCGCCCTCCGGGCACGCGGCGTGCGCCCCGGCGACCGGGTCGGCGCCTACCTGCCCAACATCCCGCAGGCCGCCGTCGCCCTCCTCGCCACCGCCGCCGTCGGCGCCGTCTGGACCAGCTGCGCCCCCGACTTCGGAGCCCGCAGCGTCCTCGACCGCCTCCAGCAGATCGAGCCCGTCGTCCTCTTCGCCGTCGACGGTTACCACTACGGCGGCAAGGACCACGACCGCACCGGGGTGGTCGCCGAACTCCGCCGCGAACTCCCCTCGCTGCGCACCGTCGTGCACGTCCCCCTGCTCGGCGGCCCCGCCCCCGAGGGAGCGCTGACCTGGGACGACCTGGTCGCCGACCACACCGAGCCGGTGTTCGAGCCGGTCCCCTTCGACCACCCGCTCTGGGTCCTCTACTCCTCCGGCACCACCGGCCTGCCCAAGGCCATCGTGCAGAGCCAGGGCGGCATCCTCGTCGAGCACCTCAAGCAGGCCGGCCTCCACCTCGACCTCGGCCCCGACGACCGCTTCCTCTGGTACACCTCCACCGGCTGGATGATGTGGAACTTCCTCATCGCCGGCCTCCTCGTCGGATCCACGATCGTCACCTACGACGGCAGCCCCGGCCATCCCGTCACCGGCGCCCTCTGGTCCGTCGCCGCCCGCACCGGCGCCACCGTCCTCGGCACCTCCGCCGCCTACGTCATCGCCAGCCGCAAGGCCGACCTGCACCCCGGCCGCGACCTCGACCTCTCCGCCGTCCGCTGCATCGGCACCACCGGCTCCCCGCTGCCGCCCGACGGCTTCCGCTGGATCTACGACGAGGTGAAGGAGGACGTCTGGCTCGCCTCCGTCAGCGGCGGCACCGACGTCTGCTCCTGCTTCGTCGGCGGCGTCCCCACCCTCCCCGTCCACCTCGGCGAGATCCAGGCCCCCTGCCTCGGCGCCGCCGTGGAGTCCTGGGACGTCAACGGCCGGCCGCTCACCGACGAGGTCGGCGAACTCGTCGTCACCAAGCCCATCCCCTCGATGCCCACCGGCTTCTGGAACGACCCCGAGGGAACGCGCTACCACGACAGCTACTTCGACATGTACCCCGGAGTCTGGCGCCACGGCGACTGGATCACCGTCACCTCCCGCGGCACCGTCGTCATCCACGGCCGCTCCGACTCCACCCTCAACCGCCAGGGCGTCCGGATGGGCTCCTCGGACATCTACGAGGTCGTCGAGCGTCTCCCCGAGATCGCCGAGTCCCTCGTCATCGGCCTCGAGGAGCCCGACGGCGGCTACTGGATGCCGCTGTTCGTCGTCCTCACCCCCGGCGCCGAACTCGACGACGACCTCATCGGCCGCATCCGCACTTCGCTGCGCACCGAACTCTCCCCGCGCCACGTGCCGGACGAGGTCATCGCCGTCCGCGGCCTGCCGCACACCCTGACCGGCAAGCGCATCGAGGTCCCGGTGAAGCGCCTGCTCTCCGGCACCCCGCTCGACCAGGCCGTCAACCCCGGCTCCGTCGACAACCTCGACCACCTGCGCTGGTTCGAGCAGCTGCGCCGCGACCGCGCCGCCGCCAAGTAGCCGCCGCCACACCGGAGGGACACACCGGAGGGGCCCTTCCACAGCCACAGTGGAAGGGCCCCTCGGGATGTTCTCCGTCTACTCCGTCTTCCCCGACGGCGGGTGTCAGGCGGTCACTCGCCCGACAGCACCTGCTGCGCCGCGGCCCGCGCCTCCTCGGCGCTGTCCGCCGCCCGCGCCGCCTCGGCGGCCCGGCGGCACTGCGCCAGTGTGTACTTGGCCAGCGCGGTCCGCACATAGGGGATCGACGCCGCGCCCATCGACAGGCTGGTGACACCGAGACCGGTCAGCACCACGGCCAGCAGCGGGTCCGCGGCGGCCTCGCCGCAGACGCCGCAGCTCTTTCCCTCGGCCTGCGCGGCCTCGGCGGCGGCCGAGATCAGGTCGAGCAGCGCCGGCTGCCACGGGTCCTGGAGCCGGGCCAGCGCACCGACCTGCCGGTCGGCGGCGAAGGTGTACTGGGCGAGGTCGTTGGTGCCCAGGGACAGGAACTCGACCTCCTGGAGGATCGAGCGCGCCCGCAGCGCGGCCGAGGGGATCTCCACCATCGCGCCGAACTTGGCGCTCAGCCCCGCCTCGCGACACGCCGCGGCGAACTCCTTGGCGTCCTTGCGGTCGGCCACCATCGGGGCCATCACCTCAAGGTGCACCGGCAGGCCCTCGGCGGCCTTCGCCAGCGCCCGCAGCTGGGTCCGCAGCACGTCCGGGTGCTCCAGCAGGGTGCGCAGACCGCGCACGCCCAGCGCCGGGTTGGGCTCGTCGGCAGGGGTCAGGAAGTCCAGCGGCTTGTCCGCACCCGCGTCGAGAACCCGGACGACGACCCGGTTCTCCGGGAACGCCTCCAGTACCTTGCGGTACGCCTCGACCTGCTTCTCCTCGCTCGGCGCCTTCGCCGAGTCGTCCAGGAAGAGGAACTCGGTGCGGAACAGCCCGACACCCTCGGCGCCCGCCTCCAGGGCGGACGGCAGGTCGGCCGGACCGCCGATGTTGGCCAGCAGCGGCACCTTGTGCCCGTCGGAGGTCGAACCCGGGCCCGAGGAGGCGGCGAGCGCGGCCTTGCGCTCGGCGGCGACCCGGCGCAGCTCCTCCGTCTTCTCCTCGCTCGGCTCGACCAGCACGTCACCGGAGCTGCCGTCCACGGCGACGACCGTGCCCTCGGCGACCTCGGTCGCCCCCGGCAGCGCGACCACGGCCGGCACGCCCATGGCCCGCGCCAGGATGGCGCTGTGGCTGGTCGGCCCGCCTTCCTCGGTCACGAAGCCGAGCACCAGCGTCGGGTCCAGCAGCGCGGTGTCGGCCGGCGCGAGGTCCCGGGCGAACAGCACGTACGGCTCGTCGCTGTCCGGCACACCCGGCATCGGCACACCCAGCAGCCGGGCGACGATGCGGTTGCGGACATCGTCCAGGTCGGCCACCCGGCCCGCCAGGTACTCCCCGGCGGAGGCGAGCAGCGCCCGGTAGGCGGCGAACGCGTCGTAGACGCCGCGCTCGGCGCTGCTGCCGACGGCGATCCGGCGGGAGACGTCGGCCATCAGCTCCGGGTCCTGCGCCATCAGCGCCTGGGCCTCCAGCACGGCCTGGGCCTCGCCACCGGCCAGGTTGCCGCGGGCGATCAGGTCCGCGGCCACCGCCTCGACGGCCGCCTGGGCGCGGGCCTGCTCACGCGGAGCGTCCTCGGTCGGGATCTGGGTGGCCGGGGGCTCCAGCACCGCCGTCCCCATGTGCCGCACCTGGCCGATCGCGACCCCGTGGCTGACACCCACGCCGCGCAGCGTCTTCTCCATGCCTGCTCTCCGTAGACGAAGCGGCCCCGCCGGGTACCGCTGTGTGCCGGGCCGCCCCGACCGGAGCGGTGGGGCGGATGTGTCGGGTAAAGAAGAGGGGAGAGGTCAGCTCCAGCTGAACAGGGCGTCGCCGACGGCGACCTCCCCGCTCTCCAGAACCTCGCCCAGCGCGTCGGCCGAGGCCTCCAGGGCGACGATCGGGGAGATCGGCGACTTGCCGGCGGCCTCGACGGCGGCCGGGTCCCACTTGATGACGGCCTGGCCGCGGGTGACGGTGTCGCCCTTGCTGACGAGCAGTTCGAAGCCCTCGCCGTTCAGCTGAACGGTGTCGATGCCGAGGTGGGTCAGGACGCCGTGCCCGTCCGCGTCGACGACGACGAACGCGTGCGGGTGCATGGACACGACCACGCCGTCGACCGGAGCAACGGCCTCGGTCTGCTCACGCACGGGGTCGATCGCGGTGCCCGGGCCGACCATCGCACCCGAGAAGACGGGGTCCGGCACGCCGGCGAGCCCGACGACCTTGCCGGTCAGCGGCGACGTCACAGTGGTCATGGTTGAGCCTCCCAAGTGCGCAGTACAGACGAGCGGCCGCGAACGCGGCTGGGCGATCGACTGAAGCCTAAATCATGTCAACTTCGGACATCCGTTGACATTCCCGGGCGTTCGGCAGTGCCGCCGCCCTCCCCGGCCGGCCATCTTGCCGACCACTACTGGTCTAGTCCTCTTGGCCGATGCGCCGCACTCTACAGGCATCTTGGCGAATCGGGACCATTGCTGTATATGCTCGCGAGAGCAACAAATCACGCGTCCGGCCGGGTGACGCCCGGCGTGGGTCGATTCGCGCTCCGGCCGGGGACCCGCTATGGTTGGTCGAGTCGCCGCGAGTCGGCGGTTAACATCAGATTTCGGATGCGAAAAGCGCCGGTTAAGAACCGGAAAACGGATCTGGTAAGCTCGAAACACGAAAGAACGAAGCGCCCGGAGGGCCCGCTGGAAGGCGGCTCGAAGGAAGCGTCCGTTCCTTGAGAACTCAACAGCGTGCCA